>SICN01000013.1 GCA_009691405.1 Candidatus Peribacteria bacterium | reverse complement strand
ATTCGCCTCCCTCGGAATTGCACCGAATATTCTCGGCGTTCTCACGGAAATGAAAATTCTCGTTCCCACACCCATCCAGCACAAAGCCATTCCGGCGGGACTGGAAGGCAAGGACATGATCGGCATCGCGCAGACGGGGACGGGCAAGACACTCGCATTCGGCATACCGCTCCTCCAGAGGCTGCACCAGGGTAAGGGCAGAGCTCTGATCATCGTGCCGACAAGAGAACTCGCGCAGCAGGTGGAAGAATCGCTTCGGAAGATCGCTTTCAAGCTTGGCATCGGTATTGCCGTGTTCATCGGTGGTGCGTCAATGAGCTTGCAACGTCAGATGATCAAGAGAAACCCCAGAATCTTGGTTGCCACTCCCGGTCGTCTGATCGACCACCTCGAACAACGAACGATCACGCTTCGGGAAGTGAATACTCTGGTTCTCGATGAAGCCGACCGCATGCTCGATATGGGTTTTGCTCCACAAATTCAGAAAATTTTAAAAGTCGTCCCGACCGAGAGGCAGACACTCCTCTTCTCCGCAACCATGCCCCACGCGATCAGCCAGATTGCGACGAACCATATGCGCCTTCCTGTTCGCATCGAAGTTGCTCCGGCGGGAACGGCTGCAGAGAGAGTCGAGCAACACATGATCATTTTGAAGAAAGAAGAGAAGACGACACTGCTCGATAAACTTCTGAAAGACTCGACAGGAACCGTCCTCGTCTTCGTCCGCACGAAGCACAGTGCCAAGAAACTTGCGAGCGCACTTCTGGCTCTCGGTCACAAGACCGCAGAAATTCACAGCAACCGCTCGCTCCCGCAGCGAAGAGAGGCACTAGCAGGATTCAAGATGGGAAGATTCCGCGTACTCGTGGCAACGGATATTGCCGCACGTGGCATCGATGTGGTGGACTTGGAACTCGTTGTGAACTTCGACCTTCCGGATAATCCCGAAGATTACGTGCACCGCATCGGTCGTACTGGCAGAGCCGGCAAAGCGGGACAAGCGATTTCTTTCGTCAATCACGATCAGCGCGGCGAGATCCGCACAATCGAACGCCTCATCCGCACCACAATCGCCGTCACCGAGATGCCGTCGGTTGCGGGCATGAAGCATGTTGCAGATGCTCCAAGACCTGCGTATCGACCGAGACCAGCGGGCTTTCGAGGAGGGCAGCAACATCGAACGGGAGGAAGGTCGCACGGAGGGTATCACCGACGGTAGGAGCTATTTCTGTTGAGCGTTTTTGCATTCGTTTTTCCAACTCAGGATGACGCCTAAACATGCTTTTTTATAGTCGTCCAAAGATTCAAACTCTTGTGTTTCAGGCAAGGAATCGAGAACTGACAACATTCTCGGATCATTGCGATAATCACTCTCCTGTTTCGAAAGAGCCACATGCTCGCCGTATTGAGTATGGATAGCGGAATCCGAAAGATCCGTATGAACAGATGCTTGATCTCCGGCACCGGACACCCATCCAGTGTAATTGATCGTGAACACGAAACCCTGACCGTTCACGATGAGAAACGCAGGCACCGATGTCATTCCATTCAGTTTCGGTTTCTGCCTGAGTAATTCCTCCCTCGAAAGCCCTGTATATTTCTCGAGCATCTCAAGAGACATGTCCACCTTCACCATCGATACTTTGCCACCACTCGTGAATGTGAGGATCTTGGCGGCATCGACCGTCATTTCGCAGGTCTTACCCTTGAACAATACGAGTTTCGTCAGCTTTCCCTTCTCGACAGTGCCTTCGAAAAGATCGGAGGAATGGAAAATTTCTTGAGAAGAAGGTTGCTGAGGAGACTCTTGCACGTTCTCTCTGCCGGTCACAGACTCCTGAGACACCGTCGTAACAGGCGAAGAAGGAACATCGACACCAATTGGTGTCACCGTCGGAACGGAAGACTCCTTCACCGAATTTTTCCTAAGCATAGAGTTACCGGTCATTGCCGCCACTATTCCCGTAAGAGCAACGACAGGCCAGAGTGCGCGACCGATTCCTCTGCGCGTTGAGGCAACCACCTGCATCGGATACGCAGCTTTCAGAGCAAAATACATGCTCTCCGCACCCTTATCATCGCGATCATTCGGACTGGAAGGGAATCCCGAAGGAAGCGGTGCATCCGGTTTCGACACTTGCTGAAGAAGTTCCTCCGGCAATTTGAGCTTCATCAAGCCCCTCCTTGTCCTTTCAAGCATGTCTCTTGGCTTCAACTTCGTATCAAAACTGGAGTACTTCACAAAAATCCTCATCAAATCTTCGACAGTCGGCCGCTGTTCGGGATCTTTTGCAAGCGCCTGCTCAAGCGAAGTCACAATTTCTTCCGGAAGACCGAGCGTCTTCAGATGATCGATTGCTTCCGTCGGAGGTTCGTTCAAATGCGCCAAGCGATACGCAGTCGCATTCGCGCACTTGAAAACCAAACGACCGGTCAACAATTGATTGAGAGTGACGGCCAGAGAATACACATCCGCCTTTTCATCGACCGATGCGGGAGAATCGAATTGCTCTGGAGACATATACGCCGGAGTACCCATCAGAACGCCGGCTTGCGTCAGAACGGTCATGTCCTCATCGCCCTCGTCATCTCCTTTTCTCTTCGCATACCCGTAATCGATGATCATTGTTCCTTTGCCGTCGGATCGTATGACGAAATTCCCAAGTTTGATGTCTCGGTGAATGAATTTTGCCCAATGAAAAGCATGCGTGCTGATGAGCATCTGCAACGCCAGATCATAGAAAGCGCGCAGAGGCATCGTATGCTCACCCATACCGTCCCGAAGTTGTTTGGCCGACATGCTGCGCGCGAATTCATATTGGATTGACGCATTGAATGTTTCCTCGCCGGTTGCCGTGACCGTTTTGCGCGTCACTCTTCCCAAAAACTTCGGAGCCATATACTTCAAAGAATCCTCTTTTGAAAGCTCTTCGGCAATCATCGCTTCCCTTGAAGTACGTGCGACATCCGACCTTGGATCTGATTCCGCCGCAATCCATCGTTTGTTCTTCTTTTCCTTCATCACGGTGATCGGACATACTTTTAGCACTTGATCATGCCTCCCGTCTGCGATCGGATAGGAAGAATCTTCGACGAGTAAAACGGATCCTTGTCCTCCCTTGCCAAGTTCCGGATCGATGATCGGAAACTTCCGACCATCGGTGTCTTCAATAACGGAAGTGGCGGGAGACGCATTGTTGAAACGAAGGGCAACCAAAGGAGGAGCGGCAGGATCCTCATAAATTTCACCAGATAACGCCGCAATGACTTGAAAACGGTGAGTGCTCAAATCCGTCGGGGAAAACTTACTCATCCGTTGCTTCATGCGTTCACTTGTCGGATCCCCCTTCGTGATACCATACAAAAATTCGAATCTGCTTAATAAGGATTCCGCAGAATCCACATTCTCAGATGCGTTGGAAGTAACCGGAGTATCCATCGCAGCGATTGCTTTTGAAGGGGTTTCCGAACGGGGTGGATCGGAAACTGCAACCGCTCTGGAGTGCCAATGATCGTGACTTGAGGAGTCGTGATCCACCATTTAAGTGATAATCTACATTTTTCTTAAATATTGTCAATTACTTCCGATCTTTTCCCCCTTCGTTGCAACACAAAAAATGAGCCCTGAGGCTCACTTTTTGTCCTGAATATTGATTTCAAGAACTATGGCATCGTTGGCATGCTGGATTCACTGGATGTGGCAGGCATGCTGGCTGGCATCTCAGGCATGCTGGATTCACTGGATGTGGCAGGCATGCTGGCTGGCATCGTCGGCATGCTGGATACGCTGGAAGTAGCAGGCATGCTCGAAGACGAAGTCGGCATACTGGATACGCTGGAAGTAGTAGGCATGCTCGAAGACGAACCCATTCCCGGAGGATCACCGATTGCCGCATCTGACGGACTTAAGAAAATAAAGATCGTCGCCATAAGGATGAAGGCGAGGAAAATCCCGACAATCACCATATGTTTCTTCTGCTTCTCGGTTGCAGTCATACGCATATTGATATGTGTGTAAAGAATAAATCTGTTGTTATTATACACTATTTTATATATTTTGCAAGTATCCGAAGGAGGCTATACTGCACTCATGAAGCACGTTTTGGTCTGTCTGCATGGCTGGGGAGGCTCCAAAGAGTCGTTTACCGAGCTCCGTGCTGCACTCAAAGAAGAACCTATCGAGATCCTCACCCCGGACCTTCCGGGTTTCGGCAGCGAACCGGAGCCCATGGGACCGTGGACAGTCGATGAGTACGCGGACTGGGTCGATGCTTGGATTATGAAGCAAATTGAAAATGGAAAATTGAAAATGGAAAATAGCATACATCTTTTGGGACATTCTCATGGGGGAAGAATTGCTCTAAAGCTCGCGTATAGACAATCCGCTCAAAGCTCAAAGCTCATGTCTCATAGCTTTTCGATCACCCACCTCTACCTCTGTGCTGCCGCAGGCCTACGTCACCCAAGGCATATCAAGAGAATCATTGGACTGACGCTCAGCAAGACAGGAAAATTTTTCTTCGCACTTCCGGGACTGTCGCTCCTGGCTCCACTCGGAAAAAAGATCCTCTACAAGCTCGTGCGTGTTCACGACTATGAGAAAGCAAGCGCCGTGATGCGCCAAACACTCATCAAGGTGAGTGCAGAGGATCTTCGCCCGATCCTCAAAGACATTCATATCGCCACAGATATTTTCTGGGGCAAAGACGACAGGATGACGCCGTTTTCCGATGCGCTGACCATGAAACGCGATATTCGAGGGAGCTATCTTCACGCCTACGAAGGCGTCAGACATGCCGTGCATCGAGACAAAGCTGAAGACATTGCAGCCATAATCCACGCTAGAATGAATCTGTCATGATTCTGATTGTCCCAATCCTCGTGTTTCTGGCGTGTCTGTCCCCTACCCTCACGCTCCTTGCGCTGTGGCAGGTGAAAGAATGGCGCTTCGATCGACTAACGGAACACTTGAAGCGCGAAGGCGTCCTTCGGCAACTCTTCGGGACGCTCCGACCGACGATACTCATAACGGCAATCTTTATCGCTGCTACTGCATCGACTCTCGCAGATGAAGTCTTCGTTTTGATGATGCTGACACTCGGTCTCCTCGGAGTCCTTTCGACTCTCACCTGCGTACAGATTATTCTCGGCAGACAACCGATGCCTATCTTCACCGCAAAAGCCGGACTGATGCTCGTTCTCAGCACACTCATTCCAAATTCTCTGCCTTTTCTGCCTTTACCTGCCTTCATTCTTCTCCCCTTCCTCTGCCCTCTCTGGGTGCTTTTAAGCTGGCTTCTGACAAAACCGCTCGATGGATTTCTGAAGATGCGAACGCTGAGAAAAGCAAAAAATCTGCGCCTTGCACATCCCCACATCACCGTCATCGGCATCACGGGCAGCATCGGCAAGACGACGACGAAAGAACTGCTCGCACATGTTCTCAAGAAACGCGGAGCTCTCGCGACACCGGTGCACGTAAATAGCGAAATGGGTGTTGCCCGTTGGCTGACGAAAACCCTGCAGGATAAACCTGCCGACTGGAACGGAACGTTGATCATCGAAATGGGTGCGTACCGGAAAGGCGAAATCAAATTGCTGACGGAGATTACAAAACCTCAACTGGGGATCATCACGTTTATCGGATCGCAACATCTTTCGCTTTTCGGAAGCCTTGAAGCGATTCGAGAGGCGAAAGGCGAACTCTTCACAGCGCTGCCAACAAGTGGTCATGCATTCATGAACCGTGACAATGCGGCTAGCGATAGACTGAAAGAGCTGTGTGCTTGCCGAATCACGACCGTCGGCACGGACGGAAAAGCCGATCTCTCCGCACTCGATATCGAAGAGACAACCGGCGGTCTCCGCTTTGTGTTGAACGGTCAGCAATTCCTTGTCCCCATTGCGGGAACACACACAGTCACAAGCATCCTGCTTGCAATTGCCGCAGCGCAGAAACTCGGCATGGAGTTACAAGACATCAGGCGTGAACTTGCGACCTTCAAGCCACTCGAGAGAACGTTCGAAGTGAAACACATCCGAAGTGTCACTGTGCTCGACGATACGTACAACGCAAGTCCCGATAGCTTCCGTGCGGCAATTGCCTGGGCACAGTCGCAACCGCACCGTGAAAAAGTACTCCTGACAGACGGCATCATCGAACTTGGAGAATCGGAACAGGCAATGCACAGCGAACTCTCGACAATGGCAGCAACCGTCTTCGATCGTGTCTGTATCGGCAATCCGAGATTCTTGTCATACTTCAAGAATAATGGCTTTGGCGAACGCGCAGTACTGCTCTCCTCCTCACCATCCCCCATCAACAAAGACGGACTCTTGGTCTGCATCGGACGTGTGCCGAGAACAGCCATCGATGAACTTCTTCCTTTCGCGGGTCAGTAGACCCACGCTGCAAAAAATATTTTTCCTTCCATACTTTTGTTTTCTCCTATCCACCACAGCTTCGGTCCGCACGTCGATGCATCGTTCGTGAAAAAAGCATTTGCTCTTGCTTGTAACCCAGGCACGTACGTGCGCGGTACGAGCATTGAGAAGCTTCGACAAACATTGTCGAAAAAGTTCCGTGGGGAAGTGGGGCTATTCTCATCGGGACGCGAAGCACTCCTCGGTTACCTGAAAGCGATCCATCTGCGACCAGGAGAAGAAGTGATCGTGCAAGGCTACACCTGCGTCGTCGTACCCAATGCGATCCATGCGGCAGGAGGCGTGCCGATCTATGCGGATATCGACCAAGACACACTGAACCTGAGCGCTACAAGTGTCGCTCTGTGCATCACGCCACGAACACGCGCTGTGATCTGTCAGCACACGTTCGGGATCCCGAGTGATACGAAAGGACTGCGCGCACTCTGCGATGAACACAGAATTCTTCTAATCGAAGATTGCGCGCACATCATTCCGGATGACACGGGACCGACAGAAATCGGCAGACTGGGCGATGCCATCCTCCTCAGTTTCGGTCGCGATAAGGCAATCTCCGGGATCACGGGCGGCTCCATCATCACGCGTGATCCGGAAGTAAGCCTCGAGATTTCAATACTCGAATCAAACGCGGTCGAAAGGTCGTGGGGGAACGTCTTCACGCTCCTCACGTACGCTCCGCGTATGGTCTATATTGTTCGCCCGCTTATCTGGTGCGGACTCCAGAAACCGATCCTGGCACTGCTCAATGTCTTCGGTCTCTTCTCACCGATCCTCACGGAAGAAGAGCGTGAGGGTCACATGTCTCCCCTCCTCCATCGACTACCAAACGCCTGTGCCGCGCTCACTCTGCATTCGCTTTCAAGAGTACAGAGCATCAATGACCATCGTCGGATGCTCACGAAATTCTTTCTGGAATACGGGAAAGAGAAAAAGTGGCCGCTTCTTCCAGGAATACACAGCGATATGCCGCTCCAGAAATTCCCGCTCTTCGTTTCAGGCGCGAAAGAAAAGCGCGCACTTCTGAAGAAAGACAATATTCATCTGGATGATGGCTGGACAGGCTGTGTCGTATGCCCGGACACGGTGGACATTACGGAAACGGGATACGAATCGGGGTCGGATCCCGCAGCCGAGAAAGCATGCATGGCGATACTGTCACTGCCGACACATCCCACGATGACGATCAAACAAGCAAAAGTATTGGCGGAGAGGATCGATGAATTGTTAAAATAATCGCAGCGGAAGATCCATATCTTCCGCGGACATTCATAATTCTTCACAACCGCGGAGGTTACGAACCTCCGCTACGGATAGAATTTGCTACACTCTCCACAATGCACATCTCCCACGCCATCGACCAAAAAGCTTGGAATGATTTTCTGGAGTCGGAGCCTTGGAACCCGTTTCTGCAGAGCTGGACGATGGGTGATGTGTACGCCGACATCGGTCAGAAACCAATTCGGCTCGTCGCGGAGCTCGACGGAGTGCTGCAGGGCATCTGTTTTGCACATCTCGTTCCTGCGCGTAGAGGCAAGCATCTGTCCGTTCCCTACGGTCCTGTGATCAGCGAGACGATGAATGAACACGACGCGTCACTTGCAACACAAGGCTTTATAAATGTGCTGAAGAAAGAAGCAAAAAAACTCGACTGTTCTTTCATACGCATGAGCCCTTTCTGGGTACACGGAAGGCATCACGCAGCCGAAGAAGCGGTAGGATCGGTAGAGTCCCCTCTCCACCTGCTTGCGGAACACGTCTGGTACTTGCCGCTCAAGAACAGCGACGGAAAAATGAGAGATGAGAAGGAAATTCTGATGGCAATGCGCTCGACAACCAGAAATTTAATCCGCAGAGCAGAACGTGACGGAGTCACGGTGCGAGCATCGAAGAATCCGAACGAAGAGCTGAAACATTTCCTAGGGCTCCATGAAGAGACGAGAAAGCGGCACGGTTTTGTCGCCTACTCGGATGCATTCTTCCGATCACAGGTAAAGCGCTTCGCAGAGCGAAAAGAATGCACCCTGTACCTTGCCGAGTATCAGGGAAACGTGATTTCGTCGTCCATCCACATCCATGCATTCGGCGAAACCAGCTATCACCACGGCGCAAGCGACAGTGCACATAGCAAAATCCCAGCAAGCTATTTGCTGCAATGGACGGCAATCAAGGATGCGATGAAACGCGGAGACCGAATCTACAACTTCTGGGGAATTGCTCCGACAAGCGAAGAGCAAAAAAATAATCACACAACCCAGAGCTCACATCCCTTCGCCGGCGTCACCCTCTTCAAAACAGGCTTCGGAGGAAAAGTCCTGAACCTCATGCACTGTAAAGACACGCCCGTAACGAAAACTTACTGGTTCACCTATGCGTTCGAGAGGTTTCGGAAGTGGCGGAGAGGATTTTAACCGACTACACTCGCCCTATGTCACCGAAAGTCACTCCCCCTCCCCAGACTCTTGAGCAAAAACTCGACCGTATCGTGTTGCACCTCGAGAGGCTCGATAAACGCGACAAGATGCGCACCATCGGCGGCGGCATCCGGTTCTTCGTCAATCTGATCCCTCTTGCGCTCTTCCTCGGCGGCGGCTGGTATTTCATCAATCATACGGAGGAATTCATGAAGATGATCGCCGATCAGGCGGCATCGTCCGCAGCTGAGTACACGAAGAACCAGACCAAAGGAGGCATCTTCGATCAACTGATGAAACAGGTGACGGTGCCGAAGAAGTAACACGGTCATCCTGACCGTGATCAATGGACACGGGCTGGAAGCCCGTGCTACTGGCAAAGAAGCCATTTTTCTGCTAGAATATTCAGAATATGCTAAACAAATATCAACAAGCCATTCCGGAGATTTTGGATACCATTCTCGGTCATCCCGAGAATTACTCGGCGGAGCAGTTGTCTTGTCTTGAAACCGGCCTGCATGCACTCCAGAAAGAAACACAGCGCGAGGAAGAGAAAATGCAGGACATGAATGATGTCGATTGCAACGCAAGCCTACTCCAGAGCATCGATGTCGCCTGAAACTCCCGAATCGGCACGCAGCAAGGATGCTGTTCCACGCGAACAGGAACGAGTCGATCTGCTTGACAGTAAAAAAGATGAAAAGTACGAGCGTGAAGGCAAGAATCTGCTTGAACCCAGCTATCGCATTACGAAAGGCATCGAGAACCTGCGATCGGGAGCAGACAAACGAAAAACAACCGATGCCGCCGGTGCGGAAAAGTTGGAAACGACGGCGAACAGTCTCGAAGTAAAATTGCTGACGCTGCTGCATGACATTGACAGCGAAGCCGTCGAGAACATCCTGAATCGGTTTGCAGACCTTGAATCAGAGACAATGAAAAACACGGATGTTTCTGCAGAGAAAAAACCGGAAGAGAAGCAGAAGCGTGAAGAAGATCAACTGAATCGCGACCTGAAAGAGCGCTACGACGACATCTCGCTGTCCATCAACATTCGGATGACAGGAGCGAGGAAGAACATCGCAGAGTCGCGGAAGACACTGAAGAATCAGTGGTTCTTCCAGCGCTGGGGCAGCAACGAGAAATCCGGCATCGATCAATCGCAAAAATACTACAATCAGCTGCAGCAGCTCCAAACGAACATCGACAAACGGTATGCGGAGGCGAACCAAAAACCGGAGCTTCGCGCCGTGCTTCTAAGAAGCCTGAAAGCGAAAGGCGACATTGCGAATGAACTGCAGAAAACCAGTCCGGATTTCAAAAAACTCCGAGCGGAATTTGATAGGACGATGAAAGCCTGTGACATAGCCGAACAGGGGGTGCAGTATGCTCAAACAGCTCTCGAAATGGCTGCTTCGTACGCCGGTCCTCCGGGGATCGCCGCAGCACTCATCCCGAAATACATCGTGGAACTTACGACAGGACAGACGGCACCGGAACAACTGGCGTGGAAAATCGTGGAAGACATCGCCACTGCTTATATCGGTGGCGGGAAGTTCGCGAAAGCAATCCTGCAACGTCTCGGTCCCGTCGCAAAGAGCGTGCAGAAGATTTTCGAAATAAATAGCAAACAGGGATGGACGGCGACAGGAATCAAAAAAATGATCATCGAGTTCATCGATATGTTCAAAGACCAGCAGATTCAACATGCCTTTGCAGATATCAAAGAAGCCGTTACCGGACAAGAAGCGCACAGAGTGACCCTAGGAGAAATGGCCGTGGGTCGGGCAGCAGGGAGAGCGATCGGCAAAGGCTTGGATAAGACGGGAGTGAAGGGGAAGATTGAAACAGTAGCCAAAGGAAAATCCGCAAAAGAGAACCAAAAGACTGATGAAGAAACACCTGAACAAAAACAGAAAACAACGCCAGATCCTGCTCCTCCACCACAGAAGACCATTGCGGCCAAAAACGCACAGGAGGCCTCCGACCTTGCGGTTGTGTACGATCACTTCAAGCAGGATCCGTCGAAGACTGCCATCGTTCGAACATTCACAGAAGTCGCTGTCGACAAGAAAACAGGAGTGACGACCGACGTGCCGTTACAAATGACATTCACGCAACCAAAATCTTCTCAGGATGTCGTCAACGCGGTGATCACGACGATTACCGATCCGAATTTCCGCATTCCCGTGCGAATTTCTGATGGAGGAAAGACTGTGTCCATGGGAACAACCAATACAGGAACATTGCAGGGACAAGGCCTCTACTCAAAAATCATGGGATCACTGCTCAAGCATGCCGATGAAGTCTCCGGCACCATCGCGGAGAAGAACACGCTTGCACTCGGAAAAAATCCTACGCACGCCGTCCTTGCAGCCAACTCCCCTACCGCAGCAGCGCGAGGCAAGGACTTCATCACAACCACCGATGCGAGCGGCACGGAACTGACATCGTATCGGGTTGATGCAAAACTGTCTTCGATGCTCAAGATCGCCACGGACTTCGAGAAGTACAAAAACGCCGATCCGGCAGTTGTGCAAAATCTGCAGAAGCAGTATCCCGCAGGTTACAAGAAGGAAAATCTTGTGGAAGATCTCAAGCACTACCAAGACGAACATAAAACTCTGATACGGAAAGAGGTGCGAGAGGTTTTGGAGCGACAAATTGACGCACTGTCACCAACGAATGATGGCTTCGAAGGCATTCCTCCGAGCCAACACACAAGCCAGCAACGCTCTGAACCGGAATCGAATCCGCACGCCTCCCGAAAGAGAACATTGACTCCGGAACAACGCCGATCCAGAGATGAAATTCTCGCTCTGCCGGACACGCCGGAGGGGCTGGCAAAGAGAATGCAGAGCGCAGCTGCGATTGTGGAAACACCACTGACTCGGGACCAAAGCGCTGTCATTCTGCAGATTCACAAAGAGAGTCCTCTGAAACGGACAGGTGTAGATGAAAACGGCAATGCAACGTACGCACCGGAAACGCTGAAGCAGTGGATCGACAACTTTCAGAGTGTCGGCATTGGCAGAGAACACGGAGTAAAGCTTCTGCGCATGGGAGTGTGCGGAGTCCCGCCACCGCCTCCTCCATCAAATTACCAACCTAAAAATGTACCTCCTCCACCACCGAAGAAGCTTCCGAATGGAATCAATGCTCCGCCACCACCGCCAGGGAAGAAACCAGATATCCCACAGTACAAATTTACAATTCCTCCCCCGCCACCAATGACCACAGAGGGTCCGAAGTACGAAGCGAAAATTCCTCCGTCACCAATCGCAAAGCCAGAAAAACAAGCACCTCTTCCTCCACTAAAGAAAGAAGCTCCAAACCTACAAACTCCGTTGAGACAAAAAGTTGAAAGTGAGAAAAAATCAGAACAGTATTGGAAGCGCAGAGGCGAAAATATTGCAAAACGTCAGGAAGAAATATCAATCGATGATGGATTGGGTATCCAAATACGAAAGAAAACTCTATACCACGGCTCACCCAATACAAAAATAGGTGAGTTTAAGAAAGCCGGAGAAGTGACTGCTGGAGATGGTGTGTACCTTACATCAGAACCCATCAAAGCAATTGGTTACGCAAAAGTGCGGTCCGGATCAAAGGGCGAATCACCGACTCTCTATGAAGCTTCTGTTAAAAATGTGAAAATGATGGATCTTCGGTCAACAAAAAATATTCAGAAAATAATGCCGGAATATGGAGCTTATCTGACGGAAAAAATCGGGCCGGTTTTTGGGAAGCTTCCTTGGAATGAGCAACGAATGTACAGAGAAACCATTGGTGGTACACAAAGCTTGAGTGGTAATCCTCGTGGTATTCTCAAAGAATGTGGCCAAAAAACTCCGGAATATTTTTCTGAATTTGTACGTTCAAAAGGCTACGATGGATTAGTTACCATTGAAGGAGGCGAAGGAGATATTGGAGATCATGACACCTATGTCATTTTTAACCCTTCAAAAATTACCATTCACCGCGAACAGAGCTTGGAGAACAAGAAATAATCTTCCTTGCTCTGCAAAACCACATAAGACCCTCCTATCATCCCGCACTTATCCTTGCTATTGTAGGTCTCTACAATGCATACCATACCCGCGGATGATCGATGATCTCCGTTGAACAAGTTACTGAAAATCATTTGCTTACAAACTATTTTATAGCTATAATAGAACTACTTTATCTGTAGTTTCCACACTGTCTATGACGACGCAAGTTTCCTTTATCGCTGACCTACAACTGAAAAATCGGGCATTGGAGAAGGCAAAAAGCCAAGGAATAACGCTGAAGGCCTTCCTCACGTATGCTATGAAAGGATTCGTTGATGGTACAATCAGACTCACCATTGACATAACGGATCGAGATATTGATGTCGAGGAACTTCATTTTGAAGATGAGCTGTTGCAGGAAAAGGCAAAAAAAATGGCTCGATTGCTCCACTGATATGCTCATCCTCTCCCAGTTCATTGCAAAACATGAGTTGGCTTCTTTGCGGCGGATCATCACGATCGATGATGTCTTGGATGGCGCAATGAAGGTGCGAAAAGGAACTGTCGGAGCTTGTGTCCGGATATGAATTAGTCGTCATTGATGAAGCCCAGAGAATCAAAGACATCGGCATCACACTCAAGCTGATTGCTGATAATGTGAACAATGCACGAGTGATCGCCACGGGATCGTCTTCCTTTGAATTGGCGAACAAACTGAATGAGCCGCTCACGGGAAGAAATCGTAAGTTTTATCTGTATCCGCTCTCCGTCGCCGAACTCGTGGATGCGTACGGGACAATACGGGTGAAAAAAGATCTCGAATCTTTGATGACCTTCGGTCTGTATCCCGAAATCGTGAATGCGGTATCCAGAGCAGAGAAGACGACATTGATTCAAGAATTAGCGGGAGACTATTTGTTCAAAGATTTGTTTCTCTTCGGAGACATTAGAAACTCATTTGCTTTCGAAAAACTCGTGAAACTCCTCACATTGCGAATTGGAAGCGAAATCTCGTACACGGAACTCGCGAAGGAAGTAGGTATCAGCAGAGACACTATTTACAAATATGTCAATCTGCTTGAACAGGCGTTCATCGTGTTCCGGTTGACGCCGATGTACACGAATAAGACGAAAGAGATCAATAAGAGCCACAAGATCTATTTCTATGACACCGGCATGAGAAATGCGCTTCTCGGGAACTTCGATCCCATGGAACTTCGACCGGATAAAGGAGCAATCTTTGAGAATTTTTTCATCTCCGAGAAAATCAAAGAGCGAGCGTACACCCTGCGTTCGAGCACGATCCATTTCTGGAGGAATCGACAGGGGTCCGAAGTGGATTTTGTCGAATCCACGCATGCCGGATCGGAAATTGCCGCATACGAATGCAAATGGAAAGAGAAGGCATCCGCACCTCTTTCCTTTAAAACACTGTATCCGCAGGCTCATTTTCAATGCGTGAACACCTCAACGATCGTGGCTCATTTTTCGAAGTAGCTCTGCAAAAGTGCAGAAGACCCCCATCTCCTGCACTTGGTCGGTGACGATGATGGACTCTCTTTCTATTGCGCCAATTTCACGATGTCATCGGCGGTCATCCCCGATGTCACGTAGAGGCTCGGAAGACGCAGGAATTGCGCTCTCGTGAATTTCCTATCCGGCGTCTGCGTGAGCCCGAAGAGATACCCGTACTCACTTGCGAGCTTCATGATGCGATCATTCACTCCGCCACTCGGATAAGCGAAAGAAGAGACCTCGCGCTTGCTGATGTCTTCGATGAGCTTCTTACTCTGTCCGAACTCCAGCATCACCTGCGCGTCTGTCATCGAACGAAGATCATCTCCTGTATGTCCGGAGGACTGCAGATCGTTGCCGTTTGCGAGCAGATTGAGAATCATCTTCTCCGTGATACCCGAGAGTCCGATGTCCTTCGTTCGAAGGAAGATTGTGGCTCCCACTCCTGCGCCATCCAGCGCATCACTCACCGCACGTACGTTCTTCGCAGAAACACCGACAACGGTCAATATCACCATGTCAGGACTGATGCGCGCATCACGCGTCTCTTGGGCCAGAACGGTGTCATACAGGGCTTTGAGTGTCACGACTTTCTTCCCAGCGTTCTTGAGTGCCGCGATGTGCTTTCCGAGTGCGGCGATGCTGGCACTGTCATCAGCCTGATACTGAAGAATCGAGACTGCGTAATCGTCTTGTCTCACGAGGAATGCGGGGAGAAATGGCTTCAGGTACTGCGAAGAAACGTATCCCTCTTTGCCATCATGGGCGACTCGCGCCCATTCGCCACTCATCGAAATCGGCTTCAGGATTGCTTCACCGGGAAGCTCACCGATCTTCTCCGCCTGGGACGACGGATCTTTGCGAATGTTCAGGAACTGGAAATCGACGAAATACTGTCCCTCAAACTTCTTTTTCTCGTCGGGAAGTTTCGCCTCCGTCACGAGCTTTGCGATGTAGCGAAATGCAACGTAGCCTTCTTTGCCGTCTCCGAGCTTCACTTTCGCCCATCCTGCATTTGGAATCTCGGTGACCGTCAGCACCTCTCCCTGTCCCAGTCGTCTCACAAGCTCTGAACTCACATCCATGGAGACGCGCACGTTGAGGAAGGGATTATTCACTTTGTACAGATTCTCCCCCTGATCCTGCACCGCCATCCGAAGACTGTCGTAAAACGCTTGTTTCTCCGGATTCTTTGTAACAGCTACCGTCTCGGTGAGAACCGAAGATCCTGTATTTTGAGCCACACTCAACACTTCCGTTGACGACGGCTGTGTCAAATCGATGGCTCCGGAACCCGCAATCTCCGCCACTCGCTCGAGATCGCTTTCGGTGAACGTGAAATCTTCCAAGCTCTTATCCGGCTCCGACGGTGTGCAACCGGCGAAGAGGATTCCGAAGGAAACAACGAGGAGAAAGAAGGAAATGGAGCGTGGCATGGGAGAGAGAAGAAGAAACGGTTACATGCGTTCGGGAACGCGGAGGGTGAGGATGTTGGCGCCGGTTTTCAGGACCTCGGCGGTGAGAGACGTAAGCGCGAGACGAAAATCCCTGGTGGAACCCGAGGAAGTTGCGATCTCATCGCAAGCATAAAAAGAGTTGAATGCCTGACAGAGCTCATAAAGATAATGCGCTAAGGTATGGGGCAGATGCTCCCTCCTTGCCGCTTCCACCATCTCGGAGAACAGCAGAACCTGCTTTAAGAGTTTTCTCTCCTTCTCCGTGAGCGACGTAACGACCGCATCCGATCCTTCGCTTCCTGCTTTTCGTAGCACGGACTTCGCGCGCGCATAGGTATACTGAAGGTACGGAGCGCTGTTTCCCTCGAAACTGAGCATCTTGTCCCAGTCGAAAACCATATCCATTTTGCGATTCTGACTGAGAACGCCGTAGACGACGGATCCGACTCCCATCATCTCCGCTAAAGCTTTCGGATCATCGGTCTGAATTTTCTCCCCACGCTCCTCGATAATCGCACTCGCGCGTTTCACGGCTTCGTCGAGCACTTCCTCGAGACGTAGAATATTCCCTTTTCGTGTACTCATGCCCTTGTCTGCAAAACTCATACGACCGAAAATGATGTGTTCGAGATGGGGAAGTTTCCATGCAAGCTGACCAAGAGTTGCAAACAATTGCTTGAAATAGAGCTGCTGTGCGATATCCACCACATACAAAACTTCCTGCGGATTCCACATGTCGATTCGATAGCGTGCCGTCGCCAGATCTCGAGTCAAATAATTGGTCGCGCCATCTTTCTTCATCACGATCGCCGGAGGCAATTTGCTTTCCTCCGAAAATTCGACGATGAGCGCGCCCTCCTCCCCCTTCTTGAATACTCCTTTCTCCTTCCCCTCCTCCAGGATCGACTTCATCTTGTCCTCATAAAAACTCTCCCCTTGTGTGAAATCAAAATGCACATCAAGTCGCTCGTAGAGCTTCTCCATGGATTTCATCGTGATCGTGATCACTGCTTTCCAAAATGCACGCAATTCCTTGTCTCCTTCTTCCAGCTTTTTAAATGCCAACCTTCCTTCATCCTCCAATGTTTTATCCTTCTCGAGTTCTTCATGAAACCTCACGTACAAGCCAAGAAGTTCATCGATCGTCTGATCTCCGACATCCTTTTTCCCCCATTTTTTTTGCGCAACCGCCAATTTACCGAACTGCGTTCCCCAGTCACCGATGTGATTGATCGATACGGTCTCGTATCCAAGATGGCGATACATGTTCGCATTGGACTGACCGATAATTGTACTCAAAATATGATGAATACCGAGCGGCTTCGCGATATTCGGTGCCGAATAATCAATGATCACCGGTTGCGCGTTCCTCTTCTTCATCGGCACGCAGGCTTTTCGTGCAGTCGTAATACCACGAATCAATGCTTCCGGATCCAACGTGATGTTCACGAAACCCGGTCCCGCTATGGCAATATCCGTTATCCCCTTCACCGCCTTCAGTCCATCCACCAGCACTTGTGCAACCTCACGAGGGGATGAACCGACTTTTTTTGCAAGCTGAAGAGCAACTGATGTCGTCAGATCACCATGACCATCTTCGAAAGAAACCTGAAAGTGGACAGTTGTCGAACTGCCGTATTTTTCCTTCAAAATCGCTTCAGCCGTACCCTGTAATGTATCTTTGAGATCGTACAAATGAAGTGATCAGGAAAACGTCGCAACTCTATACTGAAAATCACGAATTCCTAGTCGAATCAATAATTTGTTCTTGATCACTCTTTTTCTTCATTGTTTAACACTGTTTTGAATAAAATTTGTATGCACCATCGTACACCCAATCTTGGATACATTTTCTGATCATCACTGTGGATAAGTCTGTGGATAGTTTGTGAACAATGTATCAGTAATGGCTCACTCTCCTCCTCGAAGGAAAGGTACTTCACTTTATTCATAAAATAGTGTATAATATTAAATGAATATGAAAAGACTTCTATCGTCGATTATCGTACTGTCGCTTGCCACACTCAGTGCCTGTGGTTCAGAAAAAGATGCAACGAATGAACCGTCGCTTATCAGTGGTGGTCGCAGTGCGATTTTTGCGATCGATCCTCTTATTGCGCTGTCGACGAAACTTCAGATGCAGAGATCGGCTGCACTCCTCGGAGTGTTTATTGCGGAATATATTTCATTCTCGCAGACTGCTTTGGCGTCCCAAGGAGCGCTGACAGGCATCGCTGTCGACCAGCAGATCATGGTTGCAGGACACACGATCACCGATCCGGACTACGATCTCCTGCAAGCATTCGGCGACGCTCTGCAGGTGGACATTGCCGACCTGTTAAACCGCAGTACCGATCGTCAGCAAACTCTCGATGCCTATACGAGGTCGCTCACGAATGTCGCATCGAGAAGCAACGGGCGCTACCGCGAGCTCTCAGGTGCCCTCGAAGAACTCAAGACACTGCTGCGAACCCAGAGCAAGGAGAGGAGCGACGCCGACCGAGCACTCCAGAATGCCATACGAGCGAAGGACTTCTCGGAAGCGGGAGAACTCCAAAAAACCGTCATCGAGAAACAGCAAGCCTACAGCGAGACCGACCTGAAGCGAAAACAGACCGAAGACATTCTCGAAACGTTTGCGTCACTGCTCACTCTCTACGGAGAGAAGAACCAAGCCATCCGGCAAAATCGTGAGATTCTCATTGCCGGCAATCGCATCGTGGATGTGCCGGGCATCGAGGAGCTGCAGATCATCCAGCGGCAGAAAGGCTCTCGAAGATCCGGAAGGGGTGCAGACCAGTTTCAGAGCCTCTTCGAAGGACTCTAAAAACATGGAGGAAGGCTCTTTGAAAACAGACAGTTTTCTGGTATACTAATGAGATGGCTAAAACCGCAATAGCAAAGACAAAAAAGGCTTCTCCCAAAGCGAATGAACTCGTCGAAGTCCTCGACGAAATGCTTGGGTTGCACCGCACGGTCGAAGAGATCGTTCTCTCCGAAGACAAGAGCCCCCTCACCACCGAAGAGAAAGACGTCATTCGCAGGTACGAGGAAGGAATTCAAAAACTCCTCGATGTGATCGCCCCTGCGGGACTGAAGTTCGACCGCAAGATGATCGAACTGAACGACCAGCTGGTTGCACGCAGTTTCTACACGTACAACTGGCCGAGCCAAATCTATCCGAACTGGCTTTCTCAACTTATCAATTTCGACATTCAAATCGACATTTCGATGTTCATCTATCCGGCGAGCAACCGAGTGATCATGAAGATGCTCCGGAAGAAAGTCGCCGAAATGCGAAGCAGCATCCGCATGCTCCAGCAACGCGGCATCGTGCGAGACCCGGGGCTCGAAGCCGCTCTCCAGGACGCGGAAGAACTCCGCGACCTTCTGGCACGCGGATCGGAGAAACTCTTCCAACTGGGATTCTACTTCACGATCTACGCCGAGAATGAAGTGAAGATGAAGAAGATTCAAACCGACGTCGAAGCGATCCTCGGCGGAAAACTGATTCTCACAAAGCCCGCCGCATTCCAGATGGAACACGGTTGGAACAGCTGTCTGCCCTATTGCTTGGACGAGCTCGACTTCAGCCGAAACATGAATACGCAAGCCCTCGCCACGAGCTTCCCGTTCAGTTCCTCCGACCTCACGGACGACCACGGTATCCTGTACGGCATTAACCGTCACAACGACTCGCTCATCATCTTCGACAGGTTCGACCTCCCGAACGCGAACGCAAACGTCTTCGCCACCTCCGGTGCAGGTAAATCGTACGTGGTGAAACTCGAGATTCTCCGATCGTTGATCCAAGGAGTGCAGACGTACGTCATCGATCCGGAAAACGAGTACGTCGATCTCTGCAAAACCGTCGGCGGCTCGATGATTCCGATTTCGCTCCAGAGCAGCTACCGTATCAACCCGTTCGATCTGCCGAAGGCGGTGCGAGGCGACGAAGCAGAGACCGGAGAAATCCTCAGGAGTGCGGTCATCAACCTGCATGGGCTCTTCAAGTTGATGCTCGGCTCGATCACGCCCGCGGAAGAGGGAGTACTCGACAAGGCACTCCTGAACACGTACGCACTCCGAGGCATCACACTCGCGACCCTCGATCCCACGAAGATGGAAGTGCCGACAATGGGCGATCTTATCGATGTGCTCAAGACCACGGATGGCGGAGAATCAATGGCACAGACGCTCCAAAAGTACACGACCGGAAGCTTCTCGGGGCTCTTCGACCGCCCGACGAACATCGAACTCGAGAAAGAGATGGTCGTCTTTCAGATCCGCGATCTCGAGGAAACGCTTCGTCCAATCGCGATCTACGTCGTCCTCAACTTCCTCTGGAACCGCATCCGCTCAGACATGCGCAAAAGGCTCCTGGTCATCGATGAAGCGTGGAACCTGATGCAATACGAAGATTCCGCTCAATTCCTCTACGGACTCATCAAACGCGCGCGCAAATACTACCTCGGTGTCACCACGATCACGCAGGACATCGACGACTTCATGAACTCGCCGTACGGCAAACCGATCATCAGCAACACATCCTTACAGCTGCTCCTCAAACAGTCGGCATCGAGCGTCGATAACCTCGCAAAACTCTTCTACCTGACAGAAGGCGAGAAATACTTGCTCCTAAACTCCGGTGTCGGACAGGGACTCCTCTTCGCCAGCAATACGCACGTTGCGATCCAAGTTGTGGCGAGCGCCAGCGAACACAGCATCATCACCACGAAGCCGGAAGAAGTCATGAAGAAAAAACAGGACCTTAAAGACAAGAAGCCAAACGATGCGGGTGCGAGCGGTAAAGGAAATGAATAAGAATCCCATTTCTTTCTACTTGTACTGAATTTTCTTGATTCTTAATTCTTGATTCCTGATTCTATCGACGGTTTTTTTACTTTCCACCTCGTTTCCGGAACCAATTTGCCTTCAACCGCGAAGCCCGCGGCTTTCCTGTGTCCTCCGCCCTGAAATGTCGCAGCCATCTTGGCGACATCAACATCGTCACGCAGTGTCCGCAGAGACCCTTTCACTTTTCCTCCACGTTCGGTGAGCACGAGAGAAAATCGCATGCCCGGAACGGCGTTCACATAGTCGATCGCACCGGTGAGCTCTGAGTAATCTGCACCCGTCGCACGAAAATCACTTTCTGTAAGAGCCGAGATCGCGCCGCCTTCCTCTGTCACGGCAATCTTCTCGAGCACACGACCCCAAAGCCTGAGTGTCGAAAGCTTTGCCGTGCGAAACACGGACTGCGTCATCGTCTGATGCCTCGCTCCAGCGCGGAGAAGACGGGCAACCGTCCGATAGACATTCGGCGTCGTATTGCTATGGAGAAGCCCTCCCGTATCCGTATAGAAACCGGTCAGGAGCGACGTTGCGATCTCCGATGAAATGGCAAGTCCTGCCCCCTCGGCGAATGCCACAATGATCTCGCAGGTCGATGCTGCGGAAGCGATCACGAAATTCACCGTTCCGAAACCCTTGTTCGTCTCATGATGATCGAAACAAATCGAGGACCACGTTCCTCCAAAAATCTGCGGAAAACGCTCGTGATATTCCGTCAATTTCGGATCGGCGCAATCGACGACGATGAACACGTCACCTTCGGTCGGATGGAGCTCCTGTTCGATGCGCTGCACCCACGGAAGATAGGAAAAGAGCGGCGGAGAAGGATCGACGCAAAAAAGCTTCACGGGTGTATCAGGCGCAATCTGAATACAAAGCTCGGCAATGCCGGCAATCGATCCAATGGCGTCACCATCGGGATTCCTGTGGCACATGCAACAGATTCTCTTTGCATTTCTGATGAGAACGAGTGCCCGATCGATGTCTTCCTTTTTCAACATAAGGGAGCGAGTGTACTTCCGAGAAGTGGGGCACTCAATATGACTGCGCTGTTAAAATAGAAACATTGTTTCGCTGTGATAGTTTTTATAAAATTGAAAGAAGAACCTCTCAAAAATAGCAGTATGCGAGGAATCAAGATAAAATTTTATGAAACGTATCGGTATACGTTGAAGAAAATTTTGGCGCAGATGACAAAGCAGACTGCATTTTTCAGAGGTTCTCCAGAATCCGGTCGATCCTCTCCCCTTTCTGTCCTTCGATATCGACATGAAAACGAAGGAGCGGCACACGATGAACGCGTAATTTCTCGGCAAGTTCTCGGCGCATCTTGCTCTTCTGCGAAGCAAGAAACTTCACAGCTGCTTCGGTACGATCCACGGAACTCACGAAGATATCGGCGAAGCTCAAGTCAGTACTCACTCTCACCTCCGCAATGCTCGTGAGCCCCGCAATCGTCGGCGGAATGGAAAGAGCAATCGTTGCAACGAGCGAACGGATGATGCCGGCAATTTGAGGAACACGGTGGGACACGAAAGAAGTGTAGCAGCAAGCGGCGAGGAAGATGTACGATGGTGAAAAGATGCCACACTCCGTTGTCTTCCTCGGCACATCCGCATTCGCGGTTCCAAGCCTGAAGGCGCTTTCGACGAACGAGCAGTTCGATGTGAAGCTCGTCATCACGCAGCCGGATCGTCCGGTCGGACGCAAGCAAATACTCACGGCAACACCAGTGAAAATCGCAGCACTTGAACTGGATCTGAAGGTAGAACAACCCGAGAAATTTAATTCTCAATTCTCAATTCTCAATTCTCAATTTCCTCGTCCTGACTTTCTTGTCGTTATCTCCTACGGTCAGATCCTCTCTCCGGAAGTATTGCAGTGGCCGACAATCGCCGCCGTAAACGTGCATGCATCGCTTCTGCCTCTACTTCGCGGAGCATCGCCGATTCAGCACGCAATTCTTGAGGGTATGAACGAAACCGGTGTCACCATCCAACGGATGGCAAAAGAACTCGACGCAGGACCGATCCTCAGCCAACGAATACTTGCACTCGATCCGAGAGAAACATTTGAGACACTGCATCAGAAACTGGCAACGCTCGGAGCAAAACTTCTGACGGAGACGCTGCACTCCACTCTGCACGAACAGGCACAGAATCATGCGAAGGCAACATTCTGCAAAAAACTGAAGACGGAAGACGGAGTGATCGATCCCGCAATGATGACCGCACCTCGGATCGACCGAATGGTTCGTGCGCTCGGCTCCGAACCAGGTGTACGATGGAAGGAAGCGAAAATTCTTTCAACATCACTGACGGAAAGTATCGAGAGTTTTCCTCTCCCCTGCAGTGAAGATTCCATGCTCTTCGTGACAAAAATCCAGCCAACTGGCGGCAAGCCGATGAGCGGAAAAGCCTACGCACTCGGTCACAACGTCGTTTCCTCATAAATCCATGCATCATCGACTGTCATTGATGTTCGTCGTCGCAATCCTCCTCGGAGGAATGGCAACCCATGGCACGGTACTCGCGATATCATCGGAACAAGATACCGATGGGGATGGCATCCCCGATCTCCAAGAAGACACCGATGGCAGCGGGACGTTGGACACGGGCGAGACGGATCCCTACAACACGGACACCGATGCGGGAGGAGAATCCGACGGTTCTGAGGTGCGAGCAAACAGGAACCCTCTCGACAAATCCGACGATCTCACGGCGGATACTGACTCCGATAGTTGGGTAAACGGCATCGAGCTCGTGAACGGCACCGATCCCAAGAAACAGGATACGGATTCCGACGGTGTCAACGATCCGCTCGACCCTTTTCCGCTCGACCCGAGATATTCGATCGATATGGATCGCAACGGACTCCCCGATGATTGGGAAGAAACGACGCAACTCAACCAGCAGAACATTCCCCAGAGCAAAGTTGATGATCCCGATGGAGATACACTGACAAATGCCGAGGAACTGGCACGAGGGACGAATCCTGTTGAAAGTGATACCGACAGAGACGGCATCGATGACAACGCAGAATTGAATGAGGGTACGAACCCCCGCGAAAACGCCTGCTTCCTCGTCGTGCCGGAAACCCGTCCGTTTGAGGACACCGTCGATCACTGGGCGAAAGCCGAGGTCTCGCTCCTCAAGAACGTTCGCATCCTCCCCCAAAAATTCCCTCTCGTCCGCGGATACGTGAAAACGACAGGCAGCGGCTCTGTCTCTCTCTTCGCACCGAATCAACCCGTCACGCGCTTCGAATTCCTCAAGATGGTGTTGCTGTCGACCTGTACAAATCTGATCACGCTCACCAATCGTGAGACTGCTCTCAGCGACATCGGCAATAGGATCATTCCGGGGCAACCTGCTGATGACGCATTCAGAAGGCAAGCGATCTACACCGCTGTGCACTTCAGCATTGCCTCCGGCTACAGCGACGGATCATTTAAGCCTGATGCGCCAGTGAATCGCGCCGAAGCCGTGAAGATGCTGCTTCTCGCCGCACAGATCGAGATGAAAGCATCCACCGGAACTGTGCTCGCCTTCTCCGATGTCAGTGAAACCGATTGGTTTTCCCCGTACGTGAACATAGCCGTGGAACGGGAAATCGTCCGAGGATATCAAGACGGTACCTTCCGTCCGGATCAGCCGATTACGAGGGCGGAAGCTGCAAAGATCATCGGCATTGTCATGCGTCAAAATCCGACCGTGAACGGGTATGTGCTGCCAATACAGGAATGAAAAGAAGAAAAGGAAATAAAAGAAACAAACGAACAGGGAAACTCTTAAAATCGCACAATACGAGGAAGCAAACCAAAATTACGCGAGACGTATTTCGTATACGTTGAGCGTAATTTTTGGAGTAGCTGACGAAGTAGTATGCGATTTTTAGAGTTTCGTCTGCATTTCGTTCAAAGCTGCGATGAATGCCGGCAAATCCTCGATGTCGAAAATGATCGTCGTCTTCTGCCCACCGCGGGACTTCTCGGAGATTTTCAGAAATTTGCCGCTGCTCGATTGCTTCAGATCGATGTAGAACGTGCGCTGACGTGCGCGGATCGTAACGGAATGGAGCTCTTCTCCGTAGCGACTGGCGCCTGCACCTGCTGCACCTCCCATCGGAGGACGTGGAGGATGAGGAGCAGGAGCAGAACCAAAATTGGATGTCGGTGCGAGCGGATCATCGCTACCGGGATTTGTGAGGTCTCCCATTGGATCAAACATAAAAGAAAGTGAAAAAGAAGTAAGTGCGCTCTCTCTCTCCACCCATTCCGGCATCGTTGCTTACTATGCTGTCATGCATGAATACCCGAGAGCTGACAAAAGTATAGCTCACATCGAGGAAAAGTACCAGATTGCTCTATGTTACCCGCAGCTGAGGCACAGCACCTCAGTTACGGAAGCGGCGGAAACAGAATCGAAGGCTCCCCTACCGCTTTCCAATCCTTCACTCCTCCCCACTGCTTCATGCTGTCCGTAATCACAAAATTTTTGTCGAGCATTGTACCTGCGTACAAAACACCGAGCTGACGGCTCATCGCCTGAGCTGACTGCGGAATGAACGGCAGAAGCATGAGAGAAGCATGACGGAGCATTTCGGCAAACTCCGAGAGTGCGCTCGCTCGCTCAGCGCCTGTAAGTTTCCAGGGAGCAGCCGTGTTGAATCCGGCATTCATACGATCAACCCAGACGGTCACCTGCTGAATCGCACGATGCGATTCGAACTTCCCGAATGCCTCATCATACTGCTTCCACTCCTCGGCGACCTGATCATCGAATGCGGCAGTACTTTTGATCATCAGTGCACTCTCGTCTTTCTTGATCATCACGAGAACTCTATTCAGCATATTCCCAAGCTGATTTCGAAGCTTGCTGTCATACAATTCGTCGATCCTCTTCCAACTGAAATCACCGTCATT
>SICN01000012.1 GCA_009691405.1 Candidatus Peribacteria bacterium | reverse complement strand
CCGCTCATTGGCAATTACGGCGTGCCGAGCGAGGAGAAGAACGAGTACGGTTTTTCGAAGAATTACGAGAGCGAAGATATTCATGTTCGTGGAATTATCGTGAGCACCGAGAGTAGGGATTACAGCCATTTCACTGCTGTCAGTTCATTGCATGAGTGGATGGTGCATCACAAAATTCCCGGGATTTCGGGGATCGATACGAGAGCACTCACGAAGAAGCTTCGAGAGACAGGGGTAATGCTCGGGAGGATTGTGCAGGACGATGGAGTACTGAGCGATGAGCGAAGAGCGAAGAGCATCGAAGATCCAAATGAACAAAACTTAGTTGCGGATGTTTCATGCACAGATGTGATGACGTATGAACCGAAGAAAGAAGATTTTCCTATGGGTGCTGTAAAAAGCATCATTGCGTACGACTGTGGCATCAAGCGAAATATCCTCCGCTCGTGGCTGAAGAGGGGAGTGACGGTGCATAGAGTTCCGTGGGATTACGCACTCGCAACGTCGACGTTGAAATACGACGGACTCTTCATCAGCAATGGTCCCGGGGATCCGAAGAAGTGTGACAAGACGATCGATCAGATCAAGTGGGCACTCTCCAAAAATATTCCGACATTCGGCATCTGTCTCGGAAACCAGCTGCTCGCACTCGCCATCGGCGGTGATACGTACAAATTGAAGTATGGTCACAGAGGCGTGAACCAGCCGTGCTTGCTCTGGGAGGCCGGCAAGCCGACGAAAAAATGCATTATCACGAGCCAGAATCATGGGTTTGCCGTGGACGGAACAAAATTACCTGCGGGTTGGCAGACATGGTTTACGAATGCAAATGATGGAACAATTGAAGGGATTCGACATGAATCGGGGAAATTTTTCTCGGTGCAGTTTCACCCCGAAGCGACGCCCGGACCCGAGGATGCGAATTATTTGTTTGATGAGTTTTTGAAGATTCTCTGACGGTCCTCACTCCGCCCCGCCGAGCGGGGCACCTCTCTCCATCGGCTGGAGAGAGGACCGGAGAAGGGGCTAGGGGATGAGGACTGCTCATATGCTATCCTTTCCTCATGAATTTCATCGTCCTCAGTTCTTCGAAAGGTACAGTTTTCAGCGCCGTTCTCGAGAAGATCGCAGATGGTTCATTGCATGCGACATGTCTTGGGCTCATCACAGATAGAGCGGATCGAGGATGTATTGAACATGCAAAAAAATACAAGATCCCTGTGCGTGTAATCCAGAAGAGAGAAGACGAAGATCGAGATTCGTATGACAAGCGACTGAATGCTGCGATTCAAGCTCTTTGTTCTCCTGAATTAAAACCACTCCTCGCATGTATGGGTTGGATGTTCATTCTCTCCCCTTGGTTTGTTCGTGCGTGGAAAAATAGAATTATCAACGTTCATCCGGCATTGCTTCCGAAGTACCCGGGTGCGAAGGCACATGATCTCGTGCTTGAGGCAGGAGACAGCGAGTCGGGGATGACGATTCACCTGATCGATGAAGGAGTAGACACAGGCACAATACTTGTACAAAAAAAGTGTTCAGTATTCAGAGATGACACGCACAACACGCTCAAAGCGCGCGTGCAGAAACTTGAGTGCGAGTGGTACCCGAAAGTGCTGCAGATGATTGAGAGGGGAGAGATGAAGTTTTGATCAAATGTAGCCTTCGGCATGCACATTCTGCTTTGGCAGACCCAACGTTTCGAGTCCCATCTTTTTGATATCCGTGACCATGTCAGGCGCACCGCAGACATAGAGATCTGTGGATTCACTTTTCTTGATGAAATGTGGGAGAAATTTTTGGATACGCCCGATCTCGCCTGCTACATTCGGATGCTCTCCGCTGAAACAGAGATGCAGATGGAAATTTGAATGTCGTTTCTGCAGAGACTCGAATTCCGTATGCCAGAAAAGATCTTGGATACTTCGTACACCGAAGAACAGGTGCATCGCACGCTTGTCGCCTTGCTTCAGTGCATGGAGAATTTGCGATCGGAATGGCGCAATGCCTGCTCCCGTTGCCGCGAAGAGGATGTTATGATCATTCGGTCGAAGAAGGAAGAGACCAAAGGGCCCTTTCATGGTGATCACCTGACCGACAGTGAGAATATTCACAATCCATTCACTCATCCGTCCGCCCTGTTTCAGTTTCACGACGAAGAGGAGGTCTTGTTCGTCCGTGGTCGAGGCGATCGAACATGCACGTGGTTGAATGTCTGTGGGATTTTGAACGAGAGGTACATCGAACAGGAGAAACTGTCCGGGTTTGAAGAGAAGTCCCGCAGGTTTCTCGAAACGTAGTTCGTACACATTCGGAGCGACGAGCTCTTTTCTGGTGCACACGATGGTGTAGGACGGCGTTACCATACAGATGAAGAGTGTAGCATTGGTTCTCGATACGCCTCGCTGCAGCTCGGCTACTCGAACTGACACAAATCAAGTCTTGCCTGTGTCACTTCGAGTAGCGCCCTTCGAGGGCGCGTATCGAGAAGCGAACATATCCACTCCTTCTTCAATCCCATCGACCCAGCCGCAGAAGTTCGAGAAGGGGACTCCGTGGTCTCTGATGACGGCAGCCGGGATGCACTGCGCCGCATTGCCCATCACTGCATTCGCTGCAGTTGCAAGCTGATCGGCAATCGCTTCGACCGTCACAAGCATTTTCTTTCCGAAGAGATCGCTCTTCCCCACTTCGCTTTGTAGTGGATCGATTCCCGTGCATGCGAGTGCGAAGGCGGTGACTCCGAGGCGAGACGGTCTGCTGCAGGAGTCCGAGATGATGACCGGAACATGCAGAGTAGCTCGAAGTTTTTCTGCCGACGTCACGGGATCTTTTGGCCAGCCAATCGCAAAACCCATGTCTGTATTCGACAGATCCATTCCTGCATTCGGACAGAGAATCCGTCCTGTCTTCATGCCTT
This sequence comes from Candidatus Peribacteria bacterium, assembly GCA_009691405.1. GTDB lineage: Bacteria > Patescibacteriota > Gracilibacteria > Peribacterales > Peribacteraceae > SICN01. Next base: position 26,120 of record SICN01000012.1, on the reverse strand, counting down.
CGGGTTTGAGTGACGTGAGTAGTACGAACGGAGACGTGCTTGTGACAAATCCGTTCATGCGCTTCATCTCGCGCAGAATGCATTCCGTGAATCTCGGATCTTGATTGCAACGTTTGGCATCGCTGATCGCTTCCGGTGAAGGGGTGATTTCGCTTAGATTCATTGCAGCACCTTCGACGGTTGCGATTGCCTTCGAAGAAACGACGACGATGTCACTTCGCTCTAGTGTGACCTTACTCAGAATTTCTTTCGCAAGATCGGATCCTGCCCGAAGAAGACCTGTGCGGATGGGAAGGATAAGCATGCCGTCAGTATAGTTCACTCTTCGTCACTTCCCCACAGTGTTGCGAGAGCTCTGTCTTTCAGCAGAATCACCTGAGTTTCCGTTTCAGGCAGACCTTTCAAGTCGATCGTGCGGAGATTGATTTCAGTGGTGGAGGCAGATGCACTCTCGAAGAAGAGGGAGCTCGGCACATCGTCGAGAGTCATCTTGATGCCCGCACCCGGCGGCAGTGTCCAACGTGTATAACCGATTGCGGGAATATCTTGGGCGAATGCCGACAGCGGTGCGCCGCTCACTTCCACTCGTTTCCATTCCGATGGCACGGAGATCCGGATTTGCTCATCCGAGCCGCTGAGAATCGACGCATAACCCACTTCGTTCTTGCGTGCGATGACGAGCGAGACCGAGAGAGGGTTTCGGTGTTCGAGACCGATCGTGATCGGCATAGACTCCGAGGCGCGACTCCGAAGTGTCGAAAATGTCACTCGATCAACAATGCCGAGGAGTATCAGCACCGCGATTGCAGAACCCGCGATAAGGAGGTGTATCCCGAGATGGAATTGCCGTTTTGCGCTGACCGGCTTCGTAAGCGTATTTTTGGCTGCCGGAAGACTTTTTTTCATCGTCACTTTTCGAAGCGACTGCTTTGCCTTCGGTTTCTTTGAAACACGTACTGCATTGTTTTCTGTTTTTTTCTTCATCGGCATGACACGTATGGTAGCGTGAGTTTTTTGCCGAATCGAAAGGTCGCATTGAAGGAATCTGAAACTAGGGTCTAAGAATCTGACGAAATTTCAAGACTTCTGGTACAATAGACGTATGGAAGTGAACCCTCATTCTTTGCATCAGATCCTCACACGCATCCGCGAGCAGATGCGCTGTCCGCAGTGCGGCACACATATCAGTGTCGACTTTCCTTCAGTGAAACTGACCGGGGATGATTTCATGCTGCTTCAGCTCAAGTGTGAGAGTTGCTCTGCGTTTATCGTGCTGCATGTGAATCTTACGGAGCAGAATAAAATTGAGACTCCCGCCGATACTCGCAAGGCACTACTCAATGCATCGTCGACGTTGTCCCTCAGCGAAGACGAGATGACCACACTTCGCTCCGCACTTACGAGTTACGACGGATCCTTCGAGAAGTTGTTCGGGACGATGAAGAACCAGTAGAGATTTCTGGTCACGAAACTGATTGATCAACTTTAGTGTTCAATCTGAACTTTACGAAGACGTTTTCTTCGCTACACTCTGCTCATCATCGGAGTGCCTCCAGCGTTTCAGACGAACGCACCGGTCGGCGCTTCGCTCTGCTGTATGTGCAGATACGCGGGTAGCAACCCGCTCCCATTGATACTTTTATCTCTTGCCCCGCGAAGCTCCCTCAGGAGCGAAGTGGGGTCCCCCCACTCCGTATGGCCTTCACCCCTCGCACGTCCGATTCGTTCGATGCAGTCGCACTCAGTGTTGCAAGCCCCGAAGACATTCTCACGTGGTCCAGAGGAGAAGTAACGAAGCCAGAGACGGTGAACTATCGAACACAGAGAGCCGAACCGGATGGACTCTTCTGCGAGCGCATTTTCGGTCCCACCAAGAACTTTCAGTGTTTCTGCGGCAAGTACAAAGGCATTCGCTACAACGGTGTCGTCTGCGAGAAGTGTGGAGTGGAAGTGACGAGAAGCATCGTCAGGCGTGAGCGCATGGGACACATCAATCTCGCTGTTCCCGTGACTCATATTTGGTTCCTCAGGTCTTCACCGTCACGCCTCGGTCTTCTTCTTGATATTTCGATCAAGACGCTCGAACAGATCGTCTATTTCTCGGCGTACATCGTCGTGACAGTCGATGAGGAAGGAAAAACCGGAGCCACGAAAGAACTTCTCCAGGAGTACGACGCACGAAGGAACCAGATCAAGCGCGAGCACGATGACGAACAGAAGATGATGAAGGAAGGAAAGCCGACGCGCGATCAGCTCGATGCGCTCGATAAAGCAACGGCAGACAGACTCGAGATGCTCAAGATCAACCATAAAGATGCATTGGCTGATCTTGAGAATTTGCACGTCGGATCGGTTCTCTCGGAGCTTAAGTTCCGAGAAATGAACATGAAATTCGGCCATCTGTTCCGTGCCGGTACGGGAGCCGAGTCGCTTCGCGAGATCATCGCGGCGATCGACAACGAGAAGCTTGTGGATGACCTCCAGAAACAGAGACTCCAGAGCAGCGGTCAGAGACTCAAGAAAGTCATGAAGTGCTTAAAGCTCGTGCAGTCCCTGAAGCAAGCCGGCATCAAGCCTGAGTGGATGGTGATGACGAGAATTCCGGTACTCCCTCCGGATCTTCGTCCGATGGTGCAGCTCGATGGCGGTCGCTTCGCCGCGTCGGACTTGAACGACCTCTACCGTCGCGTGATCAACAGAAACAATCGTTTGAAGAAATTGATGAGCATCGGTGCTCCCGAAGTCATCAACCGAAACGAGAAGCGCATGTTGCAAGAAGCAGTGGATACTCTTCTCAACAATTCCGCGCGCGCAGGTAAAGCCCTCTTCACCGCAGGCGACAGGAGAAAACTTCGTTCGCTCTCGGACATGTTGAAAGGGAAGCAAGGTCGTTTCCGTCAGAACCTTCTCGGAAAACGTGTGGACTACTCTGGTCGCTCTGTGATCGTCGTTGGTCCGGATCTCAATTTGAATCAATGCGGACTTCCGAAAGAAATGGCGATGAAACTCTTCAAGCCGTTCGTGATCGGACGCATTATCCGAGATGAACTCGCGCACAACGTCAAAAGTGCAGAGCGCATGGTCTTGGATGGCAGTAAAAAAGTATGGGATATCTTGGAAGAGGTTATTGAGAACAAATTCGTGCTCTTAAACCGCGCTCCAACGCTGCACCGTCTCGGTATCCAGGCGTTCATGCCTCGTCTTGTCGAAGGTCTTGCCATTCAGCTCCATCCGCTTGTGTGTACGGCGTTCAATGCAGACTTCGACGGTGACCAGATGGCCGTACACGTTCCGCTTTCCGAGCCGGCACAGACTGAAGCCAGGGAACTGATGAATGCTGCGAAGAACGTTCTCAAGCCTTCCGCAGGTGAGCCGATTATCACGCCGGTGCAAGACATGGTGCTTGGTTGTTACTTCCTGACGTCCATGCACTCCGGTCTCAAGGGTGATGGAATGAAATTCGGTGCCAGCACCGAAGCGATTCTTGCGTACGAACATGGCATCGTGGATCTTCGTGCCAAGATTCTCGTCAGATTCCCGAAAGGAGAAGGCGAGTATGACACGATCGAAACGACTGCCGGTCGACTCCTTTTTCAGGAGATCATTCCGTCAGAGCTTGGCATCATCAATGAGACGCTGAAGAAGGGAGTCCTCAGTAAGATGATCGCTCGCGCTCTCGAAGTGATCGGCACCGACCGCACATCGAAATTGGCGAATGACATCAAGAACATCGGATTCAAATATGCAACGAAGTCCGGCATCTCGATTTCGATCACCGACGTGCTCGTTCCGAAGGAGAAAGATGCGATTCTCGACGAAGCAAACGAAAAAGTTCGCAAGATCAACAATCAGTACTGGAAGGGATGGATCACCGCCGACGAGCGCTATCACCATGCCATCCGCATTTGGAGCAAGGCGAAAGGCGACATCGCGTCGACGATGATTAAGGCGTTCACCAATGTGCCGCAGAACAGCATCACGTACATGATCGACTCGGGCGCCCGCGGTAACTGGGGTCAGATCACGCAGCTTGCCGGTATGAAAGGACTCGTGGCAAATCCCTCAGGACGTACGATCGAGCTTCCGATCCAGAGCAACTTGAAAGAAGGATTTACGATTCTCGAGTACTTCATCGCAACACACGGAGGACGCAAAGGAAAGTCCGACACTGCGCTCAAGACCGCCGAAGCCGGTTACCTCACGCGACGCCTCGTCGACGCCGTTCAGGATATTGTCATCAAGAAGGAGGATTGCGAGTCGACGTTTGGTCACAAAATCACGCGTGCCGATTCGGAGCGCATCGGAGAGAAATTTGAGAACCGCATCTTCGGTCGTACCCTCAATGAGGATCTCCTTGTCGGAAAACAGGTCATCGCCAAGCGCAATGACGATATCGACGCCGATCTCATCGCTCTCATCAATCAGCATAAGGTGAGCGAGGTACTCGTGAGATCCGTGATCACCTGTCACGCAGATGGCGGTATCTGCATCAAGTGTTACGGCAGAGACCTTTCGGACAATAAGCCGGTCAAGATCGGTACGCCGGTGGGAATCATCGCCGCACAGTCGATCGGTGAACCCGGTACGCAGCTGACGATGAGAACCTTCCACATGGGAGGAGTCGCAGAAGGCAGCGACATTACGCAGGGCTTGACGCGTGTCGAGGAAATTCTGGAAGCCAGACCGCCGCGCACGCCGGCAACACTTTCCGATATCGACGGACTCACCAAGGTGAGCCACAAGAGTGGCGTATCCACCGTGATCATTACTGGTGTGGATCTCGGGCAGGACACGTACTTCGTGCCGGCCGGATATCAGGTTATGGTCAAGAAAGGCGATGAAGTGAAGGAGAGACTGGTGATCGCCAAGGCGATCTCCGATAAGTCCACCATCAAAATCACGATTCCTGGAAAAGTCGCCGAAGTGAGCCAGGGCAAGATCGTCGTCAAACACGGCGAGATACAGGAACGAACGTATGAGTTCACCAGCCGTGAAACACTTCTCGTGAAGAATGGAGACGTCGTGAGAGCAGGTCAGGCTTTGAACGCCGGTCACTACAACCTCCAAGAACTTCTCGAGAAGCAGGGAAGCTACGCCGTCCAGAACTACATCGTGCAGGAAGTGCAGCATATCTATGCATCGCAGGGTCAGACGATCAATGACAAGCATCTCGAGATCATCGGGAGAAAGATGTTCAGCAAAGTTCGTATCGTCGATGGAGGAGACACGAATTTGCTCGCAGGTGAGGTTGTCGACATTGCAGACGTGCGAAGAGCGAACGACATGCTCGCAAAATTGAAGACGAAGAAAGAAAAGAAAGAAGCGACCTACGAACAGCTGCTTCTTGGTCTCACGCGCGTATCACTTGCTACCGAATCGTGGCTTGCAGGAGCCTCCTTCCAGGAGACGATCCGTGTGCTTGTGGAAGCTGCCACAACTGGAAACGTCGACTACTTGAAGGGACTCAAAGAGAACGTCATCATCGGTCGCCTCATCCCTGCAGGGGAAACATTCCGCAAGAAATACGATGAAGATCGTGCAGAGGAAGCTGCTCTCAAGAAAAAGAAGAAGTAAGCCATTATTTCTGCTCTTTACCGTCTGATTTCTATCCTCTAAGATCTAGCCCCGTTATGCCAACCATCAACCAACTTGTTCGTCACGGCAGAGTCAGTCAGAAGAGGCGTACCAAGGCTCCAAACCTCCAGCACACCTGGAATGCTCTGACTATGAAACGCGTGAGACTTAAAAAGGGCGCTCCGGTGAAGCGCGGTGTCTGTCTGAAGGTGACAACCATGACGCCGAAGAAACCGAACTCTGCTCTCCGTAAAATTGCTCGTGTGCGTCTCACCAACGGTGAGGAAATTACTGCCTACATCATGGGAGAAGGACACAACCTTCAGGAACACTCGGTTGTCCTTGTTCGCGGCGGACGCGTGAAAGACCTTCCTGGTGTCAGGTACCACATCGTTCGCGGCGTGCTCGACACCGAAGGCGTCCGCGATAGAAAGCAAGGTCGTTCTCTGTATGGCGCGAAGAAGCCTAAAAAATAACTGAATCAAGAATCATGAATCAAGAATCAACAATCTTCGGCTTACTACTCTCATGATTCATGCTTACTGTCTATACTTTCCCCTGATTCCTAATTCTTAATTCCTGATTCTCGTCCTTATGGCCACTCTCCCGAAAGCGTACATTCCCAAAGGCTCCGATCCGCTCATCGAAAAATTCATCTGTTGTCTCATGACGCAGGGAAAGAAGTCGATCGCACGCAGAATCTTCGCTGATGCCATCGACATCATCAAGACTCGCACGAAAGAGGCTCCGATGGAGGTTTTCAGCAAGGCGCTCCTCAACACCACGCCTCTTGTCGAGGTTCGCCCCAAACGCGTTGCAGGTGCGATCTTCCAGGTTCCAACCGAAGTCCCGGCCAAGCGTCAGCAGTCGCTTTCGATTCGCTGGATCCTGATTGCTGCTCGCTCACGGAAGGGTATGCCGATGGCGGAGAAACTCGCACTTGAACTCCTCGAAGCTTCTACGGAACAAGGAGCAGCCGTGAAGAAGAAAGAAGATGTCTATAAGATGGCACAGGCGAATAAGGCATACGCACATTTCGCCAAGATGGGCTAAAAACCTCTGAAAAAATGCATGCTGCTTCGTCAGCTACGCAGAAAATTCATTCAGCGTATAAAGATACGCCTTTTGAATTTTTTGCTTGCTTCCTCGCATCATGACATTTTTGAGAGGTTTTTTTGAGGAATGGACTCATTCTTTTACAAAAATTGGCATTTTCATAGCGCTATTCTTTCCCTATACTGCCTCGGCTTTAATCATTAGCCTTCTCTTTTTATGGACTTAAAGAACGTACGCAATATTGGAATCATCGCTCACATCGATGCCGGAAAGACGACGACCTCCGAGCGAATCCTCTTCTACACGGGAAAGAATTATAAGATCGGTGAAGTTCACGAAGGAGAGGCGACGATGGACTGGATGGAGCAAGAGCGCGAGCGCGGCATCACCATCACATCTGCAGCAACGCAGTGCATCTGGAAGTCAAAATATTTGAATCAGGATACTGTTACCACAATCAACCTCATCGATACTCCCGGTCACGTGGACTTTACGGCCGAAGTTGAGCGCTCTCTTCGCGTTCTCGACGGAGGTGTCGCGGTGTTCGATGGCAGTCAGGGTGTCGAACCGCAGTCCGAGACCGTCTGGCGCCAAGCCGACAAGTATTCCGTTCCGCGTCTCGCGTTCGTCAACAAAATGGACAAGATCGGAGGGGATTTCTTCATGTCGCTTCAGAGCATTCACGAACGGCTGAGCAAGAATGCCGTCGCGATTCAGATTCCGGTCGGTGCCGAGAGTGATTTCTCGGGCATCATCGATTTGATTGAAGAAGAGATGGTGACGTTCGAAGGAGAGTACGGCGAGAAGCACGTGCATCAGCCGATCCCTGAGGATATGAAAGAGAAGGTGAATGAGTATCGCCTCATCATGATGGAGAAAGCGGCCGAAGGCGCAGGAGAAGCCCTTATGGATAAGTTTTTGACGAACGGAACGCTTACGAAAGATGAGGTCAAAGCCGCGCTTCGTCAGGGAACGATTTCAGGAAAAACATTCCCTGTTCTCTGCGGATCATCACTCAAGAACATGGGCGTGCAGCTCGTGCTCGATGCCGTCGTGAACTATTTGCCAAATCCTTTCGATGCTCCGCCTGTGAAAGGAACCAACCCCGATAATGGTCAGGAAGAGCTCAGAAAGCCTGATAACAATGAGCCTCTTGCCTGTCTCGCATTCAAAATCGCTACGGATCCTTTCGTTGGTAGACTCACCTTCGTTCGCGTCTATTCTGGCATTCTCAAATCCGGCTCCTATGTGATCAACACACGCACCGGCAACAAAGAGCGCATCGGTCGTCTCGTACGTCTTCATGCGAATAATCGCACAGAAATCGATACGATCGAAGCAGGAGACATCGGTGCCGTGATCGGTCTCAAGGATACGCGTACAGGAGACTCACTCTGCGACGAAGCCAAGCCGATCCTCCTCGAGAGCATCACGTTTGCCGAGCCGGTGATCTCGCTCGCCATTGAACCCAAAACGAAGGGCGATCAGGAACGCATGGGTATGGCTCTCCAGAAGTTGACTGAAGAAGATCCGACCCTTCGCGTTCGTACCGACGAAGAAACCGGTCAGACCATCCTCGCCGGTATGGGTGAATTGCACCTCGATATCATCATGGATCGCATGAAGCGCGAGTTCAAAGTCGAGAGTACGTCGGGAAAGCCCCAGGTTGCGTACAGAGAGACGATCCAGAAGTCTGTCGAACACGAGGAGAAGTACATCAAGCAGACGGGTGGCAGAGGTCAGTACGGTCACGTGCTCTTTACGATCTATCCTCAGGAGCACGGCAAAGGCTACGAATTCGAGAACTCCGTCGTGGGTGGTCGTATTCCGCGCGAGTTCATTTCGCCATGCGATAAGGGCTTCCAGGAAGGCTTAAGCCGAGGAGTGGTTGCGGGATTCCCGATGGTCGATGTGAAAGTCGAGCTGACAGACGGCAGCTCTCACGATGTGGACTCCTCCGAAATCGCATTCAAGATTTGCTCGTCCATCGGTATTCAGGCTGCAGCCAGAAAGGCTGATCCGGTTCTTCTGGAGCCGATCATGAAAGTGGAAGTCGTGTGCCCCGAGGATTACTTCGGTGACGTGATGGGTGATATTTCCGCACGCCGCGGTCTCATCAAGGATACAGGGAACCGTGGTATGGCGAAGACCGTGCTTGCAGACGTGCCGCTTGCAGCGATGTTTGGATACGCCACTGAGCTTCGCTCGATGAGCCAAGGCAGAGCCAGCTATTCGATGGAGCCCAGCCACTACGCAAAAGTATCGAAGAACGTTGCTGAGGCTGTGATTGCAGCTCGTGCCGGCGGCAAGTAGTTCTCGATACGCCTCTAAACAGTGTGTCACTTCGAGTAGTGCGCTTGGAGAGCACGTATCGAGAAGTTGGCTTTCATACGAAATTCTTCTTGAAGAATATGTTTTAACGAGATAACACATTGACACCACTGCGCTTGGCATGTATTCTGTGGGTATGGGTAAACGTCGTTTCACCGAAGACAGCTTCAAAAGAGAGCCTTGGTTCAAGGCTCTGTGCGGTGCGTTCACCCAATGCGAGACGGAGGAAGAGATGGCGAATTTTTTGCGTGATATCGGCACACTTTCCGAGCTCCAGGCATGGAGTGAGCGATTTGAAGTTGCAAAGCTTCTAGCACTTGGTGTGACGTACAGAGAAATCGCAACGAGAACAGGAGCAAGTACAACGACCGTTACACGCGTTGCAAAATTTCTCGAGAACGGCGAAGGAGGCTATAGAAAAGTCTTAAATGCACATCGGCATCACCGGCTCGTCTCGAGCAGTGGTGCGAAGCATCATGCCGAGACAGCTACCCCGCCGCGCGGGGAGCGACCAGCATCGGTGCTACAAAAGGCTCTAGAGAAAGCGAAGAATCAGTAAAGCAGCACCGAGATTGATCCCTCCTCGCAGTGTGCGGAGAGGGATGTTTTTTTTGTGCTCTTTCACATCATCGGTAACCCTCTATATTTCCCCCTCTCATATGAATAGCAATAATGATCCAAATGATAATGAACTTTTTGAACAATATCCTCAGCAGAAAGAAGGACTCCGGGAAATTCTCAGTCAGATTGCAATACAATCTTCTGCTGATCAGGTTAGCTTACGCAAGGCTCTTGCTCGTTATATGCAGGAAGCTCTCGGCAAGAGCTACCAAACAGAGCCAGATGGAATAGTAGATCTTATCAGAGAGCGTGACCTATTTCGGGACTCTGATGCGCTCGTTGATCTTGGTGCCGGTCCGGGAGACTTGCTTGAAAGACTTGCACCGCTGTATCCCGCTATGCGAATGCGTGGTATTGATTTAAGCCCTGGTTTTGTTACCGATTTTAATCGCAGGAATATCTATCCGAATACCAGAATGGATGTCGGTCTCATCGACACGCCACTTTCTGGCATTGATTCGAATAACAGAACAAGTGCCATGTCGGTTCTTACACTCGACAGGCTTGCCCAGCCGAGGATCGTGCTTGAAAATATGGCACAATTCACGAGGGCAAAAATTCTTGCTACGTTACTCCCCATCATTCCTGAAGACGACAATCCCAGCCGTTAGGGATCGGAAAAAATCGTTTATACGAGGACAAAGAACCGCATCGTTCCCGGGAAAGATGCCGACGAGGATCGTGAGACACTTCAAAATCTTCTGAAAGGAATGTGGAAGCAGCCAGTCGACTTTGCCGAAGTAGACTATGCGGTTTCCAGCTCAGGCGATCGGCAGGAGTACAAACTCGGAGTTTTTTTCACTTCTTAACCATTTTTTCTTATGCGTACCCAAAAAATAGATCCACTCTTTAAGGTACTTGGTCCACGTTACACGTCGGAATACTTCCGTAATGAAGCGGAAGAGCTTGGTAAAGAGCTGGCGCGAGAAGGCATCGTTGTCTTCAATGATTTTCTTTCCGAGAAAGCGATCAGTGCTCTCAAGCGTGAAGCCGATTTCTTGAAACCAAAAGCATATCGAAGCAGCTCTGCGTACAATCTCTACGTGAAGCCCACGGATCCGGACTTTCCGGAAGATTCCCCCAGGAATCGCATGTTTCGAACGACGAAGGGCTGTATTCCGAATGATCTTCTACCGCAAGTCTCTTTGCTTCGGTTCATCTACAATTCCCCGATTGTTCGGAGCTTCCTCTGCAAACTTCTGAAGGTTTCGGTGCTCTATCCTTACGCCGATGCTCTTTCGAGCATCAATATCAATTACTACGATCGGGGTGATGCTTTGCAGTGGCACTTCGACAATGCAGATTTCGCCATCACTCTTCTCGTGAAGCAACCGATCAAAGGCGGCGTATACCAATATTTCACCGACATGCGAACCAAAAATGGTGTCGAAGATTACGAGTATGCACGGAAGTGCATCGATGGTGAGGTCTGTCCGCAGGAGAAATCTCTGCGAGAAGGAGGGCTCATGATTTTCCGCGGTAATCAGTCACTTCACAGGGTGACTGAGGTGGAAGAGGGTGAACGTGTCTTAATCACGTTCAACTTCAATACGAAGCCCGACGTATCTCTCTCTGAGAATTCACGACAGACATTTTTCGGGAGAACAAAATAAATCTCTGTTTTTTATTCCCCAATCTTCGCTGTGCTCCGGGCCTAGATTGGGGCTTTTTTGTGTCAATTGTGAAACTTTATTGTCTTTGCTAGCATTCGGGCATGAAGAAAGTATCCAAGAAGAAATCATCGTCTCCTGCCCTCACCAAAGCCGACCTTTCTGGTTTTGAATCGAGACTGATGAAGCATATGGATATAAAAGTCACGACGTTGAGATCAGAATTGAAATCTGATATTTCTCAGTCTGAATTAAAGCTCTCATCTCAAATTTCTGACTCAAAGTCAGAGCTGATTCGTTACATCGATCTCAAGCATGAGCAACTTCTCTATGATTTTCGTGGTATTTTTGCCGACAAGACTTCACAGCAGAACGATCGGATCGACAATCATGAACATCGAATTCAACGCATTGAACACAAAGTGATGGCTGCATAGAGAAGAGCTATAATCACTTCCTCTATGCATACTCTTTTCATGCGCCGGTGTCTCGAACTTGCCGCCAAGGGCAAAGGCAAGACAGGGATCAATCCAATGGTCGGTGCTGTGCTTGTTCGCGATGGAAAGATGATCGCAGAAGGATTTCATTCTGAATTTGGAAAATCCCATGCAGAGCTAAATCTTCTTGAGAAAACTGAATACAATATTTGTTCAACAGATACTCTCTACGTAAATCTGGAACCATGCTGTCACATGCACAAGAAAACGCCGCCGTGTACGGATATGATCATCAAATCAGGCATCAAGCATGTTGTCTTCGGTATGCGTGACCCGAATCCGCAGGTGTCGGGGAAGGGGATAGCAGCACTCAGGAATGCCGGTATCGACGTGGCAGGACCTGTTCTTGAAGACGAATGCTTGCGACTCAATCGCGGCTTCGTAACGCTCCAGAAAAATTCTCGTCCATGGATCACACTGAAGATCGCACGCATGGTCGACGGTCGAATCGCAAACCCCGACGGATCGATGATGAAGATCACGAGAGATGATCAGAATGCGTGGTCGCATCGATGCTTGCGAGCACGTCACGATGGAATACTGGTTGGTGTCGGCACGATACTCACAGACGATTCGAGGCTGACTGTGCGTACCCCCACCCCTAACCCCTCCCCCGAGGGGGGAGGGGAACTCCAGCCTTATCGCATTATTCTGGACGCAACACTTCAAATACCACTCACGGCGACAGTTGTAGGTGATGAATTTGTTTCACGAACAATCGTGATCTGTGCGCCCGATGCAGATCGGAAGAAAAAAAGAGAGATTGAGAGCAGGGGATTACTGGTGATGGAGGTTATGCAGGAAGCCCGCCTTCGCCTGCGGGCTACGGACGGGCAGGCATCCCGCTCCCATTCAGAGTGTTTTGATTGGTCCGAACTTTGGAAGGCTCTCACGACACCCAAGGATTCTTTCTATGGTATTTCTTCGATTCTCGTCGAAGGAGGTCCAACAACATGGCAACTCTTCCAAAAAGCAGGGATGGTCGACGAGGAAGTCACACTGGTCGGTGCCTAGAATATGTCTTGCGCGAAGCACAAAACTCGCTTACCCTACGTCAGCTCCCTATTGTATTTTTATGGCGATTTACGCAATCAAGAAAGGCGATGAATCCAATGACCGTCTTCAGACGCGGTTCAAGCAGCAGGCGCAGAAGTCCCGTTTGGTGAAGGTTCTTCGCGAGCGTAGGACCTACAAGAAGAAGCGCACCAAGCGTTTGCAGCGCATCCGCGCACTCAAGCGTGAGGGATACAGAGCAGAGAACAGGAAGAACAAGTTCTACTCGAATCGATAAAACTGAAAAGTTTACTGGATGCGGTACCCGGCTTTTTCCAGTAGTTCGCCAAGCAAAAATACCGGTAGCCCCACGATCCCTGTCCAGTCGCCCGTGATCGACTGAATCATCAGTTGTCCGAGTCCGTCGATCTGAAACCCACCCGAGCGGTCTTTCCATAGTCCACTCTCTATCCACCAGTCGATTTCTTTCGTGCTCAATTTCTTGAATGTGACGCTTGAGGTCGAGAGTCCTTCGTGTGTATTACCTGATGCATCGACGACGCAGACTGCGGAATGCACGAGTGAAGTTTTGCCGCTCTGAAGCATGAGCATTCTTCGTGCGTCAGCATCGTCTTTCGGTTTTTCGAGAAGTGTTCCATCCGAGGCAACGACGAGAGTGTCGCAGCCGATGACAGTCGCGTCTCGGTGCAAGGCATGAACGTCGAGTGCTTTGAGTCTCGCAAGATTCTGTGCGCGTATCCGGGGATCTGCCTCCGGATGATCATCCTCTTCGATCCTACTCGGGATAATCTCGAACCGTAGTCCGAGACCCGAAAGCAGTGTTTTTCGTTGAGGGCTTGCCGACGCGAGGATGAGGCGGGACATACTATCGAAGGATCTCGAGTGCCCGCTGCAACTGGTCGTCGCGTGTGCCGTCCTTTTCGACAATGATATCCGGCTTCACGCCGAGATTGTCGAGTTTGCGACCGAGGGGGGTGAGCCATTCGGCAATCGTGAGCTTGAGTGCTTCGCTGCTTCGAAAGCTGATCACTTCCTGTACCGTTCCTTTGCCGAAGCTCTGGACTCCGATGATCGTTGCACGCTTATGATCTTGCAGTGCGCCGGCAACGATCTCGGATGCGCTTGCCGACCCTTTATTGATGAGGACGACCAGTTTGATGCCGGAATCTATCGTTGCTTCGTCCTGTGTTTTCTCCAGCGTTGTCTCGTTTTTTCCTTCTACTTTTGCAACGACTGTTCCTTTCGGAACGAAGTTACTGACGACGGCATCGGCAGCCGTTAAAAGTCCGCCGCCGTTATTGCGAAGATCCAGGATAATGCCGCGAGGATTCTGCTTCGCAATATTCGCAAAGACCGTGCGGATCTGTTTGTCTGTCGTTTCTCCGAACTGCGCAAGTTGCACAACCGCGATGTCTCCTTGCCACTTCACTTGGATTTCCGGAATCGAAATGAGATTTCTCACGATGGTGAAGGTGATCTCCGTGCCGTTCCTTCGGATCTTGAGTGTGACGGAGGTGCCGACTTCTCCGCGAATATGGTTGACGGCTTTCTCGACGCCGATCCCGGACAGTGACACCCCGTTCGCTTCGAGAATCTGATCTTTCGCCTGAATGCCGGCTTTCTCGGCGGGGGAACCGGGGAGAGGCGAGACGACGGTGATCACGCCGTCGATGTCTTCGATGTTCGCACCGATGCCGCTCAGTTCTCCTTTGATCTGCGACTGGAAGTCGCTTGCGCTCGCAGGTCGAAAGAAATTCGAGTACGGATCTTTGAGAGAATCGACCAGAGCTTCGATGGCTTTGTACCCTGCCTCGGTTGCATCGATCTTGTCTTTCCTCAGATAGTCGCGGTTGATGAGCTGCCAGACTGCCTCAAGGAGATCGCTCTTTGGGACCGTGCTCTGTCCTTGCTGCGACGGCAAAGTGATCGTAATCGTCTGCATTTTGGTCGATGACCCAGGTGCGGCGGCAGAGAGGAGAGTCAGTGCTTCGCTTCCGGTGAGCGGACGGCTGAGCCCGAAAAGATTCGATTTTATCGGCGTCATCCACTTGAGTGCGATTGCATTCATGACTGCTTGTTTCTCTGCCGGCGTTTTTACGTCTTTGAATGCGGAAACATTCGCGTTCTCTTGCTTATTGAGGAGTGCCGTAACGACCTGAATCGCCTCGCCATGCGTGATGTTTTTGCCGAGTGTGTAGCCGTTTCCGGATGGAAAAGCATCGAGTGCACCCTGGTCGAGTGCAGCGCATAGCACGGACTTCAGCCCCCGGGGAAACTTCGTAAACGGCAGCGTGCAATTGGCATTGGTCTTCGGGATGCTGAGCGCTTCGAAAGACCATGTGAGGAAATTGGATCTCGAAACGGTCTGCAGTGACGGGTTCACGATCTCGCTGATCGGACGAGCCGACACGACAATCGGAAAGAGCAAAGATACGAGCGTGATGCAACTGAAGAGACGCGTTCGGTTTCTCATGAAACTGCGGGGGAAATGTTCCCGTATTCTACCTCTGTCCGCTCTTACGAGACAAACGTTTGCGTCTCGACGACAGCTCCAAAATCCTTTCTATCCTCTTTCCATTCGAAGAGTGTCACGAGGAGCCAGAATCCTCCCACGACGTACAAAACAGACGGCACGAGCGTAATGGCGATGTTATGCAGGAAAGAGTCTTGGTTACTTCCGAGGAGAGCTCCAATAGTTGTCGGGTGACCGGGCAGGACCTCGGACAAGCTGACGGTGAAGTCGAAGACTCCGTGGAGCACAATAGCGAAGAAGAGTCCGAGCGCCATTTGCGTCTTTGCGTAGATCCACTCGGAACGGATGTTCAGCATGCGATGGATGACCGAGATAATCGGATGGGTCGAGCCCTGTGCAAATTGATCGCGGATGAGAGGCGAGGCGAAGAACGCGAGACCGAAATAGTAGCCAAGCACGCCTGTGGAGACGATATGCACCATGTTTGTGAGCACGGACCTCCCGATGACGTTGCCGATGAACGAACCCCACTCGGGGCTTTCGGGTGTCATCAGGTAGTCGCGCACGAAGCCGACGAAGTACGTCGGGTTGACGAGGTTCTCGGCAAACGCGAAGCCGATTGCCACAACAATCGCAAGCTGCAGCGCATCGTCGACTGAACGGAAGAATTCTTTGCTCGAGTGCCGAAGCACCCAGTACTTGCTGATTTCTTCGATCACACCGACCATCAGGTACGTTACGAGTGTGGTGAGCACGATGGACGATGTACCCGAGAATGACTTGAAGACGCTCTGCGACACGAAATCTGTCGACGAAGTGCCGTAGTTGATCGGTACGATTTTGAAGATAAAAAAATTGAGCTGGATCGAACGCATCGTCAGTTCGCTGTAGAAGAGAATCGGCACCGTCGAGAGCATGCCTGCAAAGAATGCGAGGATCACGATGCTCATTCGCTGCTTGTGATAGCCGAGGAAGAGCTTGCTCCATACCAGCACCGGAATGATCGCGACGATGCTCGCAAGTCCCGTGGCGATCAATTCTTCTCTCGTTTTGAAACGAAGAATCGCATAGATCACCCAGAACAAAAATGTTCCGAGGACGGTCGCTTTGATCGAGGCTTTCCACGGACCGAACAAAAATCGCCAGCCAATGACAATACACGTGATGCCGAGCGCCATGAGGAACGGATCTTGCTGCACCCCCGTCTCGAAGAATGAGCGCTTGAAGGCGATGAGGATCCACGTGACGATCGTACCGAGCACGAACGCGAAGAAGTACTCGTAGCGATCTTTGGATCCATGCCAGCGGCCGCGTTCGAAGAGTCCGAGTGCGCAGATGGCGAGGAAGACGAAGATCGTTCGGTAGAGTGCGGCGCTTCCCCAGAGGGATGCAATGGAGGTGTTCTTTCCGAACTTGAGTGAGAGCGTGAAGAGGAATCCTGCAATGACAACCGACACGGCGATTGCACCAAACTTCGGCAGATACGGGTGTCTGGCTTCGACCGATGCAAGCGACTCGTTGTCGATGACCTTCACGTTCATCGCTCCCGTCCAGATCTTGATGAGGACGATCGCGGCGATCACCGAGCCGATGGCGAGCAGGATCTGCATAGGGAGAATGCTCTGATTATAGCAGAAACAAGGGAGAAAAGCGAGAACGCAGCGGAGGTTCGTAACCTCCGCAGTTACGGATAATCCAACATCTGCGGAAGATGTGGATCTTCCGCTGCGGTACTATTTTTCTTTTCCCCGACCTCCCCTACACTCTGTCTATGCCTGCCAAGACACTCGACGAGCTCGTTTCCCTCTGCAAACGTCGCGGATTCATTTTCCCGGGATCCGAGATTTACGGAGGACTCGCCAATACCTGGGATTACGGTCCTCTCGGTCTAGAGATGAAAAACCGTATCCAGCGAGAGTGGTGGAGACGTTTCGTTCTAAGCCGCCGCGATATGGTGGGCATCGAAACCGGCATTCTCATGAATCGCAAAGTATGGGAGGCGAGCGGTCACATTTCGAATTTTGGCGATCCGCTGGTCGATTGCAAAAAATGCAAAGAGCGTTTTCGCGGAGATAAACTTATCGAAGAAAAAATCGGTGTTGAGGGTGCAGCGGTACTCACACTTGATCAAGTGCAGCCGATGCTGGTGGCAGAAAAGATCAAGTGTCCGTCCTGCGGCAATATCGACTGGGCCATCGCAAAGAAATTCAATCTGATGTTCAAAACACAGCAAGGTGTTATCGAAGGAGAAGGTGAGGACATCTATCTGCGGCCCGAGACCGCTCAAGGCATGTTTGTGAATTTCAAAAATATTGCTCAGACAAGCCGAAAAAGACTTCCTTTCGGTGTTGCACAAGTGGGCACGGTTTTCCGTAATGAGATCACACCGGGAAATTTTACATTCCGCACACGCGAATTTCAGCAAATGGAAATCGAATATTTTGTTGAACCGGGAACCGAAGCACCGATCTTCGAGGAATGGAAGGACGCCATGTGGCAGTGGTGTCTCGATATCGGCCTTGCCCCCGAGCGTCTTCGTGTAAGAGAGCATACGAAAGAAGAGCTGTCGCATTACTCATCAAGAACGATCGACATCGAATACAAATATCCATGGGGATGGGGTGAACTGTACGGTCTCGCCAATCGTTCAGATTTTGATTTGTCACAGCATTCAAAATTCAGCGGTCAGGATATGAGTTATACAGACCCTGATGATCCGAAGAAGAAATTCTTACCCTACGTGGTCGAGCCGACATTCGGACTTACGCGCACAGTGCTTGCTGTTCTACTTGAGGCATACGAAGATGAGAAGTTGGCTGAAGATGACACTCGTACCGTGCTGCATCTCAAGCCTCTCGTCTCTCCATACGACATCGCAATTCTTCCACTCTCAAAGAAAGAACACCTTATGGCAAAGGCACAAGAGTTGTATAAAAAAGTTGTTCAATCTACCAGCCTTACTGTCGATTTCGATGTTACGGGTTCCATTGGAAAGCGTTACCGCCGCCAAGACGAGATCGGCACGCCGAAATGCATAACCGTCGATTTTGGAACGCTTGGAGAAGATCCTGCGCAGGGTGAACCGGATACGGTGACAATTCGCGATCGAGATACGCTCAAGCAGGAGAGACTCACGATCGTAGCATTGCTCGAACGTCTCTAGACGGATCATATTGCGGTCTCTTTCGAGTCCCTGTATAAGTATCTGGCTGCATCGCAGCAAATTCCTCCCCGACCGATCGCGCGGTCCTGATCCCGTAAGGGAAATCCTCCGCACTAGAGCGAGTAGACGTCAGGGAGCAGACCCCAAGGAAGCTCATCATCCTCGCAAGTACTTTGTGCTCAACCGAGCACTAGATTCCTATCCCTACCCTCATCCCTCTTCCAATGTCCATTCCATCCCCCAAAGAATTGATAAACGCTGCCTGCCACTTCGGTCACCGAAAAGAAAAGTGGAACCCGAAGATGAAGAACCAACTGTTCGGCGTCCGTCGCGGTATCCATATCTTCGATCTCCAGAAGACGCACGATGCGCTCAAGAAGACGTGCGACGAGATGCGATCTCTGCAGAAATCCGGTAAGACGATTCTTTTCGTATCCACGAAGCTCCAGAGCCTTGCAGCAATTGAACGCGTCAGCAGCGCTCTTGGTCAGCCGGTGGTGACGAAGAAGTGGGTGCCGGGGCTTCTCACGAACTGGTCGACGATCAAAAATCGCATTCGCTACTACCTCGATCTGCAGCAGTCCTTCAAGACCGGTGATATTGAGAAATACACGAAGAAAGAACAGACCGCACACAGGAAAGAGCTTGCGAAGCTCGATGCAGGGTTTTCCGGTGTGTCGCAGATGAAAGGACTTCCGGATGCTATCTTCGTTGTTGACGCAGTGCGCGATCACGTGGCGGTTCTCGAAGCCAGAAAACTTGGCATCCCTGTCTATGGAATTTGTGACAGCAACGCCGACCCAGATAATTTCAAAGTCTTCATCCCGGCCAATGACGATGCCGTGAAGTCTCTGGATCTGATTCTGCAGACGATCGAAGCAGAGCTCTCTGGCGCGAAAGATGACAAAGAGCCAGCTGCAAAGAACTAGCATTTTAAATCCCAGTTCCTAACTCTAACCCCCAATCCCCATGTCCCCTGTCGCCGCCGCTGATGTCGCTGCTCTCCGCGCTCGAACGGGTGTCGGTATTCTCGATGCTAAGAATGCTCTTGATGAGGCAAAGGGTGATCAGGAACTCGCAATCGAGCTTCTTCGCAAGAAGGGCAAGGCGCAAGCCGTGAAGAAAGCAGGCAGAGAGCAGACCGAAGGTGCTATTTTTATTGCAACGGACGCTCTGAAAGCTGCACTCGTGCAGGTTCGCTGCGAGACGGATTTCGTCGGGCGTTCCGAGGTCTTCCTGAAGTTCGGTCAAGATCTTGCCGATGTGCTTCTGAAGAAGGGCAAAGCGGCATTCGATGCCTATGCTTCCGAGAAAGTGCCGGCAGCCGTCTTAGAACTTGGCGAAAATATTTCTCTTGCAGAGACGAAGGAAGCAAATGCAGCCGTTCTCGGTACCTATGTCCATAGCAACAGGAAGATCGGTGTCATCGTAGGACTGACGGCGGGGACGAAGGAACAAGCATCCGATGCAGCCATGCATGCCGCCGCCATGAATCCTTTGTATGTTCGACCGGAAGAGGTCTCGCAAGATTCCGTCTCGAAAGAGAAGGAGATCTGGAAAGAGCAGATGAAAGGCGACAAGAAGCCTCCCGAGATCCTCGAGAAGATCATGTTTGGGAAGGAGAAGAAGTTCAGGGAAGAGAATGCCCTTCTCACTCAGCCTTTCGCGAAAGACCCGAGTCAGACTGTAGGAAAGATGCTCGGTGGTGCCGATGTCACGGTGTACTCTCGGGTGTCATTCGGTTGAGGGTGATTGCGTTTTGATCTGAAAGAGGGTAGAATGTTCCTTATGCCGAAACGGAAAATCATTATCGCGGAAGACGACACCGTCCTTCGAGATCTCTATCTCCGTAAGTTTTCGAGCGAAACCTACGATGTGCGCACTGCTTCGAACGGGCAGGAGGCGCTCGATTTGATTGCCAAAGAAAAGACGGATCTGGTGCTTTTGGATATCAATATGCCTATCCTCGACGGTTTTGGGGTTCTCGAGAAGCTTCCAAAGCCGGAGAGACGCTTTCCGATCGTGATGCTTACAAACTTCGATGATCAGGCAAATCGTGATCGTGGCACCGCTCTCGGTGTCGACGATTACTTCGTGAAGAAGGACATGACGATCAAGTCGCTTGTCGAGATGGTAGAGCGGTTGCTGCCGGCGCAGAAGTAATCGAGAAGAACATCCGGATTCGGTCTGGTATTTTGGCAGGTTTTGTGCTAAAATAAAAAGAAATACCCATATCAACACTGCGTCGTTATTTCGTCATCATTACGGGCTTGTTTGCCGCCATTCTGACCGGCGTAACCCTCGCGCAGCGTTTCGTCCCGATCGGTCCGGACGACATCGATGCGGTGTTGCTTACGATCACGCATGTTCGCGCTTTCATAAGTCTCTCGATTGGCATTGCGATCATGATAATTGCGGTCGTCGTGGAGTGGATCGATATCTTCAATCATGTTCGCGTGAACAGGATGTCTCTCGCGGACATAGAGAGTCTTCATCCGAGGTTGCCGCCGAAATTCGAGATTGCGATGGCAAGCATTCTCTCGGTATCGCTTCTGATCCTCTTCCTTCAGTTCATCGCGACCGTGTATGCGATGTCGTTTACTTTGAGCAGCACAACGTCTGAGGCGAACGACACGATCGATGTCGTGATGGGTGACTTCGACAATGACGGTGATCTCGATTACATCGCAGGAAATAATACGACTCTTCCCGGTTCTCTCGATCTTTATCTGAATAACGGATCAGGCGTTTTCAGCAGTTCTACCTTTGGAAGCTCGATAGGATTTCTGGATTTTGCCGCCGGGGATATGGATGGCGATGGTGATCTGGATCTTGTGTTCGCTTCTACAGGAGCGGGTGCGGCTGCCAATGCCAAATGCATCAACAACGGTTCGGCGACCTTCAGTTGCAGCTCCTTGAATATTGCCGTATGGAACGACATTCTTCTGGTCGACGTCGACAACAACACGATGCTTGATATCGTCGTGACCAATGGTTCGAGTGTCCTCACGCAAGCTGTATACATCAACAACGGTCACGGTACGTTTACGGCTGCCGCATCGCCGCTTCCGGCGTCGTATACTCTTGCATCTTTTGATGTCGACAGTGACGGGTACCTCGATCTGATTCTTGCTCCGCCCGGAGCGGCAACCAGCGGAAAAGTGATGCGGAACAGTGGTACGGGTGCGTTCGTTCAGCTTTCCACCTTCGGAAGCGTGGATGTCGCATACTTTGCGCCCGGCGATTTGAATGCCGATGGCAACATCGACCTGATAGCCGCAGGCAACGGAACATCCACCGTGTACATCAACAACGGAGCAGGAACATTTTCTGCGGGGAATAGTTACGGAACGGTGTCTGCGACCAACAGCGTAGCCCTCGGCGATATCGACAATGACGGCGATCTCGATTACATCTTAAACGGCTCGGATATCGGTAGCTCCGGAGGATCAGAAATTTTCTTGAATGACGGAACAGGCGTTTTCACTTCTCTTGGTGCTATTACTCAACCGGGAGATGATGTGTTCATGTCGGCAATTGGCGACATTGATAATGACGGGGATATCGATTACGTTCGCGGCAACGGCGATTACTCCGGTGGAGACACAGGACAGGCGAACCGCCATTATATAAGCGATCAGGCGGCGACGAGTGCGAATACTGAACCAACGGCACCGACACTCGCGACACTCACCGGTGCGTATGTTGCGCCGAGTCCGAAGAGTCCGACTGGAAGTTCGAATAACAGTGGCGTAGGAGCGATCGCGTGGACAAGTACCAGTAATATCTATTCCAGTAACGACGCCTATGCGGCGGCAAGTTTTGGTGCTTCGAGTTCGATCAGTCAGTATCTGACGGCGACGGGTTTCACATTTGCGATCCCGATGGGTGCGACGATTCTCGGGATCAAAGTTGATGTTGAAAAGAAGTCGGTTTCGGGAGGTGTCACTGACTATGCCGTACGTATCATCAAGGGCGGTGCCATCGGAAGCACTGATCGGAGTGCGGTAGGTGCATGGTCAACGACTGAGTCATATGTGAGTTACGGCAGTGGTGGTAATCTTTGGGGTACGACATGGACAGCTCCTGAGATCAATACTTCCAATTTCGGATTCGCAATAGCAGCACAGGACAACGGTGTCGGCGGGAGCTTGGGATTCATTGACCATATTCGCATCACGGTCTACTACAACCAGGCGCAAGTTCGTCTCTCGTGGGGTTCGGGTTCGGATACGCAGAGCACAGCTCGTCAATTGCAGTACCAGTTGCAGGTGGGAACGGGCAGCAGTTCCAACAGTTACATTTCAAAGAGAACGGCAAGCCCGAACTGGATGGGAAGAGTGATGCCAAACGGTCAGAGCAGAACAACTCTTCTTAAAGATCTTCCCTGTGGCAATACATTTTATTGGAGTGTTGCAGCCATCGATACGGGATTAAAATCCACCAGAAGCAGTGAACAGACATTCACGCTCAGTTCAACGTGTACTTTCAGTGGAGGGGGATCGAGTACCACGACCACAGTCGGTGGCGGCAGCATGTGGAGGCCTCCAAAGCCCGTGAAGCAGACCGAATCGGGTGTCATTATGGTATCGGCATTCGAAGACATCAACGGCAATGGCGTCAAGGACCTTCGCGAAAAGTATGACTTCGGTGGACTTTCGCTCACCGCCTCCGGTACGACCGTATCAGGCAAAGCAGTTCGCTTCTCTCAGGCTTTGTCTCCGGTCGGCGAAACGATTTTTGAACTCGAGAAGAGCGATGAGCGCGGCTACTCGATCATCGTTGATTCCGGATCTCTTGTGATTGCCACGTTCACTCCGACGACGAAAACGATTTCCTCAGGTCATATTGTACGATTGGATTCGGCCGAATCCGTTGCGTTCGGTTTTCGCAGGGAAGCACTTTTCGATTACAAACCCTGTCTCTCGGTGGGAACCCCGAGAGTGGGTCCTGAGAAGTCGGATTCACTCGCATTGCTTCTCCGGCTTGAGGACGCATTCTCCGTTCCTGTTCTTGAGGGTATCGATCTTGAGCGAAACCTTGTCAGTCGGGGAGATTTCCTCACGCTCCTACAGCGCACGCAGTGTGTGCCTCTGCTGTCCTCTCATCAGGGTTTCACCAAGAACGGTGCGATTCTTCCTATCATCGATCTTCCGATTACGCCACTCACGAGCAATGCAGTGCTTCTTTACTCGCTTCTGTCAGCCGATCTGCCTGCAGCGCGATTGACACCGCGTGGTCCGGCTGCGGATCTCTCGGCACCGATCACCAGACGCGAGGCGATCGCTCTTGTGAAAGCGGCAATGAAGATTCCCGAAGACAAACAAGTGAGCACGGGTCCGCTCCCACAAGATCTTCCGGAGAATAATCTCCTTGTCTCCGATTTTTCCACGCTGTCCTCGCTCGGAATCTTGCCACAGAGTTTTCTTCGAGTGCTGGGGCTGGAGCAGGGGATTGATCTCGATGAGGCTGCAACGATGCTGACGAAGGCTTCGTTTCAGGCGGGGCACATCAGCTTGCTTCCGATTGTTCTTGATAGGAGCAGCAGGGATCCTCAGGAAGAAGTAATTGAGGAAAAGAATTTTCTCTCGGATTTTGCAATGCTTCCTGAACTTCAGTGTCTCCTCACCGATGCCGATCGTGCAGCCGATGTGAGTTTCAGTGACATGCTTCCGGGTGACGCTCTTGAACCGGTGATCCGTGCGCTATTGTCTCGTGGAACGTTGAATGCGGATTTAAAGACACTGTGGCTACTGACCGGCACGAGTAAGCCCACGGAGTTTGGCGTTAGCAAGGGAAAAACGAAGATCAAGCTCGATGAGCCCATCTCCCTCTTCGAAACACTCCGGACACTTCTCGTGCTGCGTTGTTTACCTCCTCCGAGCGCGAAGCAAGCACTGCTTCAGGAATCCGCTCCGCTGGAGGGGTCAGCTGGTTCGAGGGTCCAGAGAGATTTGCTCTCAGGATTGCCTCGGGATCTCAGTTTCGTCTCCCGTGTGTTCTATAGAAGCCAGGATCGTGAGCGCGCGTTCAATTTGTCCCTGTTCTCCTTTGCACCAGATTTGCTTCTGCAGGATGTACGGAGACCAGAATCCGCTATCAATATGCTGGATGCGTCAAAGCTTCTTGCTTCCGCCGCACTCAACCTCTACGTTCATCGGAGCGTGGTGACGCCGCAAGAGGCCGGGAATCTTCAGCAGGAATTGTCCTTCTCCATTGCGAGGGAACTGCTCGATGATCCGAATGTGAATCTGCAAGATTCCGGAGAGCTTCGTTTCAAGCCGCTCACGAGACGCATGCTCATCGAATTCCTCGGGATTGTGCTTTCCAAGGAAACGCAAAGCGAGGAGACCGCTTCCTCGAGCGAAGAGCCGACCCTCGGTCAGGTCTGGTGGGATAGGCTACGGTGAAGGATTTTCCTTATCGCAAGGCGATGACTTCGATCGGAACTGCGCGAACCGTGTAGCGCTGCGAGATGCTATCCGGCGGCCAGCATGTGTACAGCAGGAGCGATTCGCCGCTGTCATCAGGCTCGAAGAGCGACCGGTCTTTCGCGGGAACAATCTTCTTCTCCATCACCTGATATACGAATACTTTTCCCTGGTAGGTGATGTACAAGCGGGATCCTATTTCAATTTTGTTGATAGTCCGGAAGATCTTCGTGTACTTCGAAACGTCCCACGGGTAACCGCTGCTGTGACCGTAGATCATCACCTTGCTTCCTTCACCAGGGTAGGCGAAGAGGTGTCCCACACCGTCTTTGAGGATCGAGAGAACGCCTTTTTGTGTGAATGCATCTTCCGGGTGCGTGACTGTGAGATCCGTGATGCCGATGCTCGGGATCGAGAGTGCGAATGGCTTTGTCGATGCGTACTGGAGTGCGGCAGCATCATTCACCACTTGCACGTTTGCCTGCGAGGCGGAGGAAGTCTCTCCGATATATGATTGCTGGCTTGGTTGCACCGTCACCGTAGGCGATGGTGCATCGATGCCGTGAGCGCGTCGCATTCGCTGGAGGATGTCGAAGAAATCTCCGCGTGTCAGTGCCATTCCCGGCGAGAGTTCGCTGCCCGGGAGAATCGCATTTCTGGCAATGAGCAGGCTCAGTGCCCCCGTGTACCACTGTCCTTCTTCGTTCATCAGATCTCGGCTTGTCCGGAACGGAACGCTCTCCGTATTTTCTCCGAAAGATCGGGTGATCATAGCGGCGGCTTCCTCCACGGTCACTGCATACTCCGGGCGAAGACTTCCGTCCGGATAGCCTTTAATCAATCGTGAACGGAAACCGACTTCGACGTACGGTGCGTACCAGCTTCGTTGGTCGACATCCGAAAAGAGTGAGAGAGGAGGCATGGAAGCACTGACCGTGCTCAGGCTCGATGAAAATTTGGGCTGTGCTTTCAGGATGACTTTCAAGGCTTCGGCACGATTGATGCCTTGCGACAGGCGAAGATGTTGGATTGCACCTGAATCGATAACGCCGTCCCGCTGGAGTACAGCGACGGATTCTTGGTAGGAAGCAATCGTATTGGCAGCGAGCACCGTTGGCATAAGGCTCGAACCAAATGCAGACACTGCGACGTAGAGAGATAGAATGCGCATAAGGGATGTATATTTTAACTATTTTTGTAGTTTTGTCAATTATTAACTTCTTCGTTTCTGAAGAGGAATAGAGCCTTCTGAAAGGCTTTTCCGTGGTGTTTGGAGTACCATGGGTAGTTGAGCACTTTGGTGCACGGAATGTCGAAGGGTGGAAGTTTCAAATCTAGCCCGCGATATCC
>SICN01000045.1 GCA_009691405.1 Candidatus Peribacteria bacterium | reverse complement strand
CCTTGCGATTTTTGGAAGTATGTTTAAAAACTACTTCTGAGCATCCAATACCCACCTCAGGTGTATGGCTGAGTGAATGGAAACTCTATCAAAGCCATGTACCCTCAAAGCAGCCGAGTTGCCGCGAAAGGCACCAGCGATTATCGCCGACCTTTTGGAGGAGATCCTGAATTTTCAGTCGCTCGAATATTTTCTCCAGTTCATTGATCCGATTGGAGATCGATCTCTTGCTCGACTGTAGTGCATCGGCAATCGTATCGAGCTTCTGTGCGAACGTGTGTACGCGAAATCCGACATCATGGAAATACTGGAGTATGCGGGCTTGGAGCGCTGTCAACTCCTCGTATTGGTATTCGCCACCCTTGAAGTAATGGAGCCCGTATTTCTTCTCCTTGTGTTTACAGCAAAGGTAGAAGTATGGATCGAGTTCAACACACCCCGCCTCCGGCACGGCGACCGTCGGACGACCGTCGCGATGCACGATCATCTTCTCGATGTGAACGTTGACATGAATATGCTGAACAGTGGGATCGCGGTGGATGAGCGGCTCAGGCCTATACACCGGCATCTCATAGAGGGTATCCACCAGCGAGGACGCGTTGAACAGGGTCCGGTTCACAGCCATATCTTTCATCATCTCCTGATACCGGGCGGACACATCCATGGCTGACTTGATGGAGTCGAGGAACGATGGCCGCATGACAGTCTCGCAGATGGTCCCAATGGCTCCCTTCTGAAGCGCCAAGACGGACGCTACAGGCGCAACCAATTTCTGTACCGACTCATAGGCTGCGTTCGCAGATTCCAGATATCGGGCGGACACGCTTTGCATGACTTCTCGCACTTCGAGGAACCGTTCTGCCGCTGGCGCGTATTCTTCTCTGAGACGGACGAGCGTTTTACTCATTTCCTGCATCCCGTCCTCTAGCCTTCGCCGTTCTGAAGGACTCATTGCCAGCTCTGCGAGCTTCGTTTGAGGAATGCCAGACGTGTCATCATCTTGTGCCATGTCATAAGTATAATTGCTATGCGCTTTTTACTCCATCTTAATCCGCAGCAATTCAATCGTTTTTGAATTGCAGAAGCATCTTACCGACCTCAGGCTTGCACCTATCGCTAACCAGTTCGAAGCTCTCATGCTTCATTGGGCTACAAGGTATTTTGAGAAAATGAGCGATGTTTGATCTCCGCTCTAGAGTTCTCCCGGATCAACTCCCAGAATTTTCTTCACTGCAGAATTGATAATATCGTCAGCAAGTAAACTCTCTCGCTGGACACGTTCAAGTTCTTCTTTTGTCTCCACTTCCTCAGGGCGCCAGCTGCGCTGCGGAAGGGAAGAGTTTTTCTTTCGCAGCAACCTGTAGATCTTCTCTGCGATTTCGAACAGTGCTTTCTCCAGTGGACTCCACGGGAAGTTGATAGTCTCTGGTTTCTTCATTTCTTTGCCACACTTCGCAAGTTTGGGATTCTTGAATAGTTGAAGGAGATCGCCGGCCGTTTTTGGTTGATAGGCGAGTATGAGACGAGCAACAGCGACGCGTACGTCGTAGTCGATTAGCCCTTTGTTTCTTATGAACTTCGCAAACGCGAGGTGCCGAATCGATAGTGCTGCAAACTGCTCAATCACTGCATTCAGCTGCTCTTCCTGTAGCCGCATTTCCGGAGTGACTTCGATAGGCTTCGGGGGTTCTTCAGGCGGCATTCCCAATTTCTTTCGCAATTCCTCGATATACCAGCGGACTGATGCACCTCTTCCGTACTTTGGAGCCGCTGGGATCCCATACGCTTCACACGCGAGTTCTAGAAATTCCAGGCCATACACACCTTTGCATGCTTCTACCTGATGACCACTCGGCCCTTCGATTCCCCATTTTTTGTCAGAAGCGGAAGCCATGTGCACACGATTGAGATGATTCACTAACTCCTCTGGCAACCCAGCCCGGACAAATACTTCAGGATTCCAGATCGTATGACCGTCACAAATTTGAGCTGCAGCGAATAATATATCGGGTTGGGTCTCTCGCATCAGCTGCTCAAGTCGCAACTGCCATTCTTCTTTCTGGTCAAATGAATCATTAGTTTCTGTCATACAATAGGAGGAATTGAGGACTGACCGTTCTGATCTTCCCGATGAAACTGCATCGTTTGTTCCTGCTCTCGTACTTTCTTAAACAATGCAATTTGTTCTTCTGTCATTTGCATGTCGCTCTGATGCACATAGGAGCGACCGAGCTGGGTCAACGAGAAGACAAAGTTCCGGTGGTTGTTGAGAGAGAGCACAAGGGGTGTTATGGCAGTTCCCAAGGTTTTCTCATCAACTCGCAGTTTCCCGTTGGTCCAATCCTTCTGCTTCTTACCCGCTTCTTGTTCCTTTCTCGCCTTCTTAGCCGTCTCATGCAGCTCCGTAATTTTTTCAAGACAGGTAAAAAGTTCGTCTTTTTGCCCCCGTCCTTCACCCGGCGGTAATTTTTGATCGGGGAATAATCCTGCCAAATACTTGCGAAGTCTTCCCACTTTCATGCCTGTACCCCTGTAACCAGCTTCATCGGGAGCAGAAAGAATCACAAGAATCTTTTGAGTTATTGCTCTCTCCTGCTCATCGAGTGCATCTAGTATCGATTGAATGGCATCCAGCTCTTTCTGATTCGCATGGGGAACGGCCTCTTTCTGCAATTGAGCAACGGGTGGTGGCACCGATGCCGCTGCTTCCTTGGGAGTGTTTGTGATCTTCTGAGGTTGTTCCTTCACCGCGACTTCACCCTCTTCGCTCGCAATGAGCAATGCTGCTGACTCTGCAGGGGGGGTGTAGACGCTTCCTGTAAACTTCTTGAAAAGGTTGCGCATCGCTTGCACGGTGGTCGCCACCTCCTCGACGTATTGAGCACGCTTATCTTCGTCTTCAAACTCATGTTCGGTCTCACAGAGTTCATGCGTTGGTGGGATATCTCTCTTGAGAGCTTCTAAACGTCGCAGGATGCCCTCGCCGCCATTGCCATTGGCTTTATTATGGTCAATGAGCCCAAGATCAACGGGCGATATTCCCGCAGTGATCTCAGGAAGCGTCACTCCAAAAAATTCTTCTGCTTCCCTGCTGTGCTCACGTGCAGCATCAACCTTCTCAAGAAGATTTTCACATTCCTCTGACGCATCGGAAAGCGCCTCTATTGCTTTTCCATGGGCCGCGAGCGTATTGAGAAATTGATTCAAGCGGACGAAATCCGCAGCAAATGCCTCGAAGTCCCCAATGACATCGGCACGTTTCCGACTGCGTGCCATTCGCACGATGCTTGCTGCATGTTCCTGAAGCGCTTCATGCGTTTTCACAGCACGATCATTTGCGTATCTGACCGTCTCCTCAAGAGATCTGAACTCTTGTTCAAAAGTGAGAAGCACAGCATTCTCCGGCAACAAACCCAGCACTCGTTCGATCTTTGCCCGTTGTAATTTCTGCCATTCCGCAACTGCTTTTGGCAATTCCGGTTCTGAGATCTCTTCAATTGCAACTGCCGACTTAGGCTGGTCAGTTTTTTCAGTGACAGGCTCGTGCGGAGGAACTTCTTCCACTTTTTCTAGCCGCACATGAATACGCTCTCCTACTGCCGCTTCTACGACCACATGAGAAGGGATTCCTCCTGTCTTCGCATCAGTGATTACTTCCTTTGTTTCCGGCTGCATTGATTCGAGTGCGGCATCGCCTGCTTGGTGTTCGACAGTTACTACCGTTTCTTGTAGGGGGAATTTCGCTTCAAGAGCTGGTGCTGGCTCAGGCTCGGGGGGTCGTGATTGCAGCCATTCCTCATACATTACTTCAATAAGCTTTTTTGCAAATTCTTTGCTGCGGCCACTCTTGCCGACATAGAGTCGAGTATTGATCGTGTCCCATATTTCATTGCGTGTAGCCTTGTCGTTGGAGCGGCGTCTTGAAATTACTTCAAGAGCAATCTGCTTCTCTGATCTCGTCGCTTCGTGCGTGTATGGATGATCTTGCAGAATTTCCAGTGCAGCATCTCCCAGCAACCCATTCGGCTTCCGGAATGTATCACCCGCATGGAACGCGGTATTGCAGTGATCAGCTGCAATTGCGATGGGTTGGCCTTTCTCTCCAAGAGCTGCAATAAGATCATCATAGGTTTTTCGTTGAATGAACGCGCCTTTCTGATTGAAGAAGTTATCAAGAGCTTTCTGGAGGATCGTCTTCTCTTCTTCCAGCAAAGGGAAATCCCGTTCATTCCCACGATTGACAAGCAAAATTGTGTGAATTGGCTGTCCAAAATCGATTGATGAGGCATAGGGATAGATGCTCTTTGGATCGTCGATTGCCTTCGTGAGTCCGATTGTATCGGGTGGCGATGCCTCTCCCATTTTCTGTATCCCAAATTTTTTCGCAACTGCATCACATAGTGTCTGCAAGGTGCCTGTCGAATTCTCCGTACCGTGTTCCAGCAGCGCCAGTTGGAGTTCTTGCGGTGATTTTCTCGCATCGCCAATCAATGCATCGAATGCGGAACTAATCTCATTTCGGAGCGCGGTGATCCATGACATTTGGAAATCGGATTTCCCGACAAGATAGACTTTCTTCTTATCAGGAAGATCTTTAAGTTGCCCCTTTTCTTCAACCGAACCGCGAACAGCCGTCAGGAGACATTTCAGTACACTCTCCGCGTATATGTCTTTTGCATACTGCAAAACTTCTGGCATGGCCGTTTCGATTTGTTTCTCTGAATGGACTGCTTTAAGACGACCGATTTGATTCTTCGCATCCGAGAGGAGAATGACGAACCGTCCATTCTTATCTTTCAGTCCGGCTCGCATCGTGTAATTCACGACTTGCGCCGCAGACGTGAGGTTACTGTCAGTGGGATCAGGAAGCGGCTGCATAAGTTCAGGGCCCTTCTCCGGGAATTTGAAGTTCTTTCGGAATGCATGCCAGTCCTTTTCAGACCATTGCCATGCTTCTTCTTCTTTTTCTCTGCGTTGCAAAAATGCCGTGGTTTCGGGAAGTAGCAGGGTCTGAGAATCGAGCGGGACAGATTTCCCACCGAAATCCTCCTGCTTTTCAATGGCATCCTGATTAAGTGCAGAGACAGCGCTATTGATGCTTTCCGCACATTTCTTGAGCGCGGGAACTATCCCTGCGTGTGGGCGCTCCTTCATGGCATCTTGTTCCAGATCAGCCAATTTCTTTCCGAGCGTCTTCACGAATTTCTTCTTGATCACAGCAAGATCCGCAGTGGTTCTACTCTCGGAAACTGCCGCATTCAGAGAATCTTGAACTAGCTTCACGAATTGGTCACAGGCGGTGAAGTTCACCAGATCTATCTCTTCTTTTTCGCCAATGACGGGACTCGATGATGTTCGGAGATCCCTACTCATTTGTTCCAGAGGGTCTTGCAGTAGGCGACTGAAGCTCTCCAATACAAGTAATTCCCTGATTTCATGATCCGCCCACAGTG
>SICN01000044.1 GCA_009691405.1 Candidatus Peribacteria bacterium | reverse complement strand
GATTCCAAGAAGACATGATGCCAACCATGCATGCACAAACATGCTCCAATGCAATGCAGAAATGGGGTTCATCACCGCAAGCAATATCCACAGCAACGGATTGAAGACGTAGCCATGGATGTACAGCGAGGGAAATCCTGCGCCGCTCAAGTCGTTCCAAAAAACGCCCATGCTCCCCATACGTTCATGAAAGAGTGTCATGAATGGATAGGTGAACAATCCCACATCGGTGTGCTGGACATACCCAGTCTGAAACAACAGTGAGAAGAGTAATGATCCGAAGATCAGAGCATTGAAAATGGCAAGCATGAGCATCCCTCCGCGAGGAAATCTTCGTATGATTACGGATGAATGGATCGTGTTGATTGCCCCAGGATGCGCATTCCGGTTTATCTGACGAAAGAAAGAAAGCATTGGGGAAACTATAGCAGAGGTTTTTGCTCTGTAGCCTCGGCATAGTCCGGCAAAAATCGGACGAAGCCGGATGGTAGCCCCAAGGAGGATCGAACTCCTATTTCCTGGATGAGAACCAAGTGTCCTAGCCATTAGACGATGGGGCCGTTGTTGCAAAGAGCGGTCGGACTTTACCTTGTTTTCTGCGCTTCGCGCAGGATCAGACCCCACTTCGCTCTTCGCTGCGCTTCGAGCTACGAGGGGCAGGCGATGGGGCCATGAGATGAGCGATTCTGGAAAGAGCAAAACTGCAATTTTATTGCAGCCGCGCAATTGTCGGTGATCAGTTGTCAATTGTCAATTTTAGGCTTCTAGTACAGGATGTGCGTACATTCGTTTCCCCCGTACTTATGACTCACTCAACGAAGCTCCCCGATGCAATGCCCGAGATCGACAAGCCCACACTCCTGATCGTTGCAGACGCTCATCATTGCCGTTTCATCGATGTCGGTGGTCATACGCTTCTTGAAAAAGAGACGATGGATTCCAAAGAGCTTTTGCACACCGATCGTCAGGACGTGCAGCCGTCACCTGCCTCCATGGGCAAAGGTGGCATGATGTCGGGAGTGGGTGAAGAACACCATGCTGAGGAAAATAGGCTGCGCGATTTTGCAAAGATGCTGAATGAGCATACGTCTGTGGTCATTGCGGAACAGAAGATCGAAGCGGTCTATCTTGCCGCTCCTTCCAGATTCCTGTCGGAGATCAAGAAGAACATGCCTGCCGCAGTCACGAAAGTTTTGAAGTCGACGATTGACGGAAACTTCGTGAAGGAACCTGCAATCGAGATTCTTCTTCGCTTCCGTCCCGATCTTGAGGAGTCTGTGCAGAAGCTTCGAGATCTCGAAAACTATTCGAGCAAGAAACATCTGCCAAAATGATGGATCAAGCTTTCCTCACCAAGGCGCTTCAAGAGCACCAGGCAAGCGAGCCGCACGGAAGCGGTTTCGGTCCCTATATTCATGACATCGTGTACGGCGCCAACGATGGCATTGTCACAACCTTTGCGATCGTGTCGGGCGTGAACGGTGCAGATCTTTCGCCATCGGTCGTAGTGATTATGGGTCTTGCGAACGTGCTCGCGGACGGTCTCTCGATGGGACTCGGGAACTTTCTTTCGAGTCGGTCAAAGCGCGACAATTACAGGAGGATCCTCAAGGAAGAACATCAGGAGATTATCGACATTCCGGAGATCGAACGTGAAGAAATCCGTGAAATTTACAGAAAGAAAGGATTTTCGGATTCGGATTTGGAGGTCGTGACGCGCGTCATCACCGCAGATAAGAAAGTCTGGGTCGACACGATGATGCGCGAGGAGCACGGGCTGACACCCGAGGACAGCGACCATGCCGCACTCCACGGTTTCGTCACCTTCGCCGCATTTCTTGTCTTCGGCATGATTCCGATTGCCCCCTATATTCTCCCTGTTTCCGAAAACAGCCGTTTTCCCGTGACAATTGCAGCGACCGGCGTTGCTCTCCTGACGGTGGGACTGCTTCGAAGTTACGTGACGAGGGAGCGAATGTTCCGGGGACCACTGGAGATTCTTTTCATCGGAACGGTGTGTGCGGCAGCGGCGTACGGAGTTGGTGTGATGCTACGGGGGTTTGCGGGGGTAAGTCTTTGAGGAAGTAAAATAGAATCGTAGCGGAGGTTCGTAACCTCCGCGGCAGCGGGCAATGATTGCAGTCCGCGGAAGATAGGGATCTTCCGCTACGGTTATTGCTGCGCTTACGTAGCTCTCGCCGGACAAATTTCCCGATACGGACAATAGGCGCACTTCTCTCTCGTCGGTGTTGCCGTAAAATCTTTGGCTTCGATGCCTCCGTTCAACAGTCTTATTGTCGCTACGGCATTTTGAAGTTCCGAGGCATTGCGTGTGGTCGAAAGCTCAGTGACACCTTCTTCGCTCAGGAAGAGCAGGCTCAGACGATCGATCGGCTGATTCCATTCCTGCTCTGCTGCAAGCGCGTAGATCGAGAGTTGCAGATCGGAGTCGACACTCTCTTGGGACCGCGGTTCGCTCGTCTTGTAATCGATGATCCAAAGACCCTTCTCCGTTCGTTCGATCCTGTCGTAGCGGCCGGAGAGCACGAGTGCTGCTGCGTTTTCCCGTTCGATATTTAGTTTGAATCCGGACTCGATCGTGATGACGGTTCTCTCTTCTTTTTTCCACCATACAAAGAATGTCTGCATCAGCTTTTCTCCGCGCATCAGTGCGTTGTCCATCGCTGCACGGCTCTCGTATCCCTCGGCAATAAAACATTCTCGAAACATCGTGAGCAGCGTATTCAGTTCGAGCGGTCTCTGTTTCACACTTTCTTGCTCGTGTTCGGCAAACAGTTTCAACTGATTTTTGAGCGGTGTTGTCGCTTGACCGAGCATCTCGAGCTCACCCCATCTCCTCAGTGTATTATGGATACTTGAACCAAAACTCTCTCCGCTGCTGATCCTTCGGGGTACTTTCTTGATTGACATGTACTCGTACTGCTTGGGGCAGTGGCGGTACGTCGAAAGCTGAGAGTAGGAGAGGGACATGGGGACAGTCTAGCCCTCCAAAATCCTTCTAGCTCAATTTTACCGGCGCTGTTTCCAGTCTCCAGATTCCGCCTTTGTACGTGAACATCGAATTTGCGTTTGCTCCGCTGGCTGCCGTGTACAAACCTTCGATCTGCTCCAGTCCTTTGTTACGGTCTTTATTCTGATACACCGTGAATGAACCTGCTCCCAGTATAGCCTGCACGTTATTCGTTGTTGCCGTTGCCAATATCAACTTACTGCCACGAGGATTGAATCGTGGAAGCACATCATTGAGAAGATTGAACGGTGTTGCATCATTTGCCGAGAGTTCGATGCTCTTGGCTTCGGTATCCAATATTGTCGCTTTGTCATTGCCGATCACCGTGATCTTTTTTCCGTTGGTCAGTGCTTTCATTGCCGTAGACAACTTCTGCGCTTCTGGCGACGTCGGCGCACCCTCATTGATCATCTTCTCCGGAAGACTGATGTCCCATTTTTCTCCGTTCCTCTCGGCAGTGACAATCTCCGACGTCTTCACTTCTCCAATCTCACCTGCGTCTTTCCAGCCGTTCACCAGTTTGGTCTTTCTGTCCGAAGCAACCGTGCCTGCGACTTCTTTCGCGATGTCGTCCTGTTTCATCATCATCTCGTCCACTGTGAAGGCAAACGATGTTCCTGCTTTGAGCTTCGTGTTGATGCATTCCTGCGCGAGCTTGCGAACAGTCGCTTTCTTCTCCTGATTATTGTCAGCCATATAGCGATCTAGCTCTTTGTGATCTTCTCCGTCAAAACCTGCGAAGGCGATCTTCAGATCCGGGATCTTCTGTTCCGCACCTTTCAGATTGTTATCCTTGACCGCTTTCGTGATGGCTTCCTCCACCTCCATTTCCTCCAGCTTGTACCGACCGTAGTTGAGTGCTGGAATGAGATTGACGAGCCATGCCGGAGCAAGTGCTGTCGCGTAGGACATGCCTTTGTAGACGATGCTCTTCAGGTCATTGCCTTTGATACCGGTATATTTGCTGATTCTCTGGAGAATCGGATCGGTGAAGCTCTTGATCGGATCCATGAGATACGACTCGTACCAAGGTTTCTCGGACTCTGTCGTTCCTTCCTCTGCCTCAGGAAGCGTTGCTTCATGCTCCTCCATCGCTTTTGCAAGTTCAGGAGAGCGACTGAGCTTGCTGTTTTCGAATTCCTGCTTCAATTCTTTCGAGCCGACCCTGCTTCGCACTCTTTCCTGTAGTTTCTTCATTCGTGCATCGGCATCGGTGATAGAGACAAGCTCTTTCACAGTTTCCTGCAGCACTTTCGATTTTTCCTTTCCTGCAGGAACTTTGTCCTTTGGATTTTCTCCCGGTGCATTTTTGAGTGTGTTCATATTTGTTTGATTACGCCGTTGCTTCAAATTTCAGGATACTTGAATTGTTTGTTTTCCCATCGGCATCTACCGAGAGCACTACTTTTTTATCGGAGCTGATGGTTTCCGAGAGATTGGTGCTGCTCACCGTCGCCTGTTTGCCGCTCTCTTTCAGAGTGAAAACAATGGCTGATTCCTGCTTGGCATTTGCTTTCAAAATCGTGACATCGGACATAAGGTCTTTGATTCTCTTTGTTTTTGTGCCGTTACTTACCGTCACGATTCCCGCCTTCGTTACGATGGTCAAATTCAATCCGTCCACCAACTTCGTTACCAGAATTTGTTTGTCTTGCTCGATATTGAGCTTGACGCGTTCCTGTGCTGCTCCTGCAACAGCATCGGGTGCTGCAACAGCCACCGGAGCTGCTTCCGGCAGACCGAGAGCGCTCAGGTATGTCGGATTTTTTCCTTCTTTGTAGGCGGCGATGTACCTTTCTCGTGCTTCGGGCTTGCCAATGGTTTCCAGATCTTTTTCCCTCTGCGCATCGTCGGCGGCGACCGGTGCTTTCCGTTCGAACTGCTTCTTCATCTGCATGAATTTCAGATCGCCGGCAACTTCAGCAGCCAAAGGAATGACACTGAGTTTCTCGAGAACTTTGATGATGATGTCGATCACTCCATCCACGAGCATTTCTTTGGTGATGCCGAGTTTCTTGGCTTGCGCAAAGATATTGCCGTCGGGTCCGCCCTCCGCTTCCATCTGGTTGGCAAAACCGTTGACCGCATCGAAGATTTTTTGTCCCTGCGTTTTTCCATCTTCAGGACTCGGCATTTCCTTCGCAAGTTTATCGAGATCCGCATCGAGCTTTCTGACACGCTCATCCTTATCCGTTTGCGTAAGGAAATTGGAGACGATCAGCACATCCTGAGGGCTGTTCTGGAACAGATTGAACAGCGCAGTCAGTTTATTCGGTGGCAGTCTGCCAAAATGCGGGCTATTCTTGTTCTTATCAATCGCTTCTAGATAGGTCTTCAGCAGCTCTTTCTTTGCTGTTTCAATATTTTTGTCTAATTTTCTTATTTCTTCCCTATCATCGGGGTCTTTTTCATTCTGTGTTTTCTTCGCTTCGATGCTGTTTTTCAGCGTTTGCAGTTTTTCTCTCACTTTATCGATCGTGAGTTTTTCGTTGTTATTCAGTTTTGGAATTTCTTGAGTCATAGAGAGAATGGGAAGAAATTAGTTCGTGAGTGCAGCAGTGACTTTCTTCAGGAGCTGAAGTGTCTGCTCGGCTTTCTTTGTCCACGGAATCGATGCGGCTTCGGTGAGGATCTCGTCGAGTCTTTTCTGCTGAGAATCCGTCATCG
>SICN01000043.1 GCA_009691405.1 Candidatus Peribacteria bacterium | reverse complement strand
GTGGCCGATACGTGAATGAGCGTGCACGGATCACGTCCTTTCGGAGCCTGATCGGGAAGATCCTACTGGCGTTTACCCCTGAGAGGCAAGACCTAGAGGCTCTCCTGCGTGTATCTAGTGAAACGGTGAAGAGGGTCGATTGTTACAATATTCTTTGGGGCAAGATAGGGCTTTCATATGCCAAATATCCGCAGTAGTCTGCGGAGAAAACAGCGAAAAGAAGCAAAAAAATCGATCGCTCAAAATCTTGAATTGGGTTGATCAAAGATAGTGTTCATGTTGTTTTTATATTGTGATCACCTCATGAGAAATAATCTTACGTGCAAAAGATGATCTGAAATGTAAAAATAACATGACTTCTTGACAATTTTGATAAACTAATCTGTCATCTTTTGGCTAATATTAGCCAAAAAGACGTTCACCATAGCCGAGGTTCAGAAACAAGGCATGTTTGAGAGCCCTACAGCGTTACAAAGAGTTCACTTCGGAGAAGACATCGTTTACTTCGCCCGACCGCTTATACGCGAAAAGAATGCGAAGATTGGCAAATGTCGAAGAAAGCTGACCTCAATCATGACCTCACCGACCCCCATCCTCGATCCTTCCCCCGAAGGGGAAGGAAGCACTGCTTCACTGATCACCAATGCTCACTCCATCATGATGAATTTCAGAAGAAGAAAAACTATTCCAAGGGCAGGAACCAAAAACCAAAGGAGGGGGCGAGCGGGACTGGCTTGGTTTTTGGTGCGCTTTCTTTGTTACTTTCTTTTGTCGGGCAGACAAAGAAAGTAAAAGATATACGCAAAAAAACGTGCAATGCAAATATCTAACGGAAAAATAATTACAACTTTTTTATTTTCTGCTCGCTCTTTTCATCCCGTACCTCATACCCCATTTTATGTATCTCATCCCGCAAACGATCTGACTCTTTAAAATCCTTGTTCGAACGCGCTGCGCCACGCGCACTCACAAGCTCCTGCACTGCTGCGGGAACTGCAACCTCTGCCTCCGGATCGAAACAGCCGAAGGTATCGCGAATCTTCTCGATGAACTCCTGCAACGCCGACGATGCTTTCAAATCTGCCATGATCGATGCATTCGTTTTGTGCATGCAATTGTGCACCGCAGCGAGTGCGCCCGAGACATTCAAATCCGTATCCATCGCAGAAGAAAAATCGGCATCAAATTTTTGAATGTCTGCAGAGGAAACGGATGGCAATTTTTTCGTCATTTCCGATGCCGGTTCCCCTCCCCTCTCCATCCATTCGCAAATCGAACGTCTGGAATCGCGCGCATCATCCATCCCCTTCCATGAAAACTTCAGATTCGTTCTGTAGTGAACGGAAAGAAGGTAATAGCGAAGATCAAGGGGCGAGTAGCCCTTTTCGAGCACCGTAGGAACGCTTAACACATTGCCAAGACTCTTTGACATTTTCTCGCCTGCAAGGTCGATTCGGCGCTTATGGAGCCAAAAGCGAACAAATTGGTGACCGTTTGCCGATTCGCTCTGCGCGATCTCACACTCGTGATGAGGGAAGATGTTATCTTCTCCGCCGGTATGAATATCGATCTCCTGCCCGAGCAATCTCGAGCTCATTGCGGAGCATTCGATATGCCATCCGGGAAAACCGGAGTTAGGATCCTCTCCCTCGGTCTTCGTTCTCTCGCCGGACTGAAATGACCAACGCAGGAGATGATGACCATTCTTCCCGGTGCACTTCTTCCAGAGAGCGAAATCGGCGGGATGCTTCTTTGCTTCATCGACTGCAATACGTGAACCTGCATCCAGCTTATCAAGCGTGTTTCCGGACAGCTTCCCATAAGCAGAAAAAGTTCCGACGGAAAAATAAAATCCATCATCGGTTTCGTACGCATTGCCCTTCGCTAGAAGCGTCCTGATGATTGCAAGCATGTCTTTTATATAGAAGGTGGCACGCGGTCTTTCCGACGGTTCCTTCATATTGAGGACCTTCTCGTCTTCCAGATACTGCTCCGTGTAGCGTTTGGCAATGGCAAGCGGGTCAGTTTTTTCGGTCTTTGCCTGCTTCTCTATTTTATCTTCACCGGTATCCCCATCGGCGATGAGATGCCCCACATCCGTGATGTTCTTCACATGAGTCACGCTGTACCCGTGTCCGACCTCGAGCCAACGCCTCAGAAGATCCGCCATCAGAAACGATGAATAATTGCCGATGTGCGGTCTGCCGTAGACCGTCGGTCCGCACGTGTACATGCTCACTTCACCTGCCTTCAGAGGTGTGAATTCCTCTTCGTGCTTGCTGAAGGTGTTGTAGAGGCGGAGAGACACGGCAGAATTATGAATCAGGAATCAAGAATTAAGAAATGAATCTTTGACACAATCGAAGCAAGCCTTGATTCCTGATTCTTTCTTCTTGATTATTCTACGCCACCGTCACTTCCGGACACAGATACACCGACTGGATTGCATTCAGAATCTCGATGCCCTCTTCCTTCGGCTTCTGGAACGCTTTGCGACCGGAGATGAGACCGGTGCCTCCTGCACGTTTGTTGATGACGGCTGTCGCTACCGCTGACTGCAAATCGTTCTTCCCGGACTCGCCGCCGGAATTAATGAGACCGATGCGACCCATGTAGCCGTTTGCCACCTGATAACGACAGAGATCGATGGGGTGATCGGAACAAAGATCTGTGTACATGCGCTCGTCGAGCTTGCCGTAGGAACTGCCGCCCATATTCAGTGCTTTGAAGCCGCCGTTCGTCGTCGGCAGTTTTTGCTTGATGATATCGGCCTGAATCGTGACCCCGAGATGATTCGCCTGCCCTGTGAGATCGGCTGCAGCATGATAGTCCTTTCCATCTGCTTTAAATCCACTGTTTCGAAGATAACACCACAACACCGTAAACATGCCGAGCTTATGAGCTTCTTCGAAAGCCTTCGCCACTTCGACGATCTGCCTGCCGCTTTCGGGAGACCCGAAGTAGATCGTCGCACCGACGCCGAGTGCTCCCATGTTCTTCGCCTCCTCCACGGTACCGAACATGATCTGGTCGAATTTGTTGGGATAGGTCATCAACTCGTTATGGTTGATCTTCACGATGAAGGGAATCTTGTCCGCGTACTTCTTCGACACCATGCCGAGCACACCGAATGTCGAAGCGGCTGCATTGCAGCCGCCGTCGATTGCCAGCTTCACGATATTCTCGGGATCGAAATAGTCCGGATTCTTCGCAAACGACGCTCCTGCAGAATGCTCGATGCCCTGATCCACAGGCAGAATCGACAGATATCCCGTGCCCTTCAAATTGCCCGTATCCATCATCTGCTGCAAATTTTTCTGCACTGCGATGCTGCGATCTGACTGACTGAAGATGTCTTTTACGAATGTCGGACGAGGTACATGCAAACGATCACGGGCGATCTTTGGCGAAGAGAAGCCGAGCAGAGATTCGGCTTGATCGGCGAGAATGGATTGGATGTCGGAAAAGGAGAGCATGGAAGCGGGGAAGAGTGGGATGAGTATAACATGCGATGATTCCCCGCGCCTCATCCCCAGCCCTTCTCCCGCGCTGATGCTTGGGAGAAGGGGGCACTGTTATTTCAATATCAGCTCTCTTCTGATCGCAATGACTTTTATTCTCTTATTCCTAAGTTTTCTCTCTCCCATTTTTGGGGGAGAGAGATGTCGCCTCAGCGACAGAGTGAGGCGAAGGACGGGATGAGACGCTTACCCCTTTTTTCTCATCACCACCCACTGCTGCCCGATACCGAAGACCGTCGACACTCCCCAGTAGAGCGAGACTGCAACAGGGAACTGCAATGCGAAAAACCCGATCATGAGAGGGAGTGCGTACGTCATCACGGTTTGCTGATCGAGTTCGATGTTCGGCATCCACGATTTCTTTGTTGCGGGCTTCACGACGATTTCATTCGCGGGAGCTTTCTTCTTCATCATCATCTTCATCTGCAAAAATTGCAGCAGCACGAGACCGATCGGAAAGACGATGCGGCTCGGCTTGAGCAAATCGAAACCGAGGAGCGTATTGCCAAGATACTGGAGAGGAAGATCGGTGTAGAAGGAGTACAGCAGATGACGCGATGTTTCGATGGTCACACCATTGCTGATGACGTAGAAAAGCCCGATGAGAATCGGGAACTGCAGCAGTGTGGGGAGACATGACTGCAGGGGATTGATCTTCATCTCTTTCCAGAGCTTCATGGTCTCTTCCTGCACACGCTTCGTATCTCCCGGATATTTTTTCTTGATCTCCTCCATGCGCGGTTGAATATCCTGAATTTTCTTCTGTCCCTCGAGTGCATGCCGGTTCGGGACGAGAAGAATCAGTTTCACGAGAATGGTGAGCACGATGATCGCAAGACCAAGATTGTGACCGGGCATGAACGATGCGATGAAGAGAAGCCCGTTGAAGAGAGGCTTCGTCACAAATGTCCGAAACACTTTAGTGATGAAACCGGGCTCAGCGATATGCAGGGTCGTCGTTAATCTGGCACCCGTTCCTTCTGCGACAAGACCATCGGGTAGCCCGAGGCTCGCTTCGTACTGACCTGTGCGCTCGAAGAGGGAGTACTTCCATCCTGCAAGATTCACCTTCTCGGTCGAGTGTGCCTTGACCATGAGGAGTTCGGTACAGGGAACAACCGAATCGATTGCCACGAGATCGGAGCGCTGTTCGGTGCCGTCGGACCTGCGCTCGATGTACGCGATATCGACCAGGGGCTGGGGGCAACGCTTGGGGAGAATCAGATCCTTATCGAGATCGTTACGAATGAGAACGACAGGATCGTTACCTACTCTCACGGTCTCTTTCTCGACAGAAAGGACAACGCTCGGCTTTGTCTGATCTTTGTTCCCGAATTGCTGCGGGAAGAGATACTTGAGAACCGTATTCGTCACGAAAAAAAGGACGATGAACGTCACGATGAATTCGAGAATCGAAAGTTTGGATTTCTGTTCAGCCACGAGCGGAGAGGAAAGAAATGAGAGCTTTGGCATCGGCGAGAATCTCGCCGAAGGGCTGGGACAGGCTAGAGGAACGAGGCAATAAGAGCAATTGTGAGCTGTGAGCTGTGAACTGTGAACTGTGAGCTTTCAAGCTCACGCGCAGAGCCTCGCGACAACGGCGGCGCATGCGATTTCGCTTCACTGCCGACTTATGAAGCCTCGTCGACGTGAGCACACCAACGAGCAAACATGGCGGAGTATTTTCCAGAAGATTTCTGGGCAGCCCGCGGATGATCCGTGCCTGCATGTGTTTACCTCTCCAGAGAATGCCTTTGGTTTTCACGCGTTCGCAGACTTTGCGACCGGAGAGACGGGATAGCTGCATAAAATTTAGAATGTATACTGTAGAATGAAAAAGGGAAAGTAAGAACTTTGAGTCATTCCAGCGTCATTCCTCATTCCTCATTCTTCATTCTACATTCTACATTCGCAATGACCTCTCTCACCAAAGAACAGGTACTGCATATCGCAAAACTTGCTCGGCTGACACTAACGCCTAGTGAAGTAGACAAAATGACAAAAGAACTTTCTTCGATTCTCAACTACATCGAGATCCTGAATGAGGTGGATACAACGAACATAGAACCGACTGCGCAAGTCACGGGTCTCACGAATGCACTGAGAGAGGACACGGTGATGCCAAGCGATGCGAAACCCGACGATCTGCTTGCCTGCTCCCCGCTTCCGATCACCGAACACCAGATTCAAGCTCCTCATGCACACGGATGACCATGCTTTCTTCCCTCACCATCTCGCAGGCTCACGAAAAACTGAAGAAGAAAGAAATAACTTCAGTGGAACTCATGA
>SICN01000042.1 GCA_009691405.1 Candidatus Peribacteria bacterium | reverse complement strand
TGGAGCGGGTAACGGGAATCGAACCCGTCTCTACGCCATGGCAAGGCGTCGTACTACCAATGTACTATACCCGCGGAGTCCTGAAAGAGCCTGTGTATCCTACGAAAAGAGGCTCTGATGCGCAAGGGAAGAAGTCTTCCGTTTGCTATACTCCCGCGCACTGCGGGATTCGTACAATGGTAGTACGCAAGCTTCCCAAGCTTGAGACGCGAGTTCGATTCTCGTATCCCGCTCCATCCTGTAAGAATCCGACTACTTGAAGCGTCTATAGATTTGTCGTATTTCTTTTTAATCATTTCTATGGGTAACACTCTGATAAAAGGCCTGATCATCGCATTCGTCTTCGGCGGAGGATGGGCAATCATCTATCTCGTACTGAAGGCACTCTTCTAGAATCTAGAGAGGATTCACGTCGATGATGTCGTTTTTCTTCTGCAGTTCTTCCCGAATATTCTTCGTAAGATGCAAAAACAGAATGAAAGCGAACACGAGAAACGTTGCGTCGTCCGCTATGCCGAGAATCGGAAGAATATCGGGGATAAAATCAAACAGCATCAGTCCGTAAAGAAGCCCTCCTGCAATCGTCGCCTTCGCAGTAAAAGAGGTCTTTGGGTGCCAAAACACCATCCATGCAATTTTTGCCTTTTGTTTCCAGGAAAGTGTGCGCATGGGAGAAGCAAGCAATGACACGAGAATGCGAACGAGTATCGAGGATAGCTCAAAAAAATTTTGAACCTAGCGGAACGTCTTGCTCAAACGATAACAAAGACACACCCCCTTCCGCATCCGCGGCTCCACAGGTCAAGCACTCGGAGAGAAACGGTCCGATTTGCTTCGGTGCGAAATTGACGACGCAAACAACCAGTCGA
The DNA here is from genome assembly GCA_009691405.1 of Candidatus Peribacteria bacterium. Classification (GTDB taxonomy): domain Bacteria; phylum Patescibacteriota; class Gracilibacteria; order Peribacterales; family Peribacteraceae; genus SICN01. Next base: position 5,415 of record SICN01000042.1, on the reverse strand, counting down.
TTCAACAGATCTTCTTTCTTATAAAGCTCGGTGATCTGCGCCGATGACTTCTTCGTGCCGATCTCCGAACCGAAGTCGATCGTCAGTTTATAGGCAGGCTTCCTGGCTTCCGGAAAGTCATCAACGTGGATGATTCTGCCCACACGCAGATCGACTGCCGAGAAAGATTCTTAGGGGATGATGGACATGCAGAGATGAGAAGTGAAGTAAGGTAACTCTCCCCAATACTTTCGTACTGGGGAGAAATCGGCGTGGGAAGGATTTGAACCCCCGACCTCCCCGCGTTAGCGGGGCGCTCTAGCCAGGCTGAGCTACACACCGTGATGTTTCTATCGTCACAGAAACTAAAACAATTATAATGGCTTCCCTGCTTGCTTTTCAAGCTCTTCTTCCCCTATACTGTCACCACTTCGTGACAACATGATCACTGCTCTTCTCCTGCAGGCACTCGGAAACACCGGACTCAGTGAAGCCGAGGGATCGGTGTACCTTGCGCTCCTCGAACTCGGCTCACAACCGGCGAGTGTTGTTGCGAAGAAAGCGAGACTGAAACGCGGACACACCTACAATGTCCTGTCGGACCTCGCAGCGAAAGGAATTGTGCAGGAATTCGAGAAAGATTCTGTCAAATACTTCACCGCCTGCTCCCCTCTCGTACTGATCTCGCTTCTAGAGCGCCGCAAGGAAGAATTGGAAGTGAAGAAGACGGGTTTACTGCAAGTGATGCCCGATCTCGAACGCATCAGAAATCCTTTCTCCGTGCAGCCGAAAGTACGACTGTTTCAAGGTATCGACGGCATCAAAGAGATTTACGAAGACACGCTGCGCACAGGCGATAAGAATCTCTACGCTATCGGCGATTTCGACCACTTCTTCCCTCGAGAGAACGATCCGGAACTGAACGACTGGATCTGGAACTACTGCACACGCAGGGCAAAGCTCGGAATCACGTACATTGGCATCACCAACAAATCGGCAACGAGCGACCTGGCATTCAAGAAGAGAAAAACTGAGAAAAGAACGCTTAGAATGCTTGAAGGAATCGATCTTCCCGTCGAAGTGAATATCTACGGAAACAAAGTCGCAATCATCTCGTCATCGAAAGACATGGTAGGACTGATCATCGAAGACAAACCGACGGCTGACACGTTTAGAAATTTGCACAAAGCAATATGGCAGATGCTGCCGGAATATAAACTCTAGAGATGCTCTAGAATAGTCACGCATGCAAAGCGCTTACGCACTCCTCGACTTCGGCCAAGGCAGACGGCTCGAGCAGTGGGGACCGTACCGGCTGATCAGACCCGACCCGACGACGCTCGGTGCAGCTGCGAAAACTCCTGATCTCTGGGGCAGTGCAGATGCGACGTACGAAGGTGAGAAAGGAAAAGGAGAGTGGAAGATGAAGAAGTCCCTGCCTGAACAATGGACAGTGGAATTCGCAGATCTGCAGCTTTCCGTGCAGCTCGCACCGTACAAACACACAGGCGTATTTCCGGAACAGGAACAGAACTGGATGTGGGCACGGACTCAGGCAAAAAAATCTGAGAAGCCGCTGACCGTTCTCAACCTTTTCGCCTACACCGGCGGCATGAGCATCGCACTCGCGAAGGACGGACACTTTGTGACACACGTCGATGCATCGAAACCGGCGATCACCTGGGCGAGAGAGAATGCGGAACTGAATGCGATCCCAAAGACCGGCATTCGCTGGATGCTCGAAGATGCGGCACTCTTTGTGACTCGCGAACGAAAGCGCGGCAAAAGGTACGGCGCAATCGTCCTGGATCCTCCCGCGTTCGGTCATTCCCCATCCGGCAAAACATGGCGAGTAGAACGGGATCTTGCCCCTCTCCTCGAGAACTGCTGCGCACTCCTCTCGGATTCGCCTGCATTCTTGGTTTTGAATGGTTACGCACATGGCGATACACCGGAAAGTTTTCACCGACTGCTGACGGGAGTGCTCAAGAAGCAAAGACCCGAACTGAGCTTTGATATCGATACGAGAGAGCTGGATCTGGTCGCAACAGACGGAAGAAAGCTGTCGACAGGAACGGTGGCGAGGTGCGGGTTTCGGAAATAGACATTCCGCAGACAGTCCTCACTCCGGCGCTGATGCGCCACCTCTCTCCATATGCTGGAGAGAAGAATGTCCATAATCAAAGAAAGAATGGGCTCCCCCTTCTCCAGCCGATGGAGAAGGGGTTAGGGGATGAGGACCGTCTATAGTTCCCCCAAGTTCAACGTTTCATTCACCGTCACCTGACTGACAAAATCCATATCGTGACTGACGAGGATCATGCCTCCTTCGTACTCATTCAGCGCCTCCGCGATCACCGGAAGATGACGGAAGTTGATGTGGTTCGTCGGCTCGTCGAGGATCAGGAGTGTTGGCTTCTGGAGCATGAAACGTGCAAAGCACAGTAATCCCTTCTGCCCTTCCGAAAGTTCGATGGCTTTCGCCTGCAACTTGTCACCGGGCAGGAGGAACCTCGCCGCGGTCGCGTAAATTTCCTGATGCACGGGTTTCTCCATCGCGGCCTCGAGAATCTGATACAGGGTCTTGTCCATCGGAAGCCCTGAAAAATCCTGACGGTAGTACCCGACCCTAACACCTTCCGTCATGACGGCTCCTTTCTCGGTTCCGTTTGCAATCGCCTCGAGAAGCGAACTCTTGCCGATACCGTTGGGTCCGGTCATGAGCACACGGTGTCTGCGACGCACGGTGACATCGACACGCTTCTTCGTTGGCTTATGATCTTTCATGATCGTCACGGACGTGATTTCCACCAAAGGCAATGCAAACGGTTCTGCTGCAATTGTGAAAGGCGGGATCGTCCGATCTTCCTGACGGACATCCACGATGTTTTCTTCGGCTTCCTCTGCGGCAGTGCGTAACTTGCTCGCGAGCTTGCGCATTTTTCCGCCTTTGTGAGAGAAGAAGTTGATCTTGTCCTTCTGTTCCTGCATCTGCTTCTCCATCCGCGCGTTCTGCCTCTGCTCACGCTCGATCTGCTCGCTGATCTGCGTGACGACATCGAAATAGTCACCCACGTACTGCGTCACTTTGTGCGAAAAACTGTCGAGATGCAGAACACCGTGCGTGAAACTGTTGAGAAACGCCGCATCGTGGGAGATCACAATGCAGGTCTTCTCGTACATCACAAGAAAGCTTGTGAGATGGTCGATCCCCTCTTTGTCCAAATTATTCGTGGGCTCGTCGAGCAGCAAGATATCGGGTTCCTGAATAAGCGCGAACGCAAGGAGCAGCCTCGCCTTCTGCCCACCCGAAAACGCACTGAGTTTCTTCTCGAGTGGTGCACTCAGGTGCACGACATCGAGGACTTTTGCGATGTGCTTGTCGATATCGTGTTTCTTCTCCGAAAACGCACTCTCGAAAAATTCTCGAACGGTTTTCTTGAGATCATCGTGAGGGATCACCTGCTTCGCGATACCGATAGTGATACCTTTCTTGATGTGCATCTCTCCGGACTGCGGTTTGAGTTCCTTCGTGATCAACTTGAAGATCGTGCTCTTCCCAGCACCATTCTGACCCATGATGGTGAGCTTGGCGTTTTCACGAACCGAGAAACTTGCCGCATCGAGGATCGGCTTACGATGATCATAGTAGAACGTGATCTCTGAAAGCCGAAGGATGACGTCACCATGGTCCATAAAGTTGCGCCAGTGTAAGGCAAAGAGGCGAAAGCATCAATCTGAGAGCGACGGAAAGAAGATCCTCAGAGAAGCTTCTTGAATCCCCGACCGAAGTATGAGTACGATATCCCCCTTTGAGTGAAGCCTTGATTGCAGAAAGGCGGAATACTACGGGGCAAAAGCCGCCCAAAGAAAGGCTGTTTCAGGTGTCGTTCGATCGGCGTAATTTCATTTTGTACACCATTTCCATTACTGCAACTGCACTCGGTAGCAGAGCTGCAAGACTTTTCGCGTCTGAAGAAAATCCTGCTGCAGCTCCAAAAGAAGCTGAAGAAAAACCTCTCGAAACACTGAGCTTCGACGAGATCACCGAGAAACTGAAGCCACTATGGAGAGAACAACATGAGGAATTGGAGAAACGTCAGGAAGAGATCAATGAGCGTTGCCGCCAACTGCAGAAAACACTGAAGAAAGATGCACTCGCGCACTTCTTGAATCGATGGAATGCGGTCGTGAACCAATTCACCATGCGAAACGGGATGATCGTCACATCGATGGATGTGTACAAAGCACTGCTCAAGCGCATCGAAGGAATCCTGCAGCGATCGGAAGCAACGCTGGATGTGACATTCGATCATTGCGAGAGCGACACGGCATTTCATGAACGCTACGACGATATTCTGCGTAAAAGAAACAGGCTTGAAGATCATCACAAAATCGCCTTGATGACGGAACATGGACACAACATCGGACTCTACCCCGAAGAAAAAGGCAAGAACGATGCTGTGACGCACGAGGAATACATCACGACACTTGCACGGCTTCTATACACGCCAGAACGCCTGGCGCTGTTCCTGCGATATTTCGTCGACTATGCCTACGATTCTCCCGATCCGGAGAAAGATCGTCTGCTCAAAGGCACAGAAAAAATATTCGGAGAACACTGGCAAACACCCGAAGAAACATTGACCCGTATTGAAAACGGAAAAATGCTCGGGGACTGCGAGGACCAAGCGATCCTGATCAAAGAAATTCTGCTGAAGCAGAAGAGGAAACCCTTCGTTGTGCTCATCCCGGGAAATCCCACATGGCACGCGACGTGCGTCTGCATCGAAAAGAACGAGAACGGGAAATTTGATGTCTGCGATTACGGTACACACGGTCTCGATAAAAACGGCAGCAGGTGGGGCGTGAACCAGAGCGGAGTGACCGTCGGTGTTGGCTACGGCGCTGCATCGGCGGAATTCCTGACAAGATTTGCCACCCCGAAAGAGGCGCTCGCCGCCATCATGAAGAAATATGAAGACTGGATATCATTCGATCTGAAGACGTGGGAATCGTCTCCGGGATTCGAAATCGCAAGAGATTACCGGGACAGAGGAAGCGATGAGAACGGCAAGCAAAAACACACCGACGATCATGTATACGCCGCTTTCGACGACCTCATCAAAAGATATGTCAGCGAAATCGAAGTCGCGCCATTGCCTCCGCCGGAATAATGGCTCGCCATGAGGAACGCAGTGACGAATGGTGCCCTCGACAGGAATTGAACCTGTATCCCCAGCTTCGGAGGCCGGTGGTCTATCCGTTAACCTACGAGGGCAAGCCGAAGAACTCTACTGCATTCTTTGTCGTTTCGCGATCAACCTCCGTAAGGCTCATCCCCTTCACGTCAGCGACGATCTTTGCGACTTCCAGAACATACGCCGGCTCACAGCGCTTGCCCCGATGCGGAACAGGGGCGAGAAACGGACTGTC
>SICN01000011.1 GCA_009691405.1 Candidatus Peribacteria bacterium | reverse complement strand
TGCTCGCATGCTTGCAAGCAAACACGGTCTCGATCCGACGCTTCTTCACATTGATCTTCTCGAATGCCAAGATCGCATTCTCAAAAATTTACCAGAGAGAGCTTCTCGTATCGCGGAGGAGAGGCTACGATCGCTCGGAGTCAATGTTCTCTTGAACCAGTGCCTACAAAAAGAAGAGGGTGAGAAAATTTTCGTACGTGACGGTGAAATTTCGACAAGCACCGTCATCTGGACGGCAGGAGTCCGGGGGCATCCTCTGCTTCAAGAAACTGTCGGGATGAGTGTCGATCAAAAAGGAAGAGTGAGCGTCGACGGTCTTCTGGAGGCAGTCGGACAGAAAAACATATTCGTAATCGGCGACGGTGCGGCAACTGCCTACAGCGGAATGGCGCAGACAGCGCTCTACGACGCAAACTTCGTCGCAGAGGTGATTGAAGCAAAGATGAAAGATCAGGCGCTGCCCACCTATGCGCCATCCGCTCCGATCACCAGGGTCCCCATTGGAAATAAGTGGGCTTTGTATGTGAAGAATGAAAGAATCATCACTGGATACTGGGGATGGATTCTTCGAAGGTTTGCCGACCTCCGAGTCTTCATGAAATTGCTGCCGTTCACAAAAGCACTGCGAGTATTCCGTTGCGGGTGTAAATCGGGGCAGTAGAGAGGTAGGATAGATTCAGTGCTTCCCCCTCTTCCGTCTCCTTCACGGCTCTGTCTTGTGGCGCTGCTCTTTCTCTCAGTGAGTTTTACTGCGTATGGATCTTCTCTCTCGAACCAATTTGTAACGCTTGATGACAATGGATTGATCACCGATAACCCGATCGTTGTCGCGATGAATGCTGACACAATCAAAGCTGCATTCACTTCGTACGATCCCGAACTCTACATTCCTCTCACATTCGTCTCGTATCAGATCAGTCACGCAATCGGCGGACTCAACCCGTTTGCGTACCATCTGACTGATCTTCTCTTTCATACGGCGAATGCAATGCTGGTTGCGTGGTTTCTCTTCTTGCTTCTCGAGAATGGATGGCTCGCCATCGGTCTTGGATTGCTTTTTTCCATTCATCCCCTCGGCAGCGAAGCAGTGCTTTGGGCGTCTGCGAGAAAAGACGTTCTCTCCACGTTCTTTTTCTTTTCATCAATCGTGAGTTATCTGTACGCGACGATGAAAGAGAGCCGCAAACTTTTTTGGATGTCAGTGTTCTTTTTTGTACTTGGACTTCTATCGAAAGTCATGGTGGTGACACTGCCTGTCGTTCTTCTGCTTATCGATGATGTGCAAGGGCGGGGAATGAGCAAAAAAAGATTGCTTGAGAAAATTCCGTACGTGCTCTTTGCAGTGATCTTCGGCATCATCGGTATTTTCGGAAAAACGGAGAATCTTGTTTCATCGACCTTGCTGCAAAAAATTCTGATGGCTTGCAAGAGCACAGTGTTCTATGTCCAAAAGTTTCTCTGGCCAACGGATCTTTCGGTCACCTATCCTTACATGGATCCGATCACGATCCTGTCGTCCGATTTTGCGATACCTCTCGTACTCGTCATCCTCTTTCTCGGTGCGGCTTACTACCTCAGGAATAGAAATCGCATGGCATCCTTCGGCATGCTCTTCTTCCTTGCGACGTTGCTGCCGACATTTCTGAATTTTGCGAAGGGGGGAGATGTGTATTTCGCATCCGATCGCTACGCATACATTCCGATGGTCGGACTTCTTGTGCTCATCGGGACATCTGCTGACTTCTGGCTTCGAAGTGCGACGAACATGCGATCCGTGTCTTCGCGTAGAATGGTCGTCGCTGCGGCAATAATCTGCGCTTTGCTTACGTTTGGCGCACTCACACAACAACAGACTGCGATCTGGCAAAACAGCACAACTCTCTACGAGAACGTACTTGCACACTATCCGAATTCGAGAGCCGCGCACAACAATCTTGGAATGGAGCAGCTGACTTCGGGAGAGATCGATGCGGCAATCGCATCATTCCGCCGTGCTCTGGAATTGCACTCCGATGCAAAAACGAAAGTGAACCTTGCGGCTGCATTCGTGCGCAAGAAAAACTTCGCCGAAGCAGAGACAATCTACAGAGCGGTCATGCTCTCGGATCCCGAGATCGCAGACAGTGCATACGGTCTGGGTCAAATCGAACAAAAGCAGGGAAAGCTTGTCGAAGCGGTTTCCTGGTACAGAAAAACAATCGAAACGAATCCGCAGTACCTGAATGCTTACAATAATCTCGGCGGGGTGTATCTGCAGCTCAACGATTGGAGCAACGCCGAAGTGATTCTGCGAAAGGCGATCGAATTGAAGCCAGATTTCGTCGAGTCTTCGTACAATCTTGCACTTGCTCTTAAGATGCTCGGACAAAATGACGAGAGCGAACTATTTCTGCGGAAAGTGATCGCAGTGAACGCAAATGATGCAGATTCCCTCTCCACCCTTGCGGTGCTACTCTACGAGAGGAAAGCGATTGATGAAGCCGCTCAAACTCTCAAGAAAGCACTTCAGATCGATCAGAGCAATCCGACGGCCCTCGAACTTCTGTACAGGATGAAAGAAGACGGCATCGTCCGCTAGAATGAACGTGTGAAGTTCCTACGAACAATAGCATTGGCGATTGTCGTCTCACTTTTGCTTTTGGTCGTCATCGATCGATGGATTGTCCTCTTGTCGCAACCAAGGATCCATGTCGATCCGGCTACCACACCGACTGCCGAGGCGATTCTCGTGCCGGGTGCGAGAATCTATGCGGGAGAGGTTTCCGGAATTCTTGCACAGCGACTCGACGCTGCAATTCTTCTATACCAATCGAAGAAGGGAGGGAAAATATTGGTATCGGGTGATTACAGCAGTCGCTACTACGATGAGGCAACGGCGATGCGAAAGTACTTGATGCGTCACGGCGTTGCATCCGGAGCAATCCTCCTCGATCATGCGGGGTTTTCGACCTACGACAGCCTGTATCGAGCCAAGAATGTTTATTTTCTGCCCTCTGTCATCATCGCCAGCCAGGATTTTCATCTTCCGAGAGCACTGTTCATCGCACGCAGCATTGGGCTCGATGCAGTCGGCTTCAGTGCATCCAGAGTGCCGCTGAGTGCAGAGCAATCATTTCGCAGCGAATGGCGAGAGCCACTCGCGAGAATCAAGGCAGTGCTCGATGTGCTCCGACATGCACCGCCGGCGTTTACCGGTTCGGGTCTGCCACTGGATGCACGCGGCACTCTTTTGCGATGGTGAAGCGACCTCCGAGCACAGTGAGGTAAGATAGGAACATGAGAAAACTCTGGCTCATTCCGGTTGGCTTTCTGCTCATGACATTGGTCGTGTACGGTCAGTCACTTCGAAACGATTTCATCAATCTCGATGACAAGCCTCTGATTCTCGAAAATCCGATTGTCAGAGGACTGAGCGTCGAAAACATGCGCAAGGCATTCACAAGCTACGATCCTGAGCTCTATATCCCTCTCACGCTTCTCAGTTATCAGGCGGAATATGACATTGCAGGACTGAATCCTGCACTCGTTCACCTCGACAACCTGCTCCTACACACGCTCAGCTCCCTCCTCGTCGCATGGATCATCTTCTTGCTTCTGAAGAACACTTGGTTCGCAGTCTTCTGCGGTCTTTTGTTCGCCGTGCACCCGCAGAATGCAGAAGCCGTTCTCTGGGCTTCGGCTCGCAAGGATCTTCTCTCAGGATTTTTCTGCTTCGCTTCGATTGCGACGTATCTGCCTGCGACAAAGCAGGGGAATGTCGGCAGGCGATGGAAGACGTTGTCAATCACACTGTTCGCGCTCGGTCTTCTGTCAAAAGTCAGCATCGTATTTCTGCCACTTGCGCTGCTTCTCATCGATTGGCAACGCCTTGGTACACTCACGCAGAGAAACATCATCGACAAGATTCCGTACGCAATGCTTTCATTCGTCTTCATCATCATTGCCTTCATTGGAAAATCTGCAGCCATCGCTCATACGACGATCATGCAGAAAGCATTGATGGCTCCGAAGACGATCCTATTCACGCTGACGCAATTTCTGCTTCCTCACGACCTGTCACTTCTCTATCCGTACTCCAAAACGATCAGTGTGATGGATCCCGGCATTTTCATGCCAATCGTCGCACTCGTGCTCTTGGGCTTACTCGTCTTCATCAATCGCCGCGCAACGAAGATGATAGCAACTGGGATCGGCATCTTCCTCGTGATGCTCGTTCCATCGCTTCCGAATATCGAGCGCGGCACCGATCTCTACGTCGCATCGGACCGATACGCGTACGTTCCGTCGATCGGTCTTCTCTTGATCATGGCGTATCTACTGCGCTTGCTCCGAGAGAAAATTACGCAGAAGCAGAAGACAGCACTCACGCTTACGGGGCTCCTCCTCATCACCACATTCGGATTCCAAACGAACCGGCGTAGTCTGACGTGGAGAAACAATCGAACGCTCTATGCATCAGTTCTTTCTCTCTACCCGAATTCGTATGTCGCTCACAGCAATCTGGGACTCGATGCGCTCGAGCGAAGCGAGTTTGAAACTGCGGCAAGCGAGTTTCGTCTTGCGCGAGGCATTCATGACACGACCGATATGAAAATCAACGAAGCGATCGCACTCAACAATCTCGGAGCACGCCTGATAAACGAAAAGAAGTGGCAGCAAGCGATCGAGGTACTCAGCGAAGCAGCGGTCTTGAATCCGATCGTAAGCGATATCTACTTCAACCTCGGAGTATGTTTCGAACAAATGGGAAAAAGAAAAGAAGCGAGGTCGGCTTTCCTCGAAGCAGTGCGACTGAATCCGAAGGATACTGAGGCATTGCAAAAATTGAACCGACTCAAATAGTAGTGTGGTGGCCCAGGGCAGAATCGAACTGCCTACGCCTGCCTCTTCAGGGCAGCGCTCTACCAATGAGCTACCGGGCCACGGCTATTCCCATTCTAGCGATCCGTCTTCCTCCTGCAAAGTCTGGATCTACTGACTCCACTGCGTCTTCTCAGAGCTGACCGTAAATCTGTCACCGACTCGAATAATCGCGCCGTGGTATTCCGGACTGACATCGACATTCGCTCCCATCGTGGCAACCCCGTCTTTCGGACGGAGAGGACGATACGTTTTGAGCCACTGTTTGGGCTCTCCTCGGATTGCTCCGGTCAACACATCTCGTTGCGTGACGAGACAACGCGGCGTGAGACTCGCGAAGTTCATGGGGATCGTTCCGTCGTTCTGCGTCCGAATGTCGATCTCCGCGACACGATCTTCGACGTTCGGATTCATCTCCGCCTCGCCGTCAATTTCAATTCCTGCACGATAGCTGCGCAGTTTCTGTTCGCCCTGCTTCATCAGAGCGTTCTGCCATTCGACGACGGTGCGTCTGTTGATCGCATGAATCTGCGCACCGTCGGAGTAAAGCGTGTCGATGTTGCTTTGCGGAACGTTTCTCGTATCCGAAGCCCGATGGAACGCAGGATGCCTGAGAAGAATGCCGATGTTCGTAACATCGTCTTCGAAATCACTCAGGCACTGACGAATGTGCTCCGTAACCGCACCTCCTTCCAAAACTCCTTGCAGTAACGTATCCACACCGAATTTTGCAGTCACGATGTCGCCTTTTCTCGGGCTGAGGGAAGATGCCGCAAACGATTTTCTCTCCGTGAGGGTTTTGCCATCGTCACCCTGCGACCAAAGAGAGAATGCGGAGGAAGGGGAGTCGTAATCCGAGAAAATTCGAGTCGGATGAGGAGAATCCTTGCCCGAATAGCGCTTCCAATCGCCACCTACTTTGCGAACAATCGCCGCACCGCAATCGAAGATCTTCGTATCGGCAGTCGCAAGCCCGTACCTTGTCAACATGGCTTCCGTCAGACGCAATTGAGTGATGCCTTTGAGAATACGAAGATTGAGAGCCGCAATCCTGCCCTTCCTGCCAGTGACTTTCGGAGAATCCTCGACCGTATCGCAGTAGACCTGCCTGCCTTTTTTATCGACGCTTTGGATCAACTCTTTGACGAATTCGGCGGGAGTGGAAGACATAAGCAAATTGAAGCAAGGTAGATCTAGGCGACTTCCGATTCTTCATCCAGCTGCTCATCTTCAGCAAAGTCCACTAACGCTGATTTTGCAGCCTGCTTCGTCACCATCGTGTCCTCTGCAATCCTGTAGCGCGCATACCAATCATTGATATTTTCTCCTGAATCCTCTGCAGATTCGATGCCTTCCTCAAAAACGTTTTTTGTCTTGGAATCACGGACGGCAAGCAACGCATTTCTTTGCAGGTCGGGTACAACCAATTCAGGAGTGACTAAAAAAGCGCTTGAAGTGAGAGGCCTCGTCGCAATCCGAAACCAACTAAAGTTCTGGACTTCAGGTCTTGGGTTCAAAAGAATGATCCTTTTGCCTGCCTGCGCCGCATCGACGAGGATGCTCCAGCAACCGCCGTCCATGCCACGAATATGCACGAGATCGATGAAGAGTTTATGATAGCGAGACTCCGCAATTCTTTTTGCAAGCTGAGACTTCTCAGGACCGCGCCAAAATTCAACGGGCGAAAGACTGTCTTTGAAACGAATCTCAATCAGTTCAGCGTCATTAAAAAAATCCTCACCATTGTCCGCGGCTTGCGAATCATCCGGAAGGTCATCAAAAAACCCTTCATCATCAGAAAGCTTTGCATCTCTGAGGGCCTTTGACTTTTCGCTGCTCATGCATTCATTGTAAATTATTATTATCATTTGTCAACTTTCCTCGACATTCATCTTTTGGCTTCAGTTAGGGCTCCGTGAGCACTCTGTCCTGCACTATACCCTGTCGTCCAACAAATCTGCAGACTGAAGCCACCCGAAGGTCTGTCGAAGTCCAACATGTCTCCCGTCAGAAACAAATTCGAAATCAATTTGCTGCGCATTGTCTTGAAATCTATTTCCTTCAGCGACACACCTCCGCCGGCCACGATCGCGTCCTCAGCACCGAGGAGTCCTGAGACCGAGAGGGGAATGTCTTTCAGAAGCTTGCTAAATTCCATGCGCTGCTCCCTCGTGAGCTGATGGAGCGGAGTTGAGCCATCGATTCCTGCAAGCATCAGAAGAACATGTCCAAGTCTCGGCTGAACAATTTCTCCAATGTTGTTCTTGATCATTCTGTTCTTACCGGCTTCGAAAATATTTAAAAGCTTTCGATCGAGTGCACCAGTGTCGAGAGCCGGAAACAAATCGAGAGACAGGGTGACAGCCCCTGCCTTCAAAAGTTCCCCGATACCTTTGCTCATATTGAGGACAAGAGGTCCACTGATACCCGTATGCGTGAAGAGCATTTTCCCGGCTCTGGAATGATGTTTTTTGCCGTTTTGGATCACACTCAGCTTCACACCCTTCAGGCTGATCCCTGCAGCATCCTTCACCCACGGATTTCGAATCAGTACGGGAACCAGCGCTGGATCCGGCTCGCTCACCGTGTGACCGAGCTTGTTCATCCAGACAAAGCCGTCTCCGGTCGATCCGGTTTCCGGATGGGACTTTCCTCCGGTTGCAAGTATGTACTGCGACGCCGTGATCAAACCCTTATTCGTGACAAGTGAAGTAAGGCTTCCATCTTTCACCTTCACGTCAGTAACCTTTGTGCCAAGCAAAATCTTCACAATTCCTTTCTGCATGAAGCGAATCAACGTCTTTTGCACATCCTCCGCACTGTCACTTTTCGGAAACGCGCGTTTCTCGGCTTCGACTTTTATCGGAAGCCCGTGAGACTCGAAAAAATCGATCGTCGCTTGAACATCAAGGTGCGAGAATGCAGAGAAGAGTGCTTTGCCTTTCTTGCCGTACTTTTCCGTGAGCAAACGCGTATCGAATTCCGCATTCAAAATATTGCATCTGCCGCCTCCGGAGATCAGGAGTTTCTTCCCAAGAATTGTGTTCTTCTCGAGAAGCACCACTGTTGCCCCGAGGTCAGCGGCTTTCCCCGCAGCCATCATCCCGGCGGGACCTCCACCGATCACGGCAACGTCGAAGTGCATGCGGGAAGGGTAGCAGACAAGGCATCCAAAATAATAAACTTGTAGGCATGATAAAGGAGAAATCAAAAATCGTTCGGGATTATATTGTAGGACTCAGAAAGGCTGGAAAACAGTTGTAGATTTTACCGATGGAGGCAGAACGAAAAGTGTTTCGGCTGAAGAGGTGATAAAAATGCTTCAAAAAATACAACGCGGATCATGAGTTGGTGGAGCATTAGTGACGAACTTCAAACTTCCTGAGCTGTGCGGTGGGGATGTGCTGGACCTCGTAGATACGCTACAGGAGCTAGGATATTCAATAAAACCGGTAATTGAGATTCTCAATAGACCTCCCGAAAAGAAGAGCGAACTGATCCTGTAATCGGATTCAGTCAATGGAGCATTCGTGACTTTTCAAACTTTGAGCACCTGCGTATGCTGATAAACATGGAACAGAAAACTTCACAGAAATTTATCAATGCATGGATCGCGGGCATGTGCGTTGCTATGCCGCATGTTCTCCTATCCACTTTTCTTGTGGTGAGAGGCGCATATGCAAATTGTTTTGGACAATCCAATGAGGATTTGTTGTACGGAATACCATATGCCTTACTGAATATTCCGAGCCTGCTGTTACCAATTCCCGGAATTACATCGATCATCTTATTCGGGATTGCGTTTGGAATTGCGAAAGCAGCCAATCGAAAATCCACAAAAGAAGTTGTTCTTACAAGAGCCAAGACTGCATTTCTTTTTTGGATCTTACCAGCGGTTGGAGTTCTCGGTGTCGTGCTTCAGATATATTTTGGGACACTCTCGCCACCCCGAGGTCTCTGCTATCGCTTTCCTACTTGGGCACGCCCGCAGGAGTATTACTCTGAATGGTTGCACATAGACGAAGAACCAAGTAACGACCCCGCAACTTGCATTAAATATCGAAACCTCAATCGTTCGCAGTGTATCTTCGATGTTGCTTGGAAGATATTGGCGGAAAAATTCCCAACGGAGCGGACTGGTTTTGCATGTTCGGAGAAATATATGAAGAATCCAATCACGGTTGAATGCCAAAACAGCAATACCAACCCATTTAAATATGAGGAATTCACGTACGATAAGTGCGAGAAATTCAGTAATGAAATAATGCGAGAACAATGCAGACAACTTCGCGCCATTCACAACAAGGACTTGGCCTCTTGTGACAAAATAGTCACTCCTTATCTGCGTGAGGAGTGCTACTTCTATGTAGATATCACCTGTGTAAAATCCTCCGTTCCTGAATTAAGACAAGCTTGTGAGGTTCGAAAAACTATCGATGCCCTGGAAAAAGAACAAGGATATTGAGAACTTTCACAAAACTAATTTTCAAACTCCATACAAACCGCAACGGTTAGCCATATTTCTTGATACAACTCAGATTTTAGGTAATTTCCAAAAATCCATTTTCAAACTCCTTCAAAACTGCATTTAAAGCCAGAAATACCTATTGGAATGCAACTTTCAGTTTTACAGGTCACTAATGGTGGAGCTGAAGGGATTTAAACCCTCGACCTCTACAATGCGAATGTAGCCCTCTATCAGCTGAGCTATAGCCCCGAACCGAGCGATATTCTAGACACCGCATTCTTCTGCTACAAGCTCAGCGCAACTGCTCGCCGACTTTGATCGTGCCGATATAAATCTCGTCATCAGCTTCTACGATCCGTTCAATTGCCTTCAAAAGTCCGATGCGTGACACGACATCGCGGAAACGCTGACGAGCACCCGGATTCTTGAAGTTCGTCATCGACGTGAATTGCTCGAGTCGAGTGCCGGAAATTCGGACGGCTCCGTCGATGCGGTTGATGCGATACGCTCCCATCTTGGAGCTTAGGAGATGCGGTTTGAGCACCGGCAAATCCTTTGAAAGATCGTCTTCATCGTCGATCGGCGTCAGCTGTCTCTTCTCGCGCTCTTTCAAGACCAATGGCATCAGCTTCTTCATCAGTTCTTCCGTTCCCATGTGCGCAGCGGCGGAAATTTCCGCAAAGACTTTGATTTTCGCTTTCTTCAGGGCATCGAGCCACGGCGAGACGTCGCCTCCGACGAGATCGATTTTATTGAGGACGACGAGCTCTTTCTTCTTTGCGAGAGAAGAGGAGTACGCCTTCAGTTCGTTCTTGATCGCCTTGTAATCGGCAATGACGTCATCTCGACTCACGTCCAGAAGATGGATAAGTATGCCGCAACGCTCGATGTGCTTGAGGAATTTGTCACCAAGTCCTTTGCCTTCGCTCGCTCCCTCGATGAGTCCCGGAACATCGCACAGCACGAATTCACGATCAAATGCATGCACGACACCGAGATTCGGAACGAGTGTCGTGAAATAGTATTCGGCAATTTTCGGTCTCGCCTTCGACACGGCTGCGATCAGCGAGGATTTGCCGACACTCGGGTACCCGATGATGCCGACGTCCGCCACAAGCTTTAGCTCCATACTGATACTGCGCTTCTCACCCGGGGCACCGAGCTCGGCAAAATCGGGAGCCTGACGCGTTGCGGTTTTAAAGTGCGTATTTCCGTAGCCGCCTCGGCCGCCATTGGCAACGACGATGCGGTCTCCCGGGTGCGTGAGATCGGCGATCAGCTTCGGAGTAACTGCATCCGTACGATCGATGATGATCGTTCCGGGCGGAACAAACAGCACCAGATCCTCTCCCGCATGACCCGCTCTGTTCTTGCTCGTACCGGGATCGCCTGGCTTCGCCGCAAAACGCTTGCGGCTGGCGTAATCGCTTAAGGTGTCCGTGTTTGAGTTGGCTTCGACAATCGTATCTCCGCCGTCACCCCCGTCACCACCGTTCGGTCCGCCGTTGGGGACATACTTCTCCCTGCGCCATGCGACGCATCCGTTTCCGCCTCTTCCGCCGGTGACTTCGATGGTTGCTTCGTCGAGGAACATGAACCAATTCTACTGCAGTTCTGGCTATAAACACAGTGTCAAAAAAATCTGAAGATTGCTGTTGACGATGCTCGTTTATCACTCTATACTACCGAGTGATAATTCATTTACCCTCATTTTCATGTCTAAAATTATCGGAATCGACCTCGGTACCACAAACTCCTGCGTCGCAGTCATCGAAGGCGGAGAGCCGGTGGTGATCCCGAATAGCGAAGGAGCAAACACCACCCCGTCGATTGTCGGCTTTAAGGACAACGAGGTGATTGTTGGTATCGCAGCGAAGCGTCAGGCTGTAACGAATCCCAAGAACACGGTGTTCTCGGCGAAACGTTTCATCGGTCATCGGTTCGAAGAAGTCTCGAAAGACGCAAAGAACATGCCGTTTGAAGTGAAAGGTGGTAAAGAGGGGAGAACGGTCATTTCAATCAATGGCAAAGACATGTTTCCGCAGGAAATCAGTGCAAAAGTCCTGATGAAGCTCAAGAAAGATGCCGAAGCGTATCTTGGTCAGACCGTCTCAAAAGCCGTCATCACCGTTCCCGCATATTTCGATGACAACCAGAGACAAGCGACGAAAGAAGCCGGAGAAATTGCGGGTCTCGAGGTCGTGCGCATCATCAACGAACCGACGGCTGCGACCCTCGCGTACGGACTCGACAAGAAGACGGAAGAGAAAGTGATCGTCTACGACCTCGGAGGAGGGACCTTCGACGTCACGGTGCTCGAAATTTCCGGTGACGGACACTTCGAAGTGCAGTCCACAAACGGTGACACCCATCTCGGTGGTGACGACTTCGACCAGGTGATCGTCGACTGGCTCATCGCGGAATTCAAGAAGGATCAGATTGTTGATCTCAGTACCGATAAAATCGCATTGCAACGCATTCGCGAAGCCGCAGAAAAAGCGAAGATCGAATTGAGCTCGCAGATGGAGACAGAAGTGAATCTGCCGTTCATCACCGCAAATGCGATGGGGCCCAAGCACATGAACATCAAGCTCTCGCGCTCGAAACTTGAATCTCTCGTCGCAGACCTCATCGAGAGGACGGTAAAGCCCTGCGAGTCCGCACTGAAAGATGCAGGTATCAAGAAGTCCGAGATCAACCAGGTTGTGCTCGTCGGTGGTATGACACGCATGCCTGCCGTGCAAGCCAAAGTGAAGGAACTCTTCGGCAAGGAACCGCACAAAGGAGTGAATCCTGACGAAGTCGTTGCAATCGGTGCAGCGATCCAGGCAGGTCAGATAGGCGGAGACATCAACCGTGATATCACGATTGTCGACGTTATTCCGCTGTCTGTCGGTATCGAGACACTCGGAGGTGTTGCGACGAAAGTCATCGAGCGGAATATGAAAATTCCGACGAGCAAAAGCCAGGTCTTCTCGACCGCCGCCGATAACCAGACATCTGTTGAGATCAACATCGTGCAGGGAGAACGCGAGATGGCGACGGACAACAAGTCGCTTGGTCGATTCATTCTCGATGGCATCCTCTCCGCTCCGCGCGGCATGCCGCAGATCGAAGTGACCTTCGACATTGACACGAACGGTATCCTCAATGTGAAAGCCAAGGACAAAGGTACCGGCAAAGAACAGCACATTACGATCCAGGGCTCGACAGGTCTTAGCAAAGAAGAAGTAGAACGTATGAAGAAAGATGCCGAGGTGAACGCAGAAGCGGACAAGAAGAAGCGTGAACTCATCGATGCGAGAAACTCGGCAGACAGCCTCATCTTCAATCTTGAGAAACAGATGCGTGAGTACGATAAACAGATCCCGGATGACCTGAAGAAGAAAGTGAATGACAAGATGAACGAGACTCGAGAAGTGCTCAAGAAAGAAGGCGCGACGCTCGAGGAAGTGAAAACCTCCACCGAAGCGCTTTCGAAAGAAGCACAAGAGATCGGCAAGCTCGTCTACGAAGCCGCGCAGAAGAAAGGCAAGGATGATGTCGTCGATGCCAAGGTCGTGGATGAAGACGAGAAAGGCAAGAAGTGAGCCAGTGCCCTCCCGTTAGGCTACATCTGCTGCTTTCTCGCGAGAAATGCGAAGTGTTATGTTTGCACGTTTCGAGGTGGTAAACGGTGGTTCTTTGTCATTGATTTTCAAATCATTTAGGACAAAAGTGAAAAGCTCCCAGATCCCGCGGTGAACACTATCAATTTTTGTGACAAGTCCCGACAAGCGTCTTCCTGAGCCATCATGAAATGTGACTTCATGCCCGCTTTTCACTGACAGTAAGACATCACGATCTATTCCGAGATGAAACATATCCGGTAAATTTAGCAGTGTGGGAGTTATAAAGAAGAGCAGAAGTTGACAGAAAAGTTGCGGGGATTATAATCATAAATAGTTTTTTGTCAACTCACTTTCATGAATGAAATTGCAGAGGAACATCGGGAAGACACAAATGATGAAGCAACGCATTCGCAGATGAAGCGCAGAGACTTCCTAAAGACGACGGTTTTGTCACCAGCTCTTCGACTGCCTGCGCTCGAAGCCCTCTCCGTCGGTATGCAGACGGGTGCTCAAACCGTGTTGTCTATGGCAAGCGAAAGAATGATCCCAACGTTTCTCTCTCCACTCACGATCGGAAGAATGATGCAGCTGTTTGGAGAGACTGCAAATGGATTGATCGGAAAACCACTAAAAGAGGCAATGCCGGCATTTCTCGACCGTAAAGCAAGAGAGCGCTTTCCGACATTCATACTTCATTGGTCGATGAGAAATGATACCATGGATTCTGGATTAAGAATTTTAAAAAAAGTACGCGAGGCAAGAGCATCACCGCTTGCAACAATTTCTAATACGGAACACTGGTTCGAGGACATCATCAGAAAATTGAAAGATGAACCGGAGACTGCGGCCATGGTCGAATCCTGTCTTGGCGAATGCGTAGCACTCGAGATCCATGAGCGTGCGCTGCCCTCACTCATCAGAGAAATCCAAAGAATGATGCAGAGGAAAAGCCTTGCGCGTTTCCAAAGCGGCAAAGGACCGATCGAACTGAAGTACGCCGCAAACATAGGAACAGATGCAGTGGTCAGCGCGCTGTGCGGAAGGAACTGTGAAGGTTTGGATGATCAGTACAAATGGATGCAGCAAAGATTTCTGTCAGAAGGAGGGATCGAGCAAGCCGTAAAGTCAATGACGAGCAATCCGGAGACAAGGCAATTGTTTTTTGATAACTTGGGCACCATCATCGATACATGCGTGGAAAATATGGAATCCGTTGGTTTAAGAATCAAAGAAATTGAAGATGCGTATGAGCAAAGAATAGAACAAGAAGTTGAGAAGGATAAAATACGACATCAAAAAAAGGAGAATGCAAAACCAGCAAGCATCTCTGCAATAGCAGGGAGCCTGCAGCTTCCGTTTCAACGCCTTCTTGCTCAAATCCATCTCCTCGCAGATCCTGATTTCAACGCGAGACTGAAACGCGGCATTTCAGCTACAGTCTTGAACCCACAAACTGCGCAAGCTCCGCAAGACGATTAGAGTAGCCCCACTCGTTGTCATACCACCCAAACGTCTTCACTAACGTTCCTCCAATAACTTGTGTCAAAGCCGAGTCGATGATGCAGCTTCTGTTGTCTCCGACGAAATCTTTGAGAACCAGAGGACGATCCTCAACGCCGAGAATGCCTTTCATCGAACCCGCTTCGGCCTTCTTGAATGCAGCATTCACTTCTTCGATCGTGGTTGCTTTCTTCACGACAACCGTGAGATCCGTGATACTTCCGGTCGGTGTCGGTACACGAAGCGAAATGCCATGCAGTTTGCCCTTCAGTGACGGCAAAACTTCTCCAATAGCCTTTGCAGCTCCCGTACTCGATGGGACGATGTTTACGGCTGCAGCGCGTGCGCGACGCAGATCTTTGTGAGGGAGATCGAGCAAGTTTTGATCATTCGTGTAACTGTGAATCGTATTCATGAGTCCATGCTCGATGCCAAAGGATTGATCCAGCACCATCGCCATCGGAGCGAGGCAGTTTGTCGTGCACGAGGCATTGCTGATGACGTGCATGGTCTTGCTGTCATACGTCGTGTGATTCACCCCGATGCAGAGCGTTGCGTCGGCTTTGTCCTTGCAGGGAGCGGAAACTATTACTTTCTTCGCTCCGGCTTTTAGGTGGAGTGCAGCGTCCTCTCGCTTCGTAAAAAAACCTGTGCACTCGAGCACGACATCGACCTTCAGTTCTTTGTGCGGAAGCGTTGCCGGATCTTTGCTTGCCGTAGTTCGGATCTTTCCGTGCTTCGTTGAGAGTATGCCGTCTTTGTAGCAAGCTGTCCCACAGTCGTAATGCCCGTACGTCGAATCGAATTCAAACAGATGCGCGAGTGTTTCGCCGTCCGTGAGATCGTTGATGAGTACAACATTGAGATCCGGATGCTTCTCGAGAATGATCCGAAGGACTTGTCTTCCGATACGGCCGAAGCCGTTGATTGCGATGTTCATGATTGAGTGTGAAGAAGGGAACAGGATTATCTTACATCTTCTTATAGGTCTTTTGCATCCTTATCGTATCAACTTCCAGCAGCGGCGATTCGCAAACAAGAACGCCGCCGACCTTTCGCTTCCTAAGAACAGCCAGGAAATCCGTCCACTTCGCATCACTCTCGAGAAGTGGCAAATGATGTTTTTCGCCCTTCGGACCGTAGGCAATGCCCGAGAAATGCATGTGCATCGTCTGCAATGATTGTTTGCCAAGGTACGACTCGTAGAGGTCAAACATCTCTTCCCACTCTTTCGTCGTATTGATGAGCCCGTTGGTTCTCGCGTGCATATGAGCGGAATCGACGACGGGATAGATGTCGAATTCCTTGCTGATCTTCAAGACTTCTTCGAGTGTCCCGAACTGCGTGGGCTTGCCCATCGTCTCGAGCCCAAGGTTCACATGCGGGAAGAGCTTTTGTTTCTGCTTCATGATGTCATCGATCGCTCGACGAACGTTTTCAAATGCAATCTTCGGATCCATGCCAAGATAGAACGCAGGATGAACGCAGACGGAGTGCAAGCCAGCGATCTCTCCCATCGAAAGCGCCAGAAGTATGCGCTTCTTACTAGCCTCAAGTTTTTCTTTCTCGGGAGAATTCAGATTGATGTAATACGGCGCATGGCACGTAAGATACATGCCAAGAGACTCGGCAGTCTCCCTGATTTCAAGCATGCGCTCAGGATTTTCGGGTACACGCTGCACCCACTCAAGTTCCATTGCGGTAATTCCGAGCGAATGCGCATGCTTCAGTCCCTCGACTGTTCCTCCGGGTTTCGGAGTGGAGGTGGGAACACCGGCGACAGCAAAATAGAGCATAAAGAGATACTACAATGCGAAGACTTATAAGGATTGATCGATATCTGAAACAAGATCCGCAAAAATCCCGCTCCCTGCACTGGGCAAACAAAAAGAATTATAATGACTAGATGGATGCTGGCACCTCATCAATTCCTGCAACTCACGATGTGAATCGGCAGAGACGAGAATGACCCCGCCATCACTCAGTGCAATGCACTTTCCCTCAAGTCCTGCTATCGCTTCAGGTGTCAATTTAAAAAAGGGATTACTACCTCTCCCATCGATTTCATCACGATTCACATCTACCATATCTTTCAGATTACTACTCCATCAAGGAAATGCAACTTTTCAGAGAAATCATCGACCGAACACTCGCCACGAAAGAAGGCGAAGCCGGCTACAGCGTGACGGAAACCCTGATGGACGCAGGATACGATTGCTATTGGGTTGGAGGAGCCGTGCGTGACATGCTTCTTCTAAAGCTTCCTGCAGATATCGATATGGCAGTCTCTGCAAAGCCAACTGACATCATGAAGCTATTTCCGAAATCGGATGGAACCGCGGCGGAGCTTGGGAGTGTCGTCGTATCGGTGAAAGGACAGACGTTCGAGCTCACGACGTACCGGTCGGATCATGACATCGTCGACGCACGAAGACCGGAGTCCGTTCGATTCGGCACCAGAGACGACGATGCGCTTCGTCGCGATGCGACGATCAACGCGATGTACTGGAATCCGGTGAGCAGAGAACTCTTCGATCCTTGCAAAGGTGAAGCAGATTTGAAGGAACGACTCGTCCGTTTCATCGGAGAACCGAACACGAGAATCAAAGAAGATGCGCTTCGAATTTTGCGTCTTGTACGACTTCGGTCGCTGATCGACGGTCAGTATCACCCCGAAACGTACGCGGCACTCAAGAACAATGCCGCACTTGCAGCAACACTGTCGGGGACAAGAATTCTTGAAGAGCTCGAGAAACTTCTGAAACTTCCAAAACCCTCGAAAGCACTCATCGATCTGCTTGAGCTCGGCGTTCTTCCGCATGTGCTTCCGGAGCTCGCGGCATGCAGAGGAGTAGCGCAGCCGGTCAAGTATCACCTCGAGGGTGATGTCTGGAATCACCTCATGCAGTGTGCGGACGCATTCACGGAAGACCACGGCGCGGATACGCGAATAGCGGCATTGTTTCATGACATCGGGAAACCGAAGACCTTCTCGCTCACCGATCGCATTCACTTCGATGAGCATGCGAAAGTCTCCTCGGATATTGCTACATCGATCCTGGAGCGATTGAAGATGCCGCGTACTCGCATCGAGAAGATCAGCTGGGTCATCGAGCACCACATGATGATGGGATCATTCAAAACACTCAGCGACGAACGTAAAGCGCACTGGTACTTCCATCCGTGGTTTCAGGAGCTGCTGCAGGTGATGTATTTGGACATCGCAGGAACGACCCCGTCGGGATTCTCTCTCTACGATGAGATCATCGGAGATTACGATGAATTCTTAAACAGCCATCCAAGACCGGAGAAACCTCTGCTGAAAGGAGAAGAAGTAATGAAGCTTCTGAGCATTGAATCCGGGGAGCAGGTGGGGAAAGCCTTGAAAGCGCTTCACGATGCTCAGGTTCGAAAAGAAGTCACGACAAAGGCGGAGGCAAAGGAGTTTCTTAAAAAATTAATAAGAATTTCTCAAAAATAGCGGGGTGCAAGGAATCAAGACAAAATTTCTCGAAACGTATCGGTATACGTTGAGACAAATTTTGACGCAGATGACGATGCAGCCTGCATTTTTCAGAGATTCTTACTGAAACCGCACCGGGACTTTGTACTCCGCATCGTTCTCGGGTAATCCGGAAGGATTGTCTTTCCTCACAACCAGAAAGCCACGAGCCTTGTCCGTCGTAAAGACAAGAACACCGGAAAACGGCACGAAATCCGGAGTCATCCACTCGCTCTCCGCCATAGCGCCAACCTGCACAATCACGGTACCGTCCTCATCCTCCAGAGAGACGGGAATATTCGCCTCGAAGAACCAGTTACCTCTCGCCTGACCGGAAACAGTGAGAGGGCTCTTCACAATCGAATCGGGAGCAGGGGAGAGAACGATCACTTCGGATGATAAGGACGAGGACATGCCCGCTGAAGTATCGACTGGCTCCGGTATCGCGACGTTCGTCATCGAGCATCCTGCAAACGCAATGGCGGAAAGAATGACTGAGGAAAGAGTGAGAGTACGCATGGGTGAATGTTCATGAAGAAAAGTAAAGGAGTCAAGTGACCCCGATAGTGAACTCTGCAGGAAAGCGCTGGTATAATCAACGGTATGCTTCTATCTCTGCTACGCGCACTTCTTCCGGGGAAGAAACCGATTACAGCGTTCGCCCCGGATACACTTCCCTGGCTCGATCGACCGGATGCCATATCGCAGATCAAACGCAAACGAGTTGCCGAAGAAATTTCTGAAGAAGAAGCAACAATGTTGAATCATTGGAGAACCGAAGGCTTTGTCGCCCTTCGCAGTGCAGTCGAGGAGCCGCTGATCGACGCCCTCTGGCGCGACGAAGAAAGGGCATGGAGAGAACGACCGGCATGCAAGATCTTGAGCGAGGGCGTGGGTGTCACGATGCTTGCCGATTCCAAGCCCAAAGAATCCCTCACGCACCATCATTACCGGATGATGGATTTCCACAACCTTTCCGAGGCGGGAGCGAAGATCATGATGCACCCGACGATCGTTCGCACTCTCACGCTTCTCTTCGGCGAGCCGATCATCGCGATGCAATCGCTCCTGTTCGAGTACGGAAGCGAACAGCACTTGCATCAGGATTTTCCCTACGTGCATGCGGAAATCCCGTCGCACCTCATCGGTGGATGGGTCGCATGCGAACCCGCGGACGCCGAGAACGGATCTCTTCTCTACTACCCCGGTTCACACCGAATTCCACTCTTCGACTTCGGCGACGGCAGTGTGCTGTATAAGCACGATGATCCCAAGAAAATCGACGCTTTCGAAGCCTACCTCCAGGAACAATGCTCGAGACTGCAAAAGCCCCTCATCCTCGACGCGAAGAAAGGCGACGTGCTCCTCTGGCACGGATCACTGGTACATGGCGGCTCTCTGACGCAGAAGAAAGAACGTACAAGGAGGAGCTTCGTGACGCACTACTCGACGAAGCGAGCGTACACGAAAGATCGACGATCCTACGACAAGACTCCGATCGAGATTCAGCTCAATGGTGGAACGTACCATGCGTGGCAATTCCCGGGACACGAGGAGGGGAGGTACAAACTATAGTCGTTTCTGCATTTACTCTTTCAGTTCTTTCCTCTGCAGAGCCATGATGAAAGCGACCATATCCCTTTCTCTGATGAACACCGGATAAGAATCACCCGCCAAACCTCTGACTGCAGAAATGCCTCGCACAATGTTTGGAGTTTTTCCGCTTCTTGGCATCGGTATTTCCATCTCCGTAGCTATTTTCTTGATTGCTCCAAATGTCTCATTACTGAGTCTGAAACCGCTTGCATCTGGCATCGTCTGAATGCCCCCAAGACCGAGAGGCGTGCCGCGCTTCTCCAATAGATCAAAGAGCCGCGAATCCTCAAGCACATGGAGCTGTTCTTCTCTCCTGCGATTGATTTCGGCATTCGTGGGATCTTTCGCAGTGGCTTGCTCTATTTCATTGATCAAAGCGACCATATCCCTTTCTCTGATGAACACCGGATAAGAATCACCCGCCAAACCTCTGACTGCAGAAATGCCTCGCACAATGTTTGGAGTTTTCCCTGTTTTTGGCATCTGCACTCTCTTCTCCTTCGCAATTTTCTTGAGTGCATCGTACGTTTCGTCCGTCAGTCTGTATCCGCTTGCATCCGGCATCGTCTGCACTCCTCCGACACCGACTGTCGTGTTTCTCTGATCCAGAAGTTCAAACAGTCTCGAATTTGCATACGCATTGGTAAGTTCCTCCCTCTCATGACTTACCTCAGCCGTCGAAGGAACTTTTTCATTTGCCTCTACGATGAAGGCACGCATCGAGTCCGGATCAATTTGAAAGACATGCGTTTTTTCATGCTCATCGCCGCTGTTTCTCTTTGCCTTCGACAGTTCAGGCATCTTCAGATTGTGCTCTTTGCAGACCTTCTCCAGAGCTTGCCTTCCCTTCGGCGTAATCTTCCATTTCCACTCCCCACTGTCGGACGTATTGAATGTGCCGATTTCATAAAAATCATCTCCCATTGTTTCGAGAAGCACAGAAGCCGTATATTGTTTGATGGCGATCTCACGTTCACCCGGTGGGGTTTCCTGCTTGTCCTCCACACCGGCATTTGCATTCCTGAGCTTATTGAGGAATTGCTTAGGCTTTCCAAGAACTTGTCCAAGTTCATCCTTCTTATCAGAAACATCTTTTTCCTCAAGAACCCCTGCAGCGGATCCGCCGGCTGATGCACCTTTCTCTGCAGCATCGACGTTGCTCCTAAGCTCCCTGGCGTCTTTTTCCGCAATTTCCTTCGCGACCCTGGCTGCAGTCGGCAAAGTCCTCTCAGTGACCTCTTCACCTTCTCTCTGCGTAGGAGCGTTTATTGCATCGAATCCCTTAGTGAAGACATTAACCTCCTCGGGTCCGCTTTTTGCAGATTGTCCTTCGGCAGCAAAGCCAAGAAGACGTTGCTCGTGCTCACCAGAGGAGAAAGAGGGGATCGTACGCATGGGACATGTGGGTAAATAAAATGAAGACTGATTATGCTGCGCTGATTTGTCCTTCCAAACTTGCAAGGATGGAACTCTCTCCCGTCGCATTCATTCTTTCCGCTGCGCACGTAATTGCATGCTTGTACGCGTGCACTGCATTTTTGGCATTCAGCTTCCACGTCCTATAAGCCTTCTGATACAACTCAAAGGCCTTCGAATACCCACGATAGCGCTTTGCATGATCCTCAACGCTCTCTCCTTTGTATGACACATCAAGAACACCAAGATTTGCCGTCACAAGTTCGGGCTCGATGCCACGCATAATCATGTCATAGACTTCTTGTCCTGAAGGAATGGTTACCCTTTGAAAGGTGGAGCGAGGCATTGTGTGTGATGTGTATTTTGAAACAGTTTTAAACTGTGTTCATTATAGCATATCCTAAATTTCAAGCAAGTTATCAGTATTCGTGGTATACTGTTTCGATGCCGACACATCTACTATCAGCGGCTGGGGGTAAACGAGAAAACATACGAGAGTAAAACCTATTCAGACGTTCTCCTAAAAAGAGTATCGTCTTGATCATGTGCGAGTAGCTTCAGCCTTCGCTCTCTCAGAGCTTCGGCCGACAAGCAGTTTGCAACTTCGCGGCATGAGAAAATCAAAGCTTCATTCAGGTATACTTTGGATACGGGCGAGTAGCTCAGTTGGTTAGAGCTCAGGACTTATAAACCTGCGGTCGGTGGTTCAACTCCACCCTCGCCCACCACACTTCGCTCGCTGATGCGAGCTTCGCGTGGCAGGCCACAATTCGTTTCTTACAAAGACTGCGAAGTGTGCCCCGCGTAGCCTTAGAGGCGAAGTGGGGCTATCCTAAATGTAATGTTTTATACGTACCTTCTTAAGCTGGAAAATGGGCAATTCTATGCCGGTTTTACAAAAGATCTGAAAGCACGGCTTGAAAAACATAGAAATCATTCAGTTCCAACAACGAGCAGAATCAGACCGGAAGAAGTGGTTTTCTATGCAGCTTTTCAGTCAGAAAAGAAAGCAATCGAATTTGAAAAATATCTCAAAAGCTCATCAGGATTTGCATTCCGAAACAAACGACTATTATAGAAACTATTCATCACCTTACGCAGCCACCACACTAATGAAAGTGCACAGCTCCCTGCGACCGTCAAATTTCTCGCGCTTGCACTTTTTGTAACTGACTTTCCCTGCCTTACCGGCATGAATCGTCCAGTCTCCACCAAGATACGTGTTTGGTCCGCAGCGATACCATGAACCTTTCTGACGAATGAGGATCTCGCCTTCGTTCACTGCTTCGCCTGCATGGCGCTTTACGCCGAGGCGCTTGCTTCGACTGTCTCTGCCGTTTTGTGTAGACCCACCGGCCTTTTTAGTTGCCATAGCCCAAGTATTATACGGATTTCGACAAGGGGTACAAGATGAAATATGCTGTCCTCACTGTGACAACTACAGGTTGGATTTATACTCATTCCATGAGATACAAAGACATCGCACCGTTCCCGAAGCAGATGACGATCGTCATTGGGCTGAGTGTTGTCGGTCTGATGGCATTCGGACTCGCCTTGTCGTACTACAAGAACATTCTCTTCGACAGACAGCTCTTGTTGATGCAGGAGAGGAACAGCAAGCTGCAAGCAGATGTGCTGACCGGGTACATGGAACTCCGGTACCTGCAGTCATCGCAGTACAAAGACAAGTATGCGAAGGAATACTTCAACCTCCTGAGACCCGGAGAGAAGGTCCTCTACATCCGCACCGACAGCGAACCGATCCACTTCGACAAAAGCCAGGATCTGACAGCGGAAGAAAAAGAGGCGATCTACGAAGAAAATCTTAGGAATATTCGCGTCGTCGATCACTGGAAATTGTACTTGTTCAACAGGAGCAAGATCGATGAACTGAAAAAGTCCACCTAAGAAGAGAAACCGCAGTCGTTTGCCTAAAGGCGCAGTGTCCTTCATACTGCGCCGGCAACTGACGCGGGGTGGAGCAGCCCGGTAGCTCGCCAGGCTCATAACCTGGAGGTCGCAGGTTCAAATCCTGCCCCCGCAACCAACGAAATGCGTATCTTCTGCTCCGGCATCGGCGGCATCGGACTCTCTGCGTATGGCTCACACATGCGTTCGCTTGGTGACGAAGTGCATGGATCCGATCGTACGGACTCGGAGCTGCTTCGAGATCTACGATTGCAAGGAATACAGATCACACTGAAACAGGACGGGGAAAACATGCCGGAAGACCTAGATCTCTTTGTGTATTCCGAAGCAATACCGGAGGACTCTCCAGAACGCACGGAAGCCGCAAGAAGGAGAGTGCGGCAGATCTCGTACTTCCAAGCACTCGGAGAGCTAACAGCCGGCAAAGATCTGATCGCCGTCTGCGGAACGCACGGAAAATCGTCGACGACCGCAATGGCAGTGCAAGTTCTTGTTGATGCCAAACGTGATCCGAGTGCGATCATCGGCACGAAAGTTCCCTTTCTGCAGGGAAAGAACTGGAGAAAGGGGAAAGGCGATCTTTGGATCGTTGAGGCATGCGAGTATAGACGTTCATTCCTGTTTTTGAAGCCATCGATTATTTTGGTCACGAATACTGACGGAGATCACTTCGATTCATTCACCGACATCGATGATTACCGACAAGCTTTTTTAGAATTTTTCTCTTCGCTGCCGAAAAACGGAACGATCATTGCGCACGGACTGGACGAGGAATCGATGAAGATTGCTCGAGCGTCTGGACGGACATGCATTGATGCGGACAAAGAAGAAGCACCTGAACTCGGAGTACCGGGAAATCATATGAAGCAGAATGCGAAGCTTGTCCTCGCTCTTGCAAGACATCTTGGGGTCGATGACCATATCGCTCGTGAGTCTTTAAAAAACTTCACAGGAACATGGAGGAGAATGGAAGTGAAAGGAACGAAGAACGGAGTGACGGTCATCGATGACTACGCCCATCATCCAAAAGAAATCAGAGCAACGCTTGCAGCGATGAAAGAAGCATACGGAAACCGAAGAATGATCGCCGTCTTCCAGCCGCACACGCACGACCGAACGCGGAAGCTTTGGGATGAATTTACAACAGCGTTTGGCGATGCCGACGAAATTCTCCTGACGTCTGTGTACGATGCGAGACCGGATCGAGAGAGCGAAAGAGTCGATGAGAAGGCATTGGCCGAAGCAATAGCAAAAGGGAGTGGAAAACCTTGTCTATTCGCAGGTGAAATGGAAAAGACTGAACAAATTTTGTGTTCAAAGATAGCGAAGTCCGGTGATGTGATCGTGGTGATGGGAGCAGGGGATATTACAGAACTCGCAGCGCGACTTCTGAAACACTGAACGATCGATCACTTCCTGGTTCCCCGACTGTTGAACTCCCTCTGCTCGGCGTAATCGACGAGTGATCTCTTCGTAGGTCGAATTCTCTGCACCGTCGATCCGCTCTGATTCTTCGTGCAATTGATGGTGACATGAACGGCAATGCGAGTATCGGGGGTGATGACCGCCGTATGAGGACGAGGTTGAAAACAGCCTTCCGGAGCACTCATGAGAACAGAGTACGATCCGGATGGAACATTCTTCACGGTGAATGGCGTCACTCCGCTATAGGTTCTGGTCCCTCTTCCTTTCATGCGAAAACGAACTCCCGAAGGATCACTGGTGAGACCGACTGTTCCGAGCCGACTTAAGGAATATTGGACGAGAAAGCGGTACGTGTCATTCGGATAGAGTGTGAAGGAGTACTGGGGAAGAACGAGAGTCTTGACGAGCTCTCCTCCTCGAAAAATGCTGATTTTCGCTGACATTCCGTTCGGAGGCAATGCAGTGATCGTCACAGGACCGAAATCCGTAAGACCGAAGGAATAACTCGAATTATTGACCCCGGGATCCGTGCTGGAATGTGTCGTCCCATTGCCGGAGAGCAGCACCCACGATCCAAGACTCTTGCCCGATACCTGCTCCACGGTAATGCTCGCTTGCGGAACGGCATGCGAAGAGAAAGGTACAAAAAGCCCAGTAAGCAGAAGGGCAGTAAAGAGAGAACCTCGAAGATGCATGCTGATGAACGCATTGAATCAAACTTTGAGAGCGGGAACAAGCATTTTGGCTTGCCACCCCATCTATTCAGAACCCAATAGACGCGGCAGAGCTTGCTCATACAAACGATTCAATTCCGAGAGAGGCTTCGACACAAGAGTGGAACCGTTTCTCTGCACGGTAAACGTTTCGAGCTCGAGCGTTCTCCCGATCGGCAGGAGAGAAGTACCGATTTCCCGAGCCAGAGATTGCAGTTGCTCGAGATTTCCCTCCGAGATTTCGAGAACGAATCCACCGGTTTCCGAGAAAAGCACAGTGTCGTTTCGAAGATCGGAAGAAAGTTCCGAAAGGTCTGCGATCATGCCAACGGAACCCCTGAGGCGCCGTGAAGATCGAGTCATTTCAAAAAGCGCAAGCGCAAGTCCTCCATCGCTGATGTCGTGGCAAGATCGGAGCAGACCGCTGCCGATTGCCCGATGTAAAAAAGCGATGTGTTTCTTCGTCTCTGCAAAGTCCGGAGAAGGAACATTTTTCCCGAGAAGTGCATTGTGCTTCGATCCGGTGATCTCTTCGAGAATCTGATAGTAAGCACTCCCGCCACACTCATCTTTTCTGTCGCCAAGCAAAAACAGCAATGAATCGGATGACTGCAGCTGCATCGACCTCGCCTTATTCGCGTCTGGCATCACGCCAACGATACACACAACGGCAGTCGGATCGATGGGGCCCTCCTGCGTCGCATTGTAGAGACTCACATTGCCGCTGATGACAGGAATGGCATCGTCTTCGATCGCAAGACCTCGCGAAGCATCCGAAATTCCTGACACGCCCTGCTCGAGTGCAAAAAGTTGCTCCGGAATCTCGGGGTTTCCGTAGTTCAAACAATCGGTGATTGCACGAGGCATAGCACCAACCGCTGCAACATTTCTCACGTTCTCTGCAACCGCATTGATTCCCTGCAGGTACGGAGAGATCCTGCCATAACGACCGTTGCCACCGGATGCAAGCGCAACGCCCACAAACCGATCGGAAGGAGGAAGAGCCGAAACCCAATCGGGATGCACACCGTCGATCTCGTAACTCTGCACGTCCGAGAGAGGCATGATCACACTCGCATCCGCCTCGCCGGCTTCGAGGATGGTATTGCCGAGAATATTCTTGTCGTAGTGACGGAAAACGCGCGACTTGCTGGCATGTGACGGATGAGCAATCAGCGCAGTGAAGATGTCTCCAAGACGAAAACTCTGGCTAGCAATCATTACGATGTCTTTGACACACGTGATCGATGGTTCTTCGAACTTCAACTCAGGATTTTTCGTGGGACGAATGTACTGAAGTCCGGACGTGATGTCTTCCGAGCGTGCAGAGCAAACAGACTCGCCTTGGTGCAGAAGCGTGTAGATTCCCGACTCATTCACCGTACCGACAACCGATGCACCAGCACCTGTCGCAACGCTCGGCAAATCCCACGTCTCATTGTAATGACGGAGAATGTGGTCGGTAAGACCCGGATGACAGATCCAGCAGAAGCGCTCCTGAGTTTCCGCACACGCAATCACTTCCGGAGGCAAACCCTTCAGTGCCACGTGAATTTTTTCAAGATCGACCGTTGCGCCCATACCAAGTGGTGCCACCTGTTCGACCGATGCGCACACGTTGCCGCCTGCCCCAAGATCTTTGAAACTCACTTTCGAAAGCTTCCCCTCGCGGGCGAGCCAATCGAAGAGTGCGTACGTCGATGCGAGAAGATGACGCTCGAGGAACGGATTCGGCTCCTGCACCGCACCTGCATTCTTCTCTTTGTCTTTTTCCTCCATGGCGATGCTCGCAAATGACGCACCACCGAAGCCGCTTCGGTCCGTAGGCTTCCCGACAATTATGATGTCGTATCCGACTTTTCCCGCTTCCTTCGGAACATAACTGTGGATGATTTCGTCCTCGCGGAGGATCCCGACCGAGACGACATTCACGAGGCAATTTCTGTTGTATGCAGCATCGAACACGGTATCTCCTCCAAGATTCGGAATGCCAAGCGCATTGCCGTACCCAGCAACCCCTCGGATCACCTCGGTTGCGATTGCACGACTCTCATCCGTTTTCAAATCGCCGAGTCGAAGCGAATCAAGCGAACCGATGACCCTCGCTCCCATACAGAGCACATCGCGAACACAGCCACCGACTCCAGTGGCAGCTCCCTCGTACGGAACAATTTGCGACGGGTGATTGTGAGACTCGTGACTCACGACCAGCCCCCAGCGCTTCCCGACAGGACCGTCCGTGATCGCGACGATGCCACTGTCTTCTTTCGGTCCGAGAATCACATGCTTACCGGTCGTCGGAAAATTTTTGAGGAATCGTCTGCTGGATTTGTAACTGCAATGCTCACTCCCTTGTATTCCCCAGATCGTCGCTTCGGTGAGTGTCGGTGCTCGGCCGAGCATTGTCTCGACCTTCCTCGCTTCTTCCACGGTGAGTCCGATCAGATGCTTCTTCAGACACGACTTCACCTTGTCGTCGGTCATCGCGGAGAAGGCAAGAGTGACTTGAGGCATGGCGAAATACTACATTCTCCGTTCTACATTCTCAATTGCGCACCTGCTATGCTCGAAGAATGAAAAAGTTAGTTGCATCCCTCCTCAGCCAAAAGCGCATCGCAGGCGGTGCCGCTGTGCTTGCAGGTCTGCAGCTTCTCTCTTCCGGCTGTGGTTTTCTCAGAGACCAAGCATTCTCGATCATGTACCCGCTCGACAGTGATCCGATCGGTGTCGCGTCCGTCTATATCGCCGCATTCCGTCCGAGCGACCTGCTGTTTCAGATTTTCGTCATGTCATGCCTAAGCGTCGTACTTGTTCCATTCCTTGCATCGCATCTCGCACATGAGAGAAGAGAGGAAATGAACAAGATCACCGCAAGCACCATGCTTGTCTTCGGTACGGTCTTCGGTCTGATCGCACTCGTCATGGCGATCTTCTTTCCTCTCCTTGCCCCCCACATGGTGAAATTTGAAGGACCAAGTCTCGAGCTCTATATCCGCTTCGGCAGGATGGCACTGCTCACAAACTTCCTCTTTGTCTTCGGAAACACATTGGGGCAGTACCTAATCACCGTGCAACGCTACTGGGTCTACGGCATCACTCCGATTGTTTGGGCACTTGGCACGATCGCAGGAACATACCTCTTAAGCCCCATCCTGGGTCCGATCGGACCGATGATCGGGACGATCGCAGGCACAATTCTCTACCTGATCGTTCGATCGGTGGGCGCACGAAAAGCCGGATTCCGTTTCTCCCGATTGTCGGAAAATATTCTGCATCCTGAGCTCAAACACATGGGTCTTCTCATCATTCCCCGAATGGCAGCACTCGGCGCACTGCAATTGCAGCTGCTGCTTCTCGATAGACTCGCATCGGGACTGGAGCCCGGCATGGTCGCGCTCAATCAGTTTGCGAGCAATTTCGAATCGCTCGTCCCGGGAATCGTCGGTATTGCGATCGCACAGTCATCGTTCTCACTTCTCAGCCAATCGGCAGCAAGAGGTGAGTACGAAAAGATGAGTGGCGTCATCAGGCAGGGGATCCTCTTCAA
This sequence comes from Candidatus Peribacteria bacterium, assembly GCA_009691405.1. GTDB lineage: Bacteria > Patescibacteriota > Gracilibacteria > Peribacterales > Peribacteraceae > SICN01. The sequence goes on along the minus strand of SICN01000011.1, from coordinate 4,870 downwards.
CCTCGCCATCGCGATTCCCGGTGCCGTCGTGCTTTCGCTTTTGACGGGTGTTGCCGCAATGCTTCTGCGCATCGGAGACTCCGTCATTCCACTCTTCACGGCTTCGCTTCTGATCTACTGCATCGCCATTCCATTTGAGAGCACGAACCACATCATCCTGCGATCGTTCTACGCAATGAAGAACACCCAGTGGCCGGCAATCTCGAGTGTGGTGAGCTGCACGCTCGCTGTTGCGACCGGCACAGCATTGATCGGTGAATACGGCGTATTTGCGCTCGCAATCGCCTACGTCATCGCACAAGTGTCACAGACGATCTTCCTCGGAAGCTCTCTCGCGCTGGTCCTCAGACGAAAGCGAAGACCGGTAGTCAGCTAGCGTCACTTCCTTTGGATGATGCCTTTGTTCCCGGTGACGCGAAGAATGCGAACCAACGACTGATCATTTGGGTTGAGCGTGAGGAGAACTTGCTTCTGGAGTAAGGAAAGAGCAGAGACACCTGTAAGTTCGTAACTGATATTCACAACAGTTTCATTGGTGAGGGTGAGCACTCTGGTCTTGCCGTCATCCGTGAGAACCGAAATCTTATTGCCGTTGATCTCCTGGAGAACTCCGCCGAGACTGAGAGCCGGATTGAGCTCGATATTCTGGATGATCACGAGTGAAGCGGTGAGGGTTTTGCTGTCGACTCTCCAGCCCGTGACGCGAACGAGCATATTCGGCTGGATGTTGGCGGTGATGAGAGTCTTTCTGCTCAATTTCCCTTCGGAAATAATTTTTGCAGTGTCATGGAGGACAACCGTGACGATCTGACCATTGGTCGCCTTGATGATGAGTACCCCTCCGATCTGATCAAACTTCTGTTTCTGAGTTTGTCGCACCTCCTGCACCGTCCCCGTCACCGTCACCCTCGGACCGATGCCCTCGAGAGCGGCAGCGGACGAGGGAAGAAAAATTGCAGCAAAAAACAAGGTCAGAAACAGACGAGAGACGCGCATGAGCGATTGGGGAAAAGACACGTTCATTCTTGTTTGTTGAATGAACAATGTCAAAAAGAATACAAACATTCCAAAGGATTATTTCTTTCTGACCTGTGTGAAGGCGAACTCGACCCCTCGACTGCTCTCGGGGTCTGGGCGCGCGTAACAGTGAAGCGCTATTTTTTACGTACTTGAGTGAAGTCCAGTTCGACCGGAGTATCGCGGTCGAAAATGAGCACGAGCACCGTGAGTTTGCCCTTGTCGATATCCACGGCATCCACCGTTCCTTCGTAGTTCTTAAACGGTCCGTCGATGATGATGACGAGATCGCCAACCTGGAAATCGCTCTTGAACTTCGCCGTCTCCTCTCCCATGCGACGCTCGACGACACCGAACTCTTCTGGGGTAACCGGAACCGGAATATTGCCGGAGCCGACGAAACCCGTGACGTTCGGAGTGTTTCGAACCATGTACCAACTGTCATCAGTTACGACCATGTCGATGAGCACGTAACCAGGAAAAAGCTTGCGCTCCTCTTCGATCGGCTCTCCTTTCTTGAAGACAATTTGCTTCTCCTTAGGAACAACGACACTGAAAAGATAATCCTTCATTCCGAACGTCTCTGCGCGCTGCTCGATGGACTTCTTCACGCTGTCTTCGTACCCTGAATACGTGTGAATGACGTACCAATTTCGTCCTGCTGATGGATCTTGTTTGACCATGAGAAAGGGGAATGAGTGTTAACGAAGAGTGAGACTGATCAGCTCCGTAAGAATTGCATCGACGATGCCGAAGAATGCGGATGTCACCGCAAGGAAAATAATCACGATGATCGTAAGCTTTGTCGCTTGCTGCTGTGTCGGCCAGCGAACGAGGCGGAGTTCCTCGAGGCTTCCCTGAATGTACTGGAGAAAGGCGTTCATAGATCAATGCCTACGCAAAAAAAGCGGTCGGCTGAAACCATAGTACGTGAAGACGGAGTTTTTCGCAAGGTCATAGATGATAGTTCGGCGGCTCGAAAGCATGAATCTTCGTGATCGGAAGCGCGACGAACCAAACGCTGCCCTTAATGTTCGGCTCCGGAACGAATGCGGCTTCACTCGTTCCGAGGTGCGCGAAACTCCTCGAATCGAGACTTCCCTGTCTGTTGTCCCCGAGCAGGAAATACTGACCCTCAGCCACGGTGAAAACCTCCGCACTGGTATCACCGCTGTTGACGGGATACCGATACGTCTTTCCGTTGCTCATCGAACCCAAGTAGGATTCTTCGAGTTTGATATCTCCTTTATTGGCATCCCGAAGAAAGACGAAACCGTCGCGGATCACGATCGTCTCTCCCGGCAGCCCGATAATGCGCTTCACGTAATACTTCGACATATCGGACGGCGGTCGAAACACCACGATGTCGCCGCGACCGGGTGTCGTGAAGAGATAACGAAACTTGTTGATGACGATGTACTCCTTGTGCTCGAGAGTTTCGACCATCGAGCTTCCTTCGATCTGAAACGGAGACACGATAAACGTCCTGATGATCGCAACGATTGCAACAATGATCACGATATTAAGCGTGACATCGAAGAGGTGAAACCAGAGAGATCGTTTGACAGGGGTGACCATGCGTAGAAAGCAGTATATGGGAAAACGGGCAAAATTCCAAATTTCACAAAACCAAAATCCAATAAAAAAACAGTGAATTGGAATTTGGGTTTTCTTTTTTGGAATTTCCTCAAGTCCTTCCTGTACACTGTCACGTATGCTTGAGTCTTTTTTCTTCTCGCGACACCTCGACGATGAGGAAGAGATACAACTCGTGGTGCACAAGCACTGGCTCATGGGGCTTAGGAATCTGTTTTTGCCATCGATCGTCTTCATTGCGATCTGGAGTATTCTCGCGTTTTCTCCGAGTAAAATATTGTTCTACGGCATTGCGCTAGCCGCACTGTTCGTGCTCATCTGGTGGATCAGAAACTTTATGGACTACTACCTCGACGCATGGCTCATCACGGACAAAGGCATCATCGACCTCGAATGGCATGGATGGTTCCACCGGACTTCCTCGCGCGTACTCTTCAGTGATTTGCAAGGCGTGAGTTACGAGATCAACGGCGTCGTCGGAACACTTCTGGGATACGGTCACATGGACATCGAGAAAATATCCACAGGCACGACGATGGGGATGAACTACGTGAAGAGCCCCCGTATGGTTGAATCGGTCATTCTCCAAAATATGGAGAAGTATCTGCACACGAAGAATCTGAAGGATGCGAGCACGGTGCAAGAAATTCTCGCAGAGTTTGTCGCAGGATCGCTCCAGAAGAAGAGCGCACAGGAACAAAATTTCAAATTTCAAATTCCAAAATCCAAAAAGAAATAATGCATCTTGGAATTTGGTATTTAGTTTTTTGGAATTTTCTCAAGTTCAATCTATCCAAACGCTATAATCAAGATCAATGAAACCACAATTCCTCCTCATCGGTCTCGGCAACCCCGGTACGCAGTACGCGTCCACACGGCACAACATCGGCTGGCTCGCGCTCGATGCCGTGGCGCAGGAATTGAAGGCAGGAGACTGGAGCGACAAGCCGAGATTCATGAGCGCGGTTTGCGAAATCGAAATCGACGGTCTGCCCTGCCTGCTCGTGAAACCGTCGACATTCATGAACCGATCCGGCGAAGCGATCAAGAAACTTGTCGACTTCTACAAACTCGATCCTGCAACGCAAACCCTCGTGTGCTGCGACGACATCGATCTGCCGCTCGGCACGCATCGACTCCGGATGTCCGGAGGTCCGGGAACTCACAACGGGCTCAAGTCGATTGTCGACATCCTTGGAGAAAATTTCCCGAGATTCAGAATCGGGCTCGGACCCAAGCAGGAAGGAGCGGATCTGGCATCATGGATACTTTCGAGACTGAAGAAGGAGGAAGAAAAGGCACTGCAAAACAGCTTGCAATCCGCATCCGCTGCAATGCGAGACGTGATGAAGAAAAAGGTCTAGCTCGCACAAAAAAAGAGACATGCATGATGCATGCCCCTTTCTCCATGTGCGTCGACTAGTTAGCGGTGTCCTCGCTGGACTTCATCATTGCGTCAACTTCGACTTTCATCATCGCAGCGTCCTCGGAGCTGTCCATCATCGCAGAGCTCTGCATCATGGCCTCGCTTGACTGCATCATCGCATCGTCGGGCACAGGCATGGCGTTATCGACAGGCTGCTGACTGCAAGCGGCGAGCATCAGCGCGGAAGCGCAGACGGAAACAGTGAAGAAATTCTTCATAAAAATGTGGGGGAAATAAGTACAATGTCTTTGAAAGACGCAGGAGTGTAGCAAACCCCGGAAAGAAAATCATCACTCGAAATCTTTGATCTTAATGTTTCCTTCATCTTTTAGCTCTATAATATCATCTCATGCATATCCTCCTCATCGAAGAACAGGTGAAACTCGCTGATAACATCCGAAAATATCTCGAGTCGGAGTGGAATGACCCGAACGGAGATCCGAAGCAAGTGCGGAGGTCATCTCGGACATGTGTTCAACGATGGTCCAGAGCCAACAGGTCTCCGGTACTGCATCAACGGACTGGCGCTGAGGTTTATTCCTGATCAGGAGTAAGAAGCTTTATTCGTTGCTGGTTGTCGTTACTGGACGCACTTAGGTCGTTCGATTGGGGCAAGATTACAGGGGATCTGCAGATTGTCAGAGGGATTCTTGGACAACAGCCAGCCTTCGGATAGGAAGAAAAGGTTACATTCTGAGTGACAAATCAGAAAAGCTGTGCTACCCTTTGTGTAGATGCTCGTTCAGCTCAAAAAACAGCTGGCAGCGCCTTTTTCGTTTTCTGTTCCAAAGAAGGGCAGAAAATATCTTTTCCCGTTCAAGAAAAGAAACA
>SICN01000041.1 GCA_009691405.1 Candidatus Peribacteria bacterium | reverse complement strand
CCATTCCTTTTCATCATTCAATGCTTGGCTTATCTCAATTGTAGAACCGTAGATAGCTTGCCCGAGCAGCGCATGCTCGTAGGAATTTCCGCACGGATTCTTCAATTTCAATCCTAAAGCTGTAGCAATTGCTCTTTCTCCACGTCCCGAAATTTTGAATTCAGTCATCTGTTTATTTATCATCCCTATCCATCCCTTTGCCGTCGGAAATGCTGCGCGTACTAACTCTTTGAGCTTCTCAGGTTTCTCTGCGATTACTAGCCATTCCTTTTCATCATTCAATGCTTGGCTTATCTCAATTGTAGAACCGTAGATAGCTTGCCCGAGCAGCGCATGCTCATATGGATTTCGGCACGCATTTTTTAGTTTCAATCCTAAAGCTGTAGCAATTGCTATTTCTCCCCGTCCTGCAATTTTGAATGCATGTCTCTGTTTTTGAGTCATTCCCATCCACTCCTTTCCTGTTTGGCATTTCTCCATAATTGCTCGTCTCAGCGCATCCATATTTTTTATATCAATCTTCCTCGTCTCACCTGCAGAGATATCTTTCAGAAGTGCCTCGATTACTCTTGTTTCCCATTCACCAAGTCCTGGACTTACGATTCTCTCTACTCCTTCCAATTCTCCGATTTCTTCTTTCGTCTTCTGCAGGTAGGTCTGCAGATCAAGGTGCCCTCGACTCACGAATGTCGCTTCACCGACCTGATTGCATACGAGAACCTCGCGTCCGATGCGGGGGATTTCGATCAGTGCATAACTCTCTTTGCGCATCATGTTCGGCTTCGTGATACCTAGTGTCACGATCAGATCATCCGTGAAGATACCGTGCTCCTGCAGTACTGCAAGCAGACGTTCGATACGTGGTTCGGTTTTTGCTTCTTTCCATTCTCCAGTCCCGTCTTCGCCGATAACTTCTTGTGTTCCCGGTGGCAGCAGAACCCTGTCGATCGTGCTATGCACAATCGATAGTTTTTTTAGTTTTTCACCAAGAGTACGAGGTTCCTCCATCGCTGCCCGGAAACTTTTTGAGGCAATATCCAGAACACTGTCGATTGTTCTTACTTTTGGTGCATCTGCTTTTTCGGCAATTTTTTCCTCTGCCTCATCATCAAGCTTTTTCCCGCTACCGAATGTGTTTCGCATCCATTGATCCAACCGATCTCCCGTCTCAATAAGTCGATCGAATGATGTTTCATCGCCACCATACGTACGTGCACTTCGCAGGGTCTCCGCGAGCATTAAGCGGTACTGAGCCTTTTGCTCAGGGCTCATCTCGATCTCTGGCTCTGATTTTTCAGTGTTTGCCATATTAATTTGTTTAGTATTTATCTCTTCTCCAAATCCCTCCCCTCAATCGCAATTTCGCCACCTCGTCCGACCGTGTGTGAGAGCAAATAATCAGCCAAGTAATTTTCGATGATCTGGGTGATTGTTCTTCGCATCTCGCGAGCGCCATATTTTGGTGAGAAGCCTTTCGCTACGAGCAGGTCGAGAACGTCTGGAGCGATCGTAAGGCGTATGCCTCGGTCTTTCATGAATCTCTGGATCACCTCACCTAGCATCAGGATTGCGAGTTGTTTTACTTCGTCAGTACTTGGCTGTGTGAAGACGATCACTTCGTCAAAACGGTTGATGAATTCCGGGGAGAATGTTCGTTCGGAGATGACGGTTTCGAGCAGTGCCTTGCGGAAATCTTCCCTTGCCTGATCCTCCTGCAATGTCGTGTGTTCCGCCATCCAACTGCTTCCTGCATTACTCGTGGCGATGATGATCGTGCTCTTGAAATCGGTTTTCTCACCGTCACCCGATGTCAGCGTGCCTTCATCGAGAATTTGCAGGAACAGGTTGAGGATCTTCGGGTGTGCCTTCTCGATTTCGTCGAGGAGGACGATCGAAGCCGGTTGCTCCTGGATTTTCTTGGTGAGGAGTCCTTCGGTGAATCCGTGTTCCGTTTGCCCGCCGATGAGAAGCGGGATCGATGATTCATTCGAGTATTCGTTCAGATCGATTCTGATCATATGTTCGGTTCCGCCGAAGTACTCTTTCGCTAGAGCTTTCGCCGTTTCGGTTTTTCCGAGTCCCGTGGTACCGAGAAACAGAAATGTCCCAATCGGCCGCTTGCCGCTGCCGATATTCAGTCTTCCGCGCTTGAGTGCCGCAACGAGACAGTCGATCGCATGCTCCTGTCCGACGATGTCTTTTTGCAAGCTCTCCTTGAGGTGCATCAGTTTCTCTTTGCCGTAATCTGTGAGCATGCTCACATCGACACGCGTGCGACTACTGAGGATTGCGCGAACCGAGTCCTCGGTGACGATCTTGGTCGTTGTCGATCGTGCGGTAAGCAGCGCTTCCTCCAAAACTTCCGTTGCAATGCCGGGCATGCCTCCTTTGCCGATATAACGCTTGCAGAGTGCCAGGAGTGTTTTGAGAGCCTTGTAGGTGATGCGCACTCGTCTCATGCTTTCCATGCGGAAGTATTCCTCGAGGAGCACTGCCATCGTCTCTTCGTCATCCGTATCTTCGACGAACGTTTTCTGGAGGAGATGGTCGAGACCGGAATCCGTCTTGATCAGCGCCGAGTAATCGCCGCTGTTTGCAATGCAGATCGTTCGAATGTTTTTTGATTCCAGAATATTGATGAGGATGTCTTTCAGTTTTGCATCAGCCGCTTTCAAGAGCATTGCGATGTCTTCGATGACGAGGATGAACTTGCCGCCTTCTTTCGTGTTATTGAGCGCATGCAAGAGGATTTGATCACTATGATTGCTCCCGGACAGAAGCAACCCGGTTTTCAGGAGCAATACGTCACTGAACAGTGCAGTGCTTCGAAGTTCCTGTTGCCTCATGGTATAGGCGATATTCTCGACGAGTGTTCGTTTCCCGGTCCCGCTCGGTCCGATGAGCAGGATATTCGCTTGCAGACCGCTTTGAAGAATTTTCACTGCATTGTTGATGATATCTTGGTGCACGACGACTGCGCGCTCGTGGCTAAGGATATGCGTGGAGAGGTTTTTGGTCAGTCGCTCGAGATCCGTGTTGTATCCGATGACCCACGATCGCCCGATCGACCCGAGAAGGCGAACGAGCATCGCAGGGCTGAAGGGATGTTTTCGTTTCTCCTGAAGCTCGAAGTGAAATGCCTCAGCCTGAAGAATCTTCCGGAGGTCGTCTAGGCTCAGGTCTGCTTTCTCGAGGAGAGCCATCAGCACGGGAATATTCGTGATGAATGCGTAGATCGTCGCCGTTGAATCCAAACGCGTTGTTTTCAATTCGTTCATGGAATGTCTGCACCAGTCGAGACAAGCCTCGAGTGGGATTTCGGAACTCTTCAGAAGTGCCGCGAGAATGTCACTGCGTTCGATGCCGATATGTTGCAGCACGAAGAGTCCACGCCTACTTTCTGTTGCCGCTTCGAGAAGCGTCTCTGCACTGACAGTTGTTTTTCGGCTGAGGTGCAGCACCATGTGATACGAGAGCAGTTCTGCAATATTTTCGGGATGTTCGTTCGGGGTGCTTTTTTTGAGCTTACGTCTGCGGAACGATTCGATCACGAATGCTATCCAGACGAGCAGTGCGGTTGCTGTCAGTAGAGGCAGGGGATTCTGCGTAATGTTTTCTTCTTTTAGAAGCGGTAGTAAGGCCAGCATGACTACAATGACTGCATACAGTCCGAATACGACTTTGCGGACAACCAGTGCGGCGTAGGCTCGCGTGTGCCGAATATCGAAAACGGAAGTCATAGAGATTGAATGCAGTAGGCTGTACCGAGGACAAGCAAGATCGGGAAAGTCAGCCACACTGTGAGATAGAGGATTGTTGCTGCCAGAAGCAGCATTTCAGCGATCAGTCCAAGGAGAATCGTAAGGATGCGTACAAAGAAGCCGACCATGCATGCGAGAAGCCCGAGGCTCAGCTTCTCTGTGATTTTCTTGAGGTCGATACCATGCATCGGGCTTCTGTCGACGATGTTTTTCCATGGCGAAAACAGTGTCCGAAGCAGGAAGAGGAACGGGAAGATTTCAGCAAAAGAACGGGCATATGCTGCGTAGCCACGGAGGATTCCTGCAGGTGCTTCGAGGTAGTACCAATGAAAGAAAAGCGCGATGATGGAATTTTTTGTGTGAGTTTTCTCCATAATCCTCTAAGTATAGCAGAAAAACGGATGTTTTTCCACTTCGTTTCGGTCCTCATCCCCTAGCCCCTTCTCCGGCGTAAGGAGAAGGGGGAGCCCAGGCTTTTCTCAATATGATTTCCCTCTCTCCAGCCGATGGAGAGAGGTGGCTCCGCAGAGCCGGAGTGAGGACCGTAGTTTTACCCCATCTTAATCTCAATATCCACGCCGCTTGGAAGGCTTAGATTCTGAAGCCCATCGACGGTCTTGAAGGTTGTTTCAGAGAGATCGATAAGGCGCCTGTGGATCCGCATCTCAAACTGATCGCGTGCGTCTTTGTGGACGAACGTGGAGCGGTTCACCGTGAATTTTCGGAGCTTTGTCGGCAGAGGAATGGGACCATGGACGATGGCACCGGTTCGAAGAGCCGTATCGATGATCTTGAGTGCGGCTTCGTCGAGGACTGTGTGATCGAATGCCGAGAGACGGATACGAATGCCTTTGATCTTCGGTGTCTGCGCGGGCGCAGCAGAAGAAGCCGCTTTCGCGGTTGCAGCTGCTTTTGCTGCAGCCGGCTTTTCCACTTTCTTCACAGATTCTTTTGCCTTCACTGCTTTTGGAGCAGTAGCTTTCTTTGCAGCTTTCTTTTCAGTGACGGCTTTCTTTGCGGGAATCATGGAAGTGGTGGGAAAGAACAGGAGAGAAATCAATCCGGAGCAGAACCCCGCCCGAAGACAGGGTTCTGACCGGCAGAATGCTTATTTCGTAATCTTCGTCACGACACCGGAACCGACGGTTCGACCTCCTTCACGGATGGCGAAGCGTGTACCGATTTCGATGGCGACTGGAGCACCAAGAACAACCGTGAACTTGATGTTGTCACCAGGCATGACCATTTCCACTCCTGCAGGGAGCTCGACAGCACCCGTCACGTCAGTCGTGCGGATGTAGAACTGAGGCTTGTATCCCTTGAAGAACGGAGTGTGGCGACCGCCTTCCTCTTTCGTGAGGATATAGACTTCGGCCTCGAAGTCCGTGTGCGGCTTGATGGAACCGGGCTTGGCTAATACCTGACCGCGCTCGATATCCGTGCGCTCGACACCTCGGAGGAGGATACCGACGTTATCACCGGCAAGACCTGAATCGAGGAGTTTGTGGAACATTTCAACACCGGTGCAGACCGTCTGCTTTGTGTCTTTGATACCGACGATTTCGATCGGGTCGTTGATGTTCACCTTACCCTGCTCGATTCTTCCTGTTGCGACCGTCCCTCGACCCTTGATCGAGAATACGTCTTCGACGGACATGAGGAACGGTTTGTCGACCTCACGCTTCGGGTCAGGAATGTACGTGTCGAGCGTGTCGAGAAGATCCTTGAGTTTCTGGATATTCTCGGGGTCGCCTTCGACGGCCTTGAGTGCGGAACCTTTGATGATTGGCGTCTTGTCACCGGGGAATCCGTACTTCGTGAGAAGTTCGCGGATTTCACCTTCGACGAGTTCGATAAGCTCCGGATCTTTCACCATGTCGACTTTGTTCATGAAGACAACGATGTACGGAACGTTCACCTGACGCGCGAGCAGAATGTGCTCTCTGGTCTGGGGCATTGGTCCGTCTGCAGCGGAAACGACGAGAATGGCGGCGTCCATCTGGGCGGCACCCGTGATCATGTTCTTGACGTAGTCGGCGTGACCGGGACAGTCGACGTGCGCGTAGTGGCGTTTTGCGGACTCGTACTCAACGTGCGACGTGTTGATCGTGATACCGCGAGCCTTCTCTTCAGGGGCATTGTCGATCTGATCGTACGTTTTCTTCTCGTCTGCGGGAGAGAAGTTGATGGAGAGAGCGGCCGTGAGCGTCGTCTTACCGTGGTCGACGTGACCGATGGTCCCGACGTTCAGGTGCGACTTGCTTCGGTCGAATTTTTTCTGTTCAGCCATAAGAAGAAGGGGAAAAGGGGAATAGAGATCGACTCTAAGACCCTCTTGATCCATGGGGTCGTATCGTCTAAAGCGGAGAAAGTCTAGAGGAGGGGAGGAGTGAGGTCAACATGAAGAAGCCACGAAAGGCAGAAAGGGCAGGAACGTATTTTCCTTCCTGCCTTTTCTGCCATTTCCCGCTTTCTGCCTTGTTACTTTGCCGTCTCTTCCACTCTTCGTTCGCGGATGACATTCACTTTGATGACACCGGGATACGTGAGCTCGGATTCGATTTTCTTGGCGATGTCTTTGGCGAGTTGCTGCTGACGGAGATCGTCGACTTTTCCTGCATCGACGAAGACTCTGATCTCACGACCTGCGGAGATGGCATACGCTTTCGAAATTCCTTCGAAACTCCTCGCCGTATTCTCGAGTTCGGTGAGACGCTTGATGTACGCCTCCATCGATTCGCGTCTGGCTCCAGGGCGTGAACCCGAGATTGCGTCGGCGGCGGCAACGATGAATGCCTCGGCGGATTCGATCGGAATATCCTGATGATGTGCGGCGATGCAGTGCACGACTTCCGGTCGCACTTTGAATCTCTTCGCGATCTCGACGCC
>SICN01000010.1 GCA_009691405.1 Candidatus Peribacteria bacterium | reverse complement strand
ATCAAAGACCAAGTGGAGAGACTCATCCACCCCGATCTCCTCTGTCTCGATAAACTCTGGATCGAAGAGAAACAAGATGATTGGAAAGTGATCGGGCAATACTCGAACGTCTCTCAGCAACATAGGAGCAAATCCCCGACCGCAAAAACCGACTCGATCAGCATCGAAGACATACGGGCTCTCGGACAGAGGTTGATGGAAACAGGATCCTCTCGGCACCTGTGCTGCCTCATCAGATCCGTGGAACGAATGCAGTCCGCAGCCGCCAACTCATTCCTGAAAGCGCTGGAGGAACCCCCACCTCGCGTCGTCTTCATCCTTACTGCCGAGAGTGAGCACTCTCTCTTAAAGACCGTCGCCTCCCGAACGCGTATTCTTCGCTTCCACCCGCTCCCGAAGAAATCGATGCGTCCGCTTCTTGAGGGTCACGAAGATAATGATGGAGCCTTTGCACTTCATCTCTCTCAAGGCGCTCCCGGAGAACTGCTTTCATTGCTCGGAGATCCCGATGCGCTCAGAAGCAAGCGCCAACTCCACAGCCAAGCTAAACAATTTTGGCAGGCGAGAAACCTGAGCGAGAGACTCTCCTGGATCATGACCTACGCGGATTCGAAGAAAAACATGGAGGAACTTCTGCTGCATCTTTGGCTGACGCTCCGGGAACACCCCGAAGACGCAAAGAGATCCGCACTCTGCACGGCGTACATGAACTTGGTTTCCGGGCTTGAAACGAACGCTCATCGCGGGCTTTTACTGCAGCGATTTGCATTGGCAGTGGAGTCTCCAGAGTGCTAGACTTCGCGGTCCCATGATGTACGTTCTCCTCTTCCTCACGGCGCTTCTTGGCATTGCCGCCCTCTTGCTTGGGAGAATCCTCCTTCGAAACAGAGGAGTACGGCGACTGGTGCGATCGGTGAAAATGCGGTTTCAATCCGTCGAAGATCGCGGAGCAACCATCGTTGACGAGCAGGTCGCCGCAAAACCTCGGAAGAATCCTCGCACGTCGGCTATCGAACTCCAGAAAGTGAGATCGCTGATGCGCTCTGCGGAGAAGGAAATCGCACTCCAAAACCACGCCGAAGCAGAACACCTTTTGATCCAAGCTCTCACGATCAATCCGGATGCCATCGACACGCAGGCGGAACTTGGGAAGCTCTACCTCACGACCGGAAGGGAAGCGAAGGCGGAAGCGCTCTACAAAGAACTCGTAACGAAGAGATCGGATGTCTCTTTTTACGCCAATCTCGGGCTCGCGTACTACAAGCAAGCGAAGTACGTCGACGCCTGCTTCGCCTATCAAGAGGCGCTGAATCTGGACCCGCAGACACCCGAACGTTCCGCGGCACTCGGACGCGCGTGCATTGCCGCACAACGATTCAAGGAAGCGGCACCGCTTCTCGAGAAAGCAATCCAGAGACTCTCCAGGGACACCGAACTGATGCACCTGCTCGCGGAGTGTTATGTGCAACTTGAAGACAAGACGAAAGCGGAGGAAGTCTACAGACGCATCAATAAGATCGAGCCCTACAACGAAGGAGTGAAGCAAAAAATAACGGCACTCGCAGCGAAGCAGTAAGGCGCAGCGGAAGATCCCTATCTTCCGCGGTTACGTCAAAGCCGCGGAGGTTACGAACCTCCGCTACGGTTCAATGTGATATCAATCCTCCAGTAACCTCACACTCACATCACCTTTTACCTTCGCCTGACACGAAAGCCTCTTCGGATCATCTGTCACGCCCATGTTTTCTTCGCGATCGTTCCTGGGAGAAAGATTGCCCATGCCATTCTCAACATCACACATGCACGTCGTGCAGAAACCGTTGCCGCCGCACGCATGTTCCATCGGCACACCGCTTTCGAGCGCTATCTTGAGAACCGTATCGCCTTCTTTCCCTTCGACCTTCTGCACGGTGCCATCGGGGTGGATGAATGTAACAATCGACATAGGGCAAGCCTACGTTTGAGGTATGATCCGGTCAAATGACGAAAGCATCTCTCGCTCTGCCGCTCCTCGACGTCCGGTCGCTCTCCGTCTCTGTCGGAGAGAAGCCCATCGTCAAGAATCTCTCGCTCTCAGTGAAGAGGGGTGAGGTTCATGCGATCATGGGGCCGAACGGTTCCGGAAAATCGACCTTTGTCTCCTCGCTCATGGGGCATCCCGCATACGATGTGAAAAGCGGTTCCCTGCATTTTGCAGGAAAAGAGATTCTTCTGTCTCCCGCAGACGAGCGGGCGAGACTCGGCATGTTCCTCGCTTTCCAGTACCCAAAGGAACTTGCGGGGGTGAGCCTTCGGAATTTCCTCTTCGCTGCATGTGACGCGCAGAGAAAAACTAGGGACCCCGCGTATCGCAAAATGTCACCGGTGAAATTCAAGCTGCAACTCGAAGAAGAAATGAAGGCGCTTCACATGGATCCGACATTCGCGGAACGAAGTGTGAACCAAGGCTTCTCAGGCGGTGAGAAGAAGAAAGCGGAAGTCCTCCAGATGCGGCTCCTGAAGCCTCGCCTCGCGCTCCTCGATGAAACAGATTCGGGACTGGATGTCGATGCCTTGAAGATCGTTGCGGAAGGTGTGGAGAGCATGCGCGGCGCCGATTTCTCCGCGATCATCGTCACGCACTACGCGAGACTTCTCGAGTACATTGTTCCGGATCATGTGCACGTGATGATCGCAGGCAATATTATCGAAAGCGGAGGACCGGAACTGGCACAGAAGCTCGAAAAAGAGGGGTATGCGAAGTACTCAAAAAAAATGTAAGAATATCGCCATTCGTACGTCTCACACATGACAACGTCAATTGTGCTTTCTTGTATTCCCTCTTACACTTCCCATCATTATGGAATCCAACTCTACCATCAACGTGAGACCGCCCGTCTGGGCGCTGCTCGCGGCAGTCATCATCGGCGGAGTCTTCTACCTCACCGGCAAAAACATGGAAGTCACAGCGCCGCAGCAAAACCCGGCGACGATCTCCGTTTTTGCAGATGCGAAAGTCTCGGCGGCTCCGGACATCGCTCAACTTAGTTTCGGTGTCGAGACCGGGAGACAGCCGACTGCCAAAGCGGCGATCGCACTCGTGACAAAGAACATGACCGCGATACTCGTAGCCGTCAAAAAAGCAGGAGTCGCAGAGAAAGACATTGCAACGCAGAGCTTTTGGCTGAACCCCGTCTACGATTACAACAACGGCACGCAAGTGCCGCGCGGATTCCAGGCAAATCAGTCGCTCAGTGTGAAGGTGCGTGACTTGGACATTATCGGCGATGTTCTGACGGTCGCAACGAATGCCGGGGCGAATCAGGCGGGGAGTATCGGCTTCTCGATCGATAAGCCTGATGATTTGAAGGCGCAGACCCGGACAATGGCAATCGAGAAAGCGCAGGCAAAGGCAGTCGTCCTTGCAAAAGCTCTCGGCATGAGCCTCGGTCGATTGACGGCTTTCAATGAAGACAATAATTACGGCGGACCTGTTCCGATGTATGCGAAAGGTATGGGAATGGGCGGGGGCGGGATGGAAGCCGATGCGGCGATGGCGATCCCCGCAGGGGAACAAGACATCACCTCGAACGTCACGCTGACGTACGAACTTCGTTAATTTTTTCTCGCTTCGAACACCATCAGCGGCGGAATGTTGAAAATTTCCGTCCTACTCCGCACATTTTGAAAATGCCGGCGGAGAAGCACCTCCATATTGTTGCGTCTGAAAGCATACTGGACGAACAGACCGTCTTCGTTGAGTGCTTCACGCGTGTTCCGAAGAATGGCATCGGCACTGTCGACAGGTATGAGGGTGAGCGGAATTCCCGAGAAAATGCAGTCAGCTTTTCCGAGACCGCACTCCGCGAGGACTTTGAGGACATCCGTGGCAGATCGATGGAAGATGGAAACACGCGGATCGTGGAGCGTGCGCCTGAGATACTCGACGAATTCCGGCGTCTTCTCGATGAGGAGAAGAGATGAGCTCGCTGCCAGCTTTCCACCCGCAAGAATCGCCCTGGAGACCGACCCCGTCGCCGGTCCGTACTCGACGATCACCTGTGGTCGCCACTCACGAATTCGATCCGCAAGACGCTTCGCGACCGCCGTACGCGTGCGAAAAATGGAAGAAACATCCCAGGGATGCCTAAGAAACACTTTTGCGAAGACGAGCCATTCAGGCGTCACTAGATTCATACGGATCACGGTAGACGGAATGAGGTGAGGAGGGAATGCGAAAAACAAATGCTCTTGGAGAACGTTCGTGTGGACTCGTGAGATCGCTTCCGGTTTTTCGATGATTTTTCAGCTTCTCAAAGCCAAAGATGATAAAACCGCCCGTGAAATGTTGACGATGTATTTTTGCTCGGCATACTGCGCCTGCTATCGGAGCACATTCAACGAGACTCCGAAATATTTCGACTCAGAATTTTTCTTATTTTTCTTTCTCTTCCCTGCCATGCTAAACATCCTCTGTAAAAAAGCCGATGGAACAACCGAAGGAATAAATCCTGTGGAATTGGAAACGGAAAAAGGTAGAGCTGCAGTTGCAAATCGATGTGGATATGAAAGTTATGAAATTTTCCGACGCGTGCAAAATGCGACAGAAACATTGCCGAGCCTCGCTCCAGTCAAAGGATCTACTACTCAAGAAAGTAATGAGTGGGGGGAAACTGTGATTGCCCTAGGAAATGGAACGTTAAAAATATCTGAACTGTCAGTAGGAGCTGCCTGATGGACTCAGTCACGCATTCCTCCTCCCCGCAATCGCCTCTTTGAGTGTCGTCTGATCCGCAAATTCGATATCCGCTCCCATCGGAAGTCCGTGTGCGAGCCGTGTAATGCTTGGAACGACCGATGACAATCTTTGTTTGATGTACGCCGCCGTCGCCTGCCCCTCGACGTCGAGATTCGTCGCGATAATGAGTTCCTTCACGCTTCCGTCTTTGCATCGGTCGATCAATTCTTTCAGCTTCAATTGCTCGGGTCCCATGCCGTCGATCGGTGAGAGCACACCATGCAACACATGATACAAACCTTTGAATCCCGCCTTCTCGAATGCGACGACTTCGAGTGGTTCTTCAACAACGAGCACTGTTGATCGGTCACGCGTGCGGTCATCACAGATCATGCACACGGGGTTCAGCGTGATCATCTGACAGACGCTGCAATATTTGAGATCATGTTTAAGCGCGAGCAATGCGCCACCAAGCCCCTCAGCCGACGCCTTGCTGCTTCGGAGCAGATGAAAAGTCAGTCGTTCTGCGGACTTCGGTCCGATACCTGGGAGCTTAGAGAATTCTTCGATTGCCTTTTGGATTTGAGGGGGAAGGAGGGACACGAACGAAAGAATAGCGGTTATGAATTTTTCAGGCACATGGAAATCCCGTAACGATTGCTCGTCACGGGTTTCCGCTCCTTTTGGTAAGAGGCAGTTGATTGATCCGACACAGATTAGGGCTGCTGAGCAGCGGCAGCGAGCTTCGCAGCTTCCGCCGCAGCCGGTGAGAGCGCATGCAGGTCATCTTTGTGAGCCAGCATGTGCGCACGGTTGTTCGTGTCGAACATGAAGTTATCGATCGCCAACTTGGTTGCCTCATGGTTGTTATCTTCGACCAACTTGTAGTCCGCTGACCCATAGTTGATGAAGACCGTCACAACGAAGAATCCTTGATCGGGATCTTATTGAGAATCGCGACTCGTGGACGAGTACACACTCCCAAATTGATCTGACCAAGGAGACCGTTGAAAGCGAGGCTTTGCTGAAGCAGCGCCTGCCCGAACACGATCTTGGCTTCAGAGCCAGTGCCGCCGAAGAGATCCACATGGGCAAATTCTGTTTCTTTGCCGCCATGATGACCATCGGTTGCATCAAACCCGAAGTCCGCCCGATGTTTCCGTGGAACCAGAGTAGCGTCGGACATGGTAGAACTCCTTCTAGGACATCAATTGTCCCAAACGTGGTAAAACCGCGATCCTTTACCAAGGGATCACGGCATCTGCAGATGCTGCGTCAACGTTACACAGGCAGACTATGCACGAATCTCATGCACACTTTGCCTGCATCACGGTAAAAACTGCCAATACTGCCAAAGAGTGATCTGCTCCCAAAAACTGATTCTGAGAGCGCCGACATTTAATCAGAAAACAGTAAAATGTCAATCCTCTGTGACGTCACTCTTCCTTCCCCTGTCTCACCCTCCTGCCTACTTCTCTCTCTTTTATTCTCTGCCTTTTATCGAGTCTCTTTCTGCCCCTCCCGATCCCAATCAAGACTTTCACAAATTTCCCCGCAAGCACTTCGAGTGGAATCACCGTCATGCCTTTCTCACTGCTCGCAGCCTGAATTTTTCCGATCTGCGTTTTTGAGAGCAGAAGTTTTCGATCCTGCCCAGGATCGTAGCCATCAAGCCCCGACGCATACGCGTACTTGCTGATCTTCATCGCCTTGATCACGGGGACACTCGAGGCAAATGACACATACGATCCGGTAAGACTCACTTGACCGAGTCTGCACGATTTCACTTCCTGCCCCGACAACATGACTCCGGCTTCCACCGTATCGATAATCTCGTAATCAAAGCGTGCCCTGCGATTGTCTGCGACTTTTTTCATGGGGGAAGGATAGCACGGTCCTCGTCCCCTAACCCCTTCTCCCACTACGTTGGGGAGAAGGGGGAGCCTATGGATTTCTTCAGGCAAACTCTGTTCTCTTAAAAAACAGCGCACCCCTCTCCCAAGCGTCAGAGCGGGAGAGTGGCTGGGGGGTGAGGCGCGAGACTCCCCTTTGACAACTACCACTATTGAATGTATGATATTTTCGTCAACATAAAGGATTTCCTCCTTACGGAGGGGCGTTCTCCCCGTGAGTCACGCAGCAATCCGAGTTGGCATCTGGACGCTTTCGTGCCGTGTCGGCACGGTTTGCCTATACGGCACGGAAGCGTCCTCTTTTATTGAAGATACATCGCCATAGGCGAACCGAAAAAATATGAAAGAAGTGCACCGAGTCCGAGGAACGGTCCAAACGGAATCTGCTTTTGCTTCAAAGAAATAAATGTAGAAAGAAGAAGAGCACCAACGACAATCGCGCCGATCGCGTAAGCGGAGAAGATCATGATGATTGTTCCGCGAAGCCCGAGCCAGAGTCCGAGAGCTGAGGCAAGAAAGATGTCGCCGCTGCCGATGGCTCTTCCTCTGCTCAATATCCACTGACTGCCAAAGATGCCAAAGGAAACGGCTGCTCCAAGGAAAGATGATAAGAGTGAATGTGAGAGGAAAGCGATGCACAGTGCAAGAATCGCGATAGCTGCGGTGCAGAGATCGGAGAGAAGTCCCGATGTCATATCGAAAAACACTGCAACCAAAAGAAATCCAAGGAGGAGAATTGTAAGAATGCTCAGAGCAAGTTCAGCCTGCATGGCGCCATGCTAGTTCGCTCCTGAGAGTGCGGCAATCAGTGACTTTCGATGAAGAACTCCGGCTAGCCCAAGAGCGAGAAGAAGTGTGACATTGAGGAGAGGACCGGAGTCCGGAAGATGTGTATCCGAAGGTATCTGGGTACCATCATCGGGCGAAGGTTGTGCATACGAAGGAATCGACGATGTTTCCTGTTCAGTCATCGCAACCGATGATGTTCCTGCCTGCTCCTCTGCCGCTTTCCTCAGCGCGAGATCGTGAGCAGACGAAAGACTCCGCTGCTTTTCGCGCATGGCAATCCATGCTGCACGATCGCTATGATCGGTGGCGGTTGGAACAATCGTTTCGGATGACACGGAGGAGGATATCCCTTCTGCAGTGACTGCCTGACTTGAATCCTGAACCTGCTTGCTGATCCGATCTGCACGAGCTGCAAGACGCTTCAGGACTTCCGGATTCACGTTCTTATCATTGACGCGAACCTCGGCGGAACCGACTGCAATCGTCGGATTGGAATCGACAAGAAGACCTTTCGTGACCTCCTGAGACGAAAGACTGTACGCCATAATCGCGACGATCATCCCAAGGGCTCCACCAAGAATTTCTTTTGAAAGATGTGATGTGAATGTGTGTTTGATATTGATCATACTGCTATTATACCATTTTATTTATATTTGTGCAATATCCTCGGAAGCCCTGCCAAAAGCGAACATTCGATGGAAACCGAGGGAAAAGGCAAGAATCGGCAAGGAGACGCCGGCAATGACGACGCCAATCACGCTCGCGATCGTCGTCGTGAGGAGCGGCAGAGAAAGATAGAGGGCAACGGAGAGAATGACAGTGAAGAGAACCCACTGGACTGCGTACGACACCGGAAAAGAGATGGGCAGAACTCTGAGCGCAGCAGGCAGCAGTGTCGCTGCGAGAAAGAGATGCACAATCGTCGATGTGACAGTAGCGCCAACAAAACCGAAGCGCGCGATGAGAAAGTAGTTGAGGCTAAGCGAGAGAACAACCGCAATCACCATGCGTGACACGAGTGTTTGCCACGCATGCTTTGTGAGAAGCGTGTAGAAACTGAAAAGAACGATGCCATTGAAAAACATCGGCATCCCAAGAAGTGCGAGCGCCGTGTCCGCACCGGGAGAACTGGGGAGAGAAAGGTAGGCATCGGTCGTGAGAAGCCCCATGAGAGGTCTCGCCCAAAGAATCGAGAAGGATGCGGAGAGAGAACCGAGAAGAAGAATGAGGAAGAGAGTTTTCCCGAGCAGCGTATCTGTTTTCTCTCCACGGTCATGGCGATCGGCAAGGATCGGGAGTGTGGAGTTTAAGAGAAATGTTGGAATGATGTAGGTCATCTCGGCGATGCGAGACGCAAACCCGTACTCGGCATTCTGGATCGCGAAATCGTCTCTGAGGAGTGCAATCAATGTAAGATCGAACTGCCGATAGAGCGCGATGCAGAGAAATGCAACGCCGTACGGCATCGCTTTCTTCAGGAGAGAAGTAAGGAGAGGACGATCGAAGCACGGACGGATCCTCGTGAGGCGCACGGAAAAGAAAAGGGAGAGAATGAAGAGAACGACGGCACCAAGAGCTCCGATCGCAATGAAAGAGTAATACACCGAGACATCGGTACTCAGACGGATCCCGAGAAAAATGATGACACCCATGAGACTTGCGGTGAGAATCCGCTGCGTCACCTCGGCGATGAAGACGAGATGCATTTTGTACTGCACTTGAAACAAGGTCCGAAGAACACCCGCAAGAAGCGTGAAGAAAGGAACGAGAGACGCAATCGTGATGCCGATACGGAGTGGCGTCCCGTACCACGCGGGGACAATCCAGGCGATCACGAGTGCTGTCCCAAGCGACAACACTGCGATAATGGATCGAAGAACAATAAGACAGCCAAGCACACGCTCCGGATTCTTGCTCGAGCTCACCTCGCGGACCGAAACGGCATACAGACCGAAATCCGCAAGAATGGCGAAAAGCTGAAGGTATCCGTAGGCAGAATTGTATGCACCCGCAAGCTCTTTACTGAGACCGATCGCGATAAACTTCACGGAGATCACGCTCAGTGCCGCCATGGTGAGCTGGCTTCCGATCTGCCAGAGAGTGGAGGTTGCAATCTGACGCGTGGACATCGGCGAGATCATAGCTTTAAACGGAGAAATATCGTATACTCCACATTCGGATGCCTCTCCCCTTCAAACACCTTCTCTCCACGAAGCAGCTCACCAGAGCCGACACGGAGGAGATTATTCGTGTTGCGTTTGGGATGGAGAACGTGCGAACGAAAGGCAAGAGCGATCTCTTGAGAGGGAAAGTCCTTGCGTCGCTCTTCTACGAACCGAGCACGAGAACGAGACTGAGCTTTGAGACTGCCATGCTCCGACTCGGAGGAGATGTCCTCACCGCGGAAGGAATACAGTTCAGTTCGCTCTATAAAGGGGAGACCATCGAAGACACGATGGAAATGGTAGGGCAGTACGCCGACATCATCGCCATGCGTCACCCGGAGCAAGGCAGCGCCGAGAAAGCAGCAGCCGGTTGCAGAGTTCCCTTCATCAATGCGGGGGATGGTCCGGGGCAGCACCCGACGCAAGCGCTCCTCGACCTGTTCACGATCCAGAAGGAATGCGACACCATCGATGGGCTGCATATCGCGATGGTTGGCGACCTTCGCTACGGACGAACTGTTCACTCACTGAGTTACTTGCTCGGGCTTTATAAGAACCTCCGCTTCACACTGATCTCTCCCAAAGAACTCACGATGCCGGAGAAAGTCACGAGCTTCCTCAAAGACAAGAACATCCCATTCGCGGAAACGAACGATATCGCGGCAGGACTTTCGGCCGACATCCTCTATATGACACGCGTGCAGCAGGAACGTTTCGCCGACAAGAGTGAATACGAGAGACTCAAGCTCAAGTACGTACTTACAAAGCCCATGGTGCAAGGGAAGAAGGTCATCATCATGCACCCTCTTCCGAGAGTCGGAGAAATTTCCACCGATGTCGACAGTTTGCCGAATGCCGCTTACTTCAGACAGGCGGCAAACGGTGTCCCGATCCGCATGGCGCTCCTCGCGATGCTCCTCTCGAAAGCGTAACTCTCATTCCATGAAAAAAACTCTTCTCCGCGGCGGGTCTGTCGTCAGCGAAGGCGAAATGAAACCGCGTGATGTATTGATCGGAACGAACGGCATCATCGAAGCAATCCAACCATTGATCCAAGATCATAAGGACGCCGACATCGTCGACGTGTCCGGGAAACTTCTGTTCCCGCTCCTCATCGACTGCCACGTGCACTTCCGCGAACCCGGGATGGAAGAGAAGGCGACGATGCAAACGGAAGCGGCAGCGGCGCTTTCGGGCGGCGTCGGGCTTGTCTGCGATATGCCGAATACGATTCCACCCTGCGTCACAATCGCGGCACTCGCCGATAAAGTCAGGCGCGCAGAGAAGATCAGCGGCTGCACGCTGAAGTTTTTCTTCGGTGTCACCGAAGCGATCCATTTGGTCACGCTGAAAGATCTCTGGACCGGAACGTCACTCGAACTCAAGCGACTCAAGAACCACTGCTGCGGTGTGAAACTGTATCTTGACCATTCCACAGGAGACCAGAAGGTCGATGGTGGTATTGTCGAAGAAATTTTCCGAACGTGCGCAGAACTGAAGATACCGCTTGTCGCACACTGCGAAGATTCAGAAATGAATGAGAAAGCGCTGCAGGAGAACGTAGCTTCACCCCAAACGATCGATCTGCACTCGAAGAATCGCTCGCCCGAATCCGAAGCCACATCGATCGAATACGCCATCTCTCTAGCACGAAAAACCGGTGCAGCGTTCCATGTCGCTCATCTCTCAACGAAGCAGGGCATCGAGCTTGTGCGTGCTGCGAAGAAAGAAAAGCTTCCTGTGACATGCGAAGTCGCTCCGCATCACCTGTTTCTGACAACTGATGATTATGTCACTCTCGGAACATTCGGAAAAATGAATCCTCCTCTCCGTTCATCTGAGCACCGTGATGCGCTCTGGGCTGGCATCATAGACGGCACTGTCGATTGCATCGCGACGGATCATGCACCGCATACGATCGCCGAGAAAGAATCCGGTGAACCACTCAAAGCTCCTAGTGGAGTTCCGGGGGTGGAAACAATGTTGTCGCTCCTGCTCAGTGTTGCTTCGGGGAAATGGCCGAATGAAAATTCCAAAACAAAAAAAACAAATGCCAAAATTTCTTATCATGACATTCTTCGACTCTGCTTCACGAATCCGAACCGCATTTTCTCACTCGGTGCGTCGTCTCTCGCGGTAAAAAATCCTGCAAGAATCGCCATCATCGATCCGATGCAGGAATGGCTCATCGAAGGAAAAAGCCTCCACAGCAAGTGCGGATGGACTCCGTTCGAGGGATGGAAGGTTTCCGGGAAGGTCGCTCGAACAATTGCATGAAGACGCGGCATGATCCCCCCCCTTTCGCTCCGCTGAGGCGGAGCTCTGTAGGGGCAAGAGATTTCACTTGAAAGGCTTCAGATTTATACCTCAATAATAATTGGCATCACCATCGGTTCGCGTTCGAGTTTGTGACGGAAGAAGCGAAAGAGTGCACCGGTCACTTCGCGTTTCAAGGTCGGGATCGTTTTGTCACCGCGGGCAAGAGCGTCTTCGTACGCTTTGCGGATCGCCGCAGTCGCCTCTGCATTGATCGCGCTCTGCTCGGTTCCGTAGATGAATCCGCGGGAAAGAATGAGAGGATCGCTGACGAGACGCATCGATTCGGCGTAGACCTTGAGCACCGCGACGAAAATGCCGGCATTGTTCATAATCTTTCTGTCATCCATGATCGTCTGACCTTCGGCTCCGGTCGTCCGACCGTCGATGATGATGTCATTGGCGGTGAATTTCTGTTTCGACCTTCGGGCATTGCCCTGGAGATCGAACTCGAGAATTTCGCCGTTCGTAAGCAAATGAATCTGGTTGTCGGCGTAGCCGATAGCGCGAGCGAGGTCGCCGTGTGCAGCTCGCATATACGGTTCTCCGTGTTCCGGGATGACATGCTTGGCTCTGACAAGACGATGCATAAGAAGGATGTCATTCTGGTATCCGTGTCCTGTCGTATGCAGCGCAAGTTCTTGGTTCGTGAGCACGTGTGCCCCAAGCAAGTTGAGGTTATTCACGACTTTGGCAACTGCACGCTCATTCCCGAGAATCGGGTTGCTGCTTAAGATCACCGTGTCTCCTTTCTTCACGCGAACGTGTTGATGGATGCCAAGCCCCATGCGGGCAAGGCTCGCACGCTCTTCACCCTGCGAACCGGTCGTGAGGATGATGATTTCGGAGTCCGGAATTTTTTCCATGCCGGGTCCGACTTTTCGAATCATGCCTCTCGGCACTTGAATGTATCCAAGCTCGACGGCGATCTCGATGTTTTGTTCCATCGATCGACCGGAGACAAAGACTTTTCTGTTCAATGTCTTTGCGTGTTCGATCACCTGCGCAAGACGATTGAGAAGTGAACTGAACGTCGAGACGATCAATCGTCCTTTTGCTTCGCGCATGAGATTGAAGAGTGTCCCTGAAATTGCTTTCTCGGAGAGAGCGTTTCCGGGCTTCGTGGCATTGGTCGAGTCCGCGATGATCGCGAGTACGCCTTTGTCACCGAGTTCCGCGAGACGCTGGAAATCGGCCGGAGGTTCGTTCATGGGTGTCAGGTCGAACTTGAAGTCGCCGGTGTGCACGATGGTTCCGTACGGGGTATGAAGCGCGATGGCTGCGGAATCAGGGATGCTGTGCGTGACACGGAGAAATTCGACTTCGACGCTTCCGATCTTGACCGGCTTCTTAAATTCAACGGTATTGAGTTTGCAACGGGATGTGAGCTTCTCCTCATCGAGACGCTTCTTCACAAACGCCATGGTGAGGCGCGTGCCGTAACACGGCGGGAAGTGAAGTTGCCCGATCACATGCTGGACCGCCCCGATGTGATCGAGGTGCCCGTGCGTGAAGAGAACGGCTTTGATCTTATTCTCACGACCGCGCAATGCGGAGAGATCGGGGATCAGATAGTCGATACCCGGCATGTCTTCCTCGGGAAACTGGAGCCCAAGGTCGATGATATAAAGATCGGAGTCGACGTCGACCACGAGACAGTTTCTGCCGACTTCTTCGAACCCTCCAAGAGGGTAGATGCGGAGGAACTTACCCTGAGGCAACGGAATCACTTGCTCGCGCGGAGCGCTTTTGACGAAGCCTGCGCGAGGCGGAAGATTCGGACGACTGTGTTTTTGCGGCGAAAATTTCTGCGGGAAAGGCTTCGTCTGAGGGCGAGATTCCCCGGAGAAATTGGACGGAACCGGTACAGGTTGTTTTGCTGGGCTCTCTGAAACCGGTGACCCTGTCATCACCTTTTTCACCCACTCATGGACTGACTTCATGTTCGATGTGTAAATTATAAAACGAAGTTTGAACTTCAACATTCATCCTACTCCTCCGAAAGAAGGAACGCAAGTATTTCTTTGTCGATAGAACCTTTTTTTGGCTTATAATCAATGAATTATTATCTTTAGTATTTTGATAATTGAGATTTTTCTCAGCATCCGCACGCAGAAGAAGAATCAAGAAATAAGAATCAAGATTTCCTCATCACTTCAATCTATTGTGGTATTTCTTGATTCTTGATTCTCCCAAGATCCTCTGGAATCTTGCGAGGAAATCATAAGAAGTGTAGCCTCTTGCACTGTATGAAGATCGCGGTCACGACGGGGCAGACGAAAGCACCTCATGGAACCGTGCTGGTGCCCGTGGTTCTCGGTGAGGAAAAAGGTGAACGCGCATTCTTCTTGATGCAGTGCGATGGAAAAGCGGAAGGGGGCGAAAATCTGCGCGAGGAATTCGTGACGGTGCTCACGCACGCCGTCCTCGACGGAGTCGGCAGCGGATACGAGCGACTAGAGAGCGCTCTGAAAGAGTTGAACGGGCTTCTGAAGGGCTTCATGCTCTCCGAAGCCGTTTCCGACGTCCATGCAATCGTCGGGTTGATCGAAACCGAAGGAATGTTGCATCTCAGCAATGTCGGGCGTGCGGAAACCTACATCATCCGGGATGGATCGACTCTTCAGATCACCGAGTTCTCTGCCCGCGGAAAAGCTCCGGTCGCGTTCACGCAAATCTTGAGCGGCCCTGTACGCAATCGCGATCACTTCGTGATTGCGTCGCAGCGACTCCTCCGTACGGTCACTCCCGCCCAACTTTCGAAGATGGTGCAACACGATGGCGAGTCCATCATCCAAAATATCATTTCAGCGCTGGCTGCGGAGAAGGAAGTCGCTTGCATCGCGCACATTGTGATCTCCGGTGACGCCGAAGGAACCGGTGAGAAAGAACCCGCGAGACGACCGATGGGAGCGAGTCCACGCCTCCTCAGAAGTCGTCAGAAACTATCGGGCAGCGCCCTCCTCTCCAGAGTCACGAGCACATTCGCCGGTATAGAGTGGAGATCTCTGGCGAGGAAAATGAGGGGGAAATTGACGGGGAAGCGAAGTGCGTCCGCCTGGGAACGATTCAAAGAATCGGTCAGCACCTTCCTTGGGGATCTCTACAATCCCGAAAGAAAACGGAGAGCGCATCTGCTGCTGCTCGCGGGAAGCGGTGCACTCTTCCTCGTGATCTGGATGGTGGTGCAACTAAGCCTCGTGAGCCAGAAGAGCCAAACGCGTGGAGAGCTTGCTGATCTTGTGAAGCAAATCACCGCCGATCTTTCGACGGCGGAGAACAGGCAACTTGCAGGCGACACCGAGAGCGCGAACGCCATTTTGCAACGCGCCGACGAGCGAGCGAAGCAGGTGATGGGAAACGAAAGCGGACTCTACCGAAGTGAGGCGCTCGAACTCTTGGAGCGCATCAAATCCAAGCGCGAGGAAATGAACCGCATCATCAGACTTGTTCCTCCGCGCGTGATGGCGAATCTGAGCGCGAAGAAACCCGATATCGTGGCGCAAGGTTTCATCGGTCTTCCGAGCGGAGAGTTCGCGGTCTACGACCGCCAGAATCTCTACCGAGTGTCGCTGAATACCGTGGAAGAGGGTGAGAAACTCGGATCGGAAGAATTGATTTTGAATGGTGTATGGTTCCCGCGCTTCCAGAGCAAGGTCTTCATGACGACAGGCAACAGCGTCATCGAGATCATCAACGGCCAGCCGACCACGATGAAAACGGAAGACACCGCGGGGTGGGTCACGGGATCCGACATCAAGACGTACCTCAGATACCTCTACGTTCTCTCTCCCGAACGAAAGCAGATCTACAAGTATGAGCGGCTTGCGAGCAAGTACGGTCCTCCGGCGGAGTACAACGTGAACGGGGATCTCTCGGGCGCCCTCGACATGACGATTGTAGGCCCGGTGTACGTTCTCCGAGATGTTTCCACGCCTGAGAAACCGAAAGCCAGAGACACCGTCAAGTTGCTCCGCGGAGAGAAGCAGCCCTTCAATATACGAAATCTTCCGCCGGGGGCTCTCGATGGTGTGACGAAAATCTTCAAGGCAACGACAACGGGGAACTTCTACTTCCTGGATCCCGAGAACAAGAGAATCATCGTTACCACGGGGGACAGTGACCTTGGGGACTCTCTCTACTTGAAGCAGTACATCTTCGACTCGGATCAAGTCGGGGTGCTGAAGGATCTCTACGTCGACGGTGATGACTCGCGCCTCTACGTTCTCGACGAAAAGAAGCTGTATGCCATTGATCTCCAATCGAAGTGAAATGAAGAAGATCATGGTGTTCGGCACATTCGACCGTCTGCACCCGGGGCATCGGTTCGTCCTTGAAAAAGCATTGGAACAGGGGCAGGTGACGGCAATCGTTGCAAGAGCCGCGAATGTGAAACGAATAAAAGGAAAACTGCCGGTGGAGTCGGATGAAGATCGAGCCGACGCATTACAACGCTCCTTCCCGACCGTCACCGTCCTTCTTGGAGATCCAAAAGACTTCCTCGCACCCCTAAAGAAAACAAAGCCTGACCTCGTCCTCCTCGGGTACGACCAGGAATTGCCACCGGGAGTGACTGAAAGCGACATGGGATGCGTGATCCGGAGACTCCCTGCACACTATCCGGAACTCTATAAGAGCAGTTTGACTAGAAACGAGAGATAAGGTATAATGATGCGATGTCAATCAAACAAAAATTCACAGTGATCCTCGCAGGAGTTACCCTGGTCTCGTCCGTTGTGTCCGCAGCAGGAGCCCCGGGGAACGTCTCGAACGCGAGTGCCACTGTGAGTGGAAACACCGTGAACGTTTCATGGTCTCAGGTAAGTAATGCCGCTTTCTACCGTGTCTACTACAGCCATCAGTCGATCCTCAATAACGGAGGAGACTACGATGACACCGATCGAACGCAAGGAAACACTCCTTCGTACACATTCCAATCACTGCCTTTCAAGTCCGGAAAACTCTACATCGCGATTCTCGCAGTCTCCGGAGACGGTATGGAAAGCGAAGGATTTGAAACGGAAGCATCGGTCGATCTTCTGTCTGCCGAGACGCCGCCAGCCGAGAGCGCTTCCGCCTCTCCCTCAGCATCGGCATCGTCATTTCCCTCCGTACCCACCGAGACCATTCCTGTCGTCACATCGATCCCGATGACACTGTCTGAAGTGAAGGCGGTTTCGGAGACGGGAGTGCTCATCACGTTCACAAAGCCGCTCCTTCGAGGAAACATCTTCCACCCGCAGTTCTTCCTCGTGAGTGACGGCAGCGGCGTGGTTCTCGAAACCGGTACCGGCGTCATCACGGGCAGCGGCATGTCGATTCTCCTCTCGACCTTCACTCAGGATTCGACAACGGTGTACTACCTCTCGATTCTGGAGCCCGTTCCGGCGGATGACGGTACGAATCTCCCGACGAATGCGAATAAGATTTCCTTCGGAGGATTCACCTCCTCGCTCTCAGTCCCCGCCAGTGTCTCTTCCGCCTCCTCGGTTTCGTACGCATCCATTGAGGACATCCCGTATGTCAGAAACCCGGTGATCACCGAACCCCCATCCGTCGTGGTAGTGGACACTCCGAAAACAGACCTCCCTGACTCCGGCATCGGACTCTTCGGCATCAGCGTGGTCTCGGGAATACTGGCGGGAAAACGCATGCGTCGCAGGAAATAAAACAGTCGGAGTGCTACGCTCTTCGTCTGTGTCTTCCTCTTGTTCAAGACGGATACTCTTCCTCTGCATCACCCTTGTGATTGCAGTGCTTGCGCTGCGTGAATGGAACCTGCAGGAAGACGGGCGACTGCACCTCCGGTTCCTCGATGTCGGCCAAGGCGACAGTGCGCTCATCACGACTCCCGGCGGGAAGACCATACTCGTCGACGGAGGCCCCGATTGGTCGACACTCGAAAGTCTCGGTGAATTTTTGCCGTTCTTCCGGCGTCGCATCGACCTCCTACAACTCTCACACCCGAATCTCGATCACCTCCTCAGCTTTCCGGAAATTTTGAAACGCTACGACGTCGGCGGGATTCTCGTTGCGGAGGTCGATCACTCGCTCCCTCGATACAACGAAATATTCGCACTGGCAGCGCAGCGAGCGATCCCCGTGATACGCGTCTATGCCGGAAAGACCTTCGACCTGGGAGACGGCATGACCATGCGCATCCTCTGGCCTCCCAAGAGAATGCCTGCAGGATTCTCGAAGGAAACAAATAACACCTCAGTTGTTTTCATGCTGGAATACCAAGACAAACGCGCACTCTTCACGGGAGACGCGGAGAAGCAGGTGGAAGAAACACTCGTACGGAGTCGCATAGATTTAAGAGCGGACATTCTGAAGGTCGGGCACCACGGAAGTCTCACCTCGAGCACGACGGCTTTCCTTCGAGCTGTTCGCCCAAAGATTGCCGTTCTCTCGGTTGGTAAAAACTCCTACGGACATCCGAGACCGGAAGTGCTGGAGACGCTTCGAAAGGTCGGTGCAGAGGTACGGCGAACAGATACTGAAGGGACGATCGAGATTATATGGTGAGATGCTGATTCTCTGCTACCATAGCGAACACTCCTATGATCGCCATCCTCATCTTCGCAGGCAGATCGACGCGTTTCTGGCCTCTGAGCGAAAAAAATTTCTTCCCGATGTGGGGAACAAATCTCCTCGAGAGACAGCTGAAGAAGTTGAAAAGCGCAGGATACGAAGACATTCTTCTGGTCGGCGGACCGCACAATGTGAAAGAGGCCCGCAAGCGTTTCCCGACTGAAAAAATTCTCACTCAAACCGATGCCGATGCGGGGATGCGGGGGGCACTCCTCACAGCACTTCCTCGCTGCAAGAAAGAGTCCGTTCTGATCGTCAGTGCGAACGACGTCATCGACGAAGCTGCCTTTCGTTTGCTCCGAAAAGAAGGAATGAAGCGAAAAGACGGAGGGCTGATCCTTGCAAGAAAAGTGAAGACACACTTCCCGGGAGGCTATTTGAAAACGAAGGGAAAGCATATTCTCTCGATCGTCGAAAAACCGAGGGAAGGCAAAGAGCCAAGCGACCTTGTGAATCTGGTCGCCCATGTTCACGCCGATGCTTCCGTCCTCCTGCAAGCACTGCAAAAAGCCAAAAGCGTGAACGATGATGGATACGAGCAGGCGCTGGATACGCTCTTCAAAGAACATGTGTATGAAGCGGTGCCATACGCAGGAAGTTGGCACCCGGTGAAGTATCCGTGGCACCTCCTTGATCTGCTTGGAGACATCCTGCCACCCAACACAAAGCCGGTGATTCCGAAAAGTTGCGTGATCCATACCACTGCCGTCATCGAAGGTGCCGTTCTGCTTGGGGAGGGTGTAAGGGTGATGGCACACGCAACGATCGTCGGTCCATGCTCTATCGGACAGGGCAGCATTGTCGCCAATAACGCACTCGTTCGAGGAAGTTCCGTTGGTGAGCGATGTGTGATCGGCTACAACACCGAGATTGCACGCTCGATCCTCGGGAACGATGTATGGACGCACAGCAGTTACGTTGGGGACTCGGTTCTTGCCTCCGATGTGTCGCTCGCCGCAGGAACGGTGACCGGAAATCTGCGTCTGGATGAAGAACCGATCGTATCGACGGTGCGTGGCGAGAAAGTGCCCACGCATCGAACGAAATTTGGCGTCATCATCGGAGCGCACTCTCGAACAGGGATCCATACATGCCTGCTCCCCGGAGTGAAAATCGGAGAACATTCCTTCATCAGTTCCGGCTCCATCGTCAACTCGGACGTTCCCGACCGTTCTTTTTTGAAAGACGGAGTCCACCGTCCGAATAGAGTTACATCGACCGTCAATCGCAGTGCACTTCGAAAAAAAATATAAGATCGGCTTGCATCCTGCCCACAAATCATTCGTCCACATCAAAGCTTTCGGAGCAATCCCCAAGCATGGTGTGGAAAATGGAAGAAAGAATGAGGTACAAGTTGCCCTCCCTCTTCCACAGAATATGTCATCATTGGCTTTGAGAAGTGATAAATTTTCCCATGGCTTCCAGGAACGCACGCATTATCGTTTTCCACAAGTTTTCCACAGACAATCCGCAAACATTTTTTATGCAGAAAATTGTTGATTTTGGCTAATAGACAGCAAAAAGTGAAAGAGTATATTTTCTACTCACAAGGAGTTCTCCACAGGAATGCATGTCTTTTTTCAAAGAATTACAAGGGGTCATGATGATGACGAACTCTATAAATTTATTTACTTTTACAATCCAATAAGAAAACAAAAAGAAATGAAAAGTAAAATTGTCCTTGATAAAAGAAACAAGTTCCTCTTCAATTCAATTATGAAATTTTCATGTAAAACACAGGATCTTCTTACTGGACTTCAATTAGTGAATCGGGCGATCGGATCGGATCAGGTTCTGCCGATTCTTCAGAACATCCTTATTCATTGTGAAGGAAAGCGCTGCACATTAAGCGCAACAAATTTAGAAGTATCCATTGTGACAAGCTTTGAAGTGATGATAGAGAATGAGGGTTCCATTACCATTCCGGCAAAAGCTGCTCTCCACTTCATGCAATATCAACAAGATGTCGAAGTGGTACTTGAAACAAGTGAGGGAACACAACTGAAAATCCAATCGAAACACGCTAAAGCAGTCATTGCAGGAGAGGCTGCAAGCGGATTTCCGACAATCACCGCTATTCAAAAAGAAACAATATTCTCACTTCCTGTTCCTCCACTTCTTCACGCACTCAATCTTGTCACATTCGCTTGTGCCAAGACATCGTCACGACCTGTGATCTCCGGCGTGTTTGTGAGATTGGAGAAAGGGAATCTAATACTCGTCGGAACCGACAGTTACCGTCTATCGGAGTACAGGATCCCTGTAGAGGGACTTTCGGGCGAGATTTCATGCATTATCCCGGCGAGGTTTATGGAGGAATTGAAAGCGGTGATTGCACTCCATCGTGCGAGTGGCGAGGAAGAGGCTGATGAGAAGAAGAAAAAAGCACAGCAGATCGAAAAAATCGATATCGCCCTCGGCAGTCAGCAGATCGAAGTGGTGATCGGCCCGACGCGTCTTACAAGCCGCCTTATCGACGGGAAGTTCCCCGATTACCAGCAGGTACTCCCGAAAGAGAAGGCAACAACAGTCCTCGCTTCCACGCGAGAACTACTGACCGCCGTGAAGCGAATGCACTACTTCGCAAAAGAGCTCAACAACAACATCACATTCGGTTTCACCAAAACGGGGATCCACCTCACAACGAAGCAGACGCAACTCGGCAAAGACGAGTCGACGATCCAAGCGGAACTCACGGGGCAGGAGAATAAAATCGCCGTTAGCTCCACGTACCTCATCGATTTTCTCACAAGGCTCGACAGTGAAAAAGTGCATATCGAGCTTCTCGATAAGATGCATCCAGCGGTGTTTCGGTCGCAGGGGAGCGAAGTGTTTCTTCACTTGATCATGCCGTTGCGGATGAATGATGAATAGGCTACAATAATCATAGAGAAGTGCGGGTCAGCCGCACTCCGACCTTTTTTGTTCGATGCTTCCTTCTTTATGCATCGGTGAAACAACGCATCAGGAGCTTTCAGAGCTTCTGAAGCATTCGCATGCGCTCACGGTTTCCGGACTTTCGAATGAAACGGCAAAGGCGATGATCGTCAGCCACATCCTGAGGATCCAGCAAAAACCCGGCATCCTCGTAACCGAAAACAGGGAACATGCCGAAGGACTCCTGCATTGGCTTCGATTCTTTGAGAAAGATGCCTTCCTCGTGAGTTTTTCTTCGGAGGAACCGACGGCGGATGATATCGCTTCGGTGGTTCGCATGATGCAGGGCGAAGGTGTTGCGATTCTTGAGCGGTCCGTGTGGGACACCCCTCTTCCCTCGTTCCATGAACTCAGAAGCAACGCGATTCACCTTACACTTTCCGAAAAAGTCGATTTTACCGAGCTCTTTTCGAAACTCATCGAGAATGGCTACGCGCATTCGCCGGAGCGACGCCTTTCACCGGGCGAGTACTGCCGAACGGGAGACACACTCGATATTTTTCCGGTCGGACAGTCCGGACAGGTGAGAATTCTTTTCACGTTCGAAGCAGTCGAATCCATGCGGAGGACGGATGCGGAGACCGGGGAAGTTGAAGACCTGAAAAGCATCCGACTGTATCCGCTTGTCTGGGGAGAGACGATGCTTCTCGCCTCGCAAGTACCAGAAGGATCGATCATCATTCCTGATGAACAAGATGATTTCGCGGTTGATGCGAAGTTCGAGCGCGTCACCCTCACAAGTTTTCCGGAGTCCGAGGCGGGCCATGTGCACCTTCGGTACCTCTCGGTTTTGAAGTTCTACACGTTGCAGGATTTCATTAACGACGTGCGTGACAAGCTGCATCAGAACTGGGTGCTCATTATCGTCAGTAAGCGCAGCGCAGACCTGAAGGGTGCTTTGAAAGAAGAGATGATCCCCTTCCTCGATGCTCCGGAGCGGAGACCAGGGAGCATTACGATCGTGCCTGCGGATGACGATGCGCTCCTTCCTCACTCCCTTCAGAATCCGGATCTTAAGTGCGCGCTCATTACGGATCGTGAAATTTTCTCCCTCAGGCGCGAAGCGAAGCAACGTTCGGTGCAGCGACTCTCGCTCGACTTCATCACGTCACTGCAGATGGGCGACTTTGTCGTGCACATGGAGCACGGTATCGGACGTTTTGAGGGAATGACCGGCAAGGTTGTTGATGATCTGGAGCGCGAATATTTGGAAATCACGTATGCAGAGAACGACAAACTCTTCGTACCGGTCGATCAGGCGGACAAGCTCAGTAAATTCGTCTACGAAGAGGGTGACGAACCGACGCTCACGAGGCTCGGTTCTGTGGAGTGGAAGAAGATTACGAAGAAAGTGAATGAAGAGACGGAGAAAATTGCCAAAGAACTTCTTGAGATCTATGCCTTGCGAGCGAAGGCGAAAGGTTTTCAATATCCAGATGACACCGAGGTGCAACGCAAGTTCGACGATGCATTCCCGTACACCGAAACGCCGGGGCAGATCAAAGCGATCGAAGACATCAAGCGCGATATGGAGAGCGGGCACCCCATGGATCGTCTCGTGTGCGGAGATGTCGGTTTCGGGAAGACCGAGGTCGCCATGCGTGCCGCCTTTAAAGCGGTGCAAGGAGGCAAGCAAGTCGCTTTCCTTTCACCGATTACGATTCTTACGGACCAGCATTACCAGAGCCTCCTCAAGCGCATGGAGGGCTTCAATGTCAGAATCGATATGCTCTCTCGTTTCCGATCCCCGAAGGAGCAAGCAGAGACCTTGGAGAAGCTTCGCGAAGGGAAGATCGACATCATTGTCGGTACACACCGGCTTCTTTCTGATGATATCGAATTCCAGAACCTCGGTCTCGTGATCATCGACGAAGAGCAGCGCTTTGGCGTGAAGCAGAAAGAGAAACTGAAATCTCTGCGCGCATCAGTCGACATTCTCACGATGACGGCGACTCCGATTCCACGGACATTGAACCTCGGTCTCCATAAGCTCCGGGACATCACGACGATCACCACTCCGCCCCCCGGGCGTCTCCCGATTATCACCGAGGTGCGCAAGTATTCCGATGCGCTTCTCCGGGACGGCATCCTGAAAGAGATCAATCGCGGCGGGCAGGTCTACATGCTTCATAATCGCGTCGAGACGATCGATGCGTTCGCCATGAAACTTCGATCTCTCGTGCCGCAGGCAACGTTCATTGTGACGCACGGCCAACTGAAACCGGAGGTTCTTGAAGAAAGAATTCTTGGATTTAAAGAAGGCAGGTATCAGGTGCTTGTGAGCTCGACGATCATCGAGAACGGGATTGACCTCCCGAGAGCGAATACGCTCATTGTGAACGAAGCTGAGAAGTTCGGTCTCTCCCAGCTGTATCAGCTCCGCGGTCGCGTGGGTCGCGGTACCGTGCAGGCGTACTCATATTTCCTCTACCACTCGCAGCGCCTGAAAGACGATGCCAAGAAACGTCTCCGTGCCATCGTGGAGGCGAGTGAGCTCGGGTCCGGGTTCCAGATCGCTATGCGCGACCTCGAGATCCGCGGAGCGGGAGAAATTCTCGGTGCATCACAGTCCGGGAGTATGCAGACCGTGGGCGTCAGCCACTATCTGAGACTCCTCAAGAACGCCGTGGAAGAACTGAAGGCGGGCGGGAGATCCGAAGAGGAAGACATCGGTGCCGCCATCGAGATCATTTTGCCCTTCGAAGCACTTCTCCCATCTTTTTACATCCCTGATGAGCAGGAGAAGATCGGTGCGTACCAAAAACTTGCGGGAAGCGAGGACGAGAAAATTCTTGCCGAACTCGAGTCGGATTTGCGTGAGGAATTTGGACCGTTGCCTCGGCAAGCCGAGAATCTTCTCTCGGTCATTCGTCTCAAAATGGCATGTCGCAGAGCGGGGGTCACTCGCATCAAGATGGATACGGTTTCGAAAGAAAAGCGCGATATCGTCATCAGCCTTGCTGCGAGAGTGACGGCAACCGAGATCATGCAGCTCATTGCGATCTGTCCTCAGTGGCGCATTGTGGGGGCAACACTCCGCCTCTCCGAAGACACCATGAAAGAACGTGCCGGTGGAGACGATTGGCTTTCGGAGCTCGCGAAACATGTCGAGATGCTGACGAAGAAGAAAGCGTCCAAGAAACCAAGACAAGAAGATGCAAGCGAGTAGTTGTTTGTTTGCATGTCCAAAGGACCGATGTTTGCACATCAGTCCTTCGGCTCGCTAACAGCGTCCGCGCTACTCAATCTTTTTGCTCCAGGCAATTCCCCGTAGTTGTGAAGTCTTTTCACCGGGCCCCACGGGCTCTCGGTTGAAGAATCCCCACTTTTTCCAGTCCGGAATTTTGCGGGGATGTCCGCATTCACGGTGAGCTTTTCGTCCACGTGGACGGTGATGCGCTCGCCGTGATCAACGAGAACGACGTTGTACCATTCTCTTCGGAGAGGACCGCCGCCCTCGAATTCTTTGATAAGCTCGAAGTCTTTTCCTCCATCCTTGGGGATCAGAATCCGAACGTTACCGCTGTTTGCTTCGAGGCGGACGATGATGCCATCGAGCGGTTCGTAGGAACGTTCTGGGCGAATGTCGCCCGTCGCGCTCAGAAGAATGCTCAAATGGTCTCCGTAGAGCTTGTCGTCGCTGCCTCGCACACTCTCTGGTGGCTGCCACTCAAAGCGGATCGTTCCTTTCTCCCATTCGTGCTTGTTGATGAGGAATGCACGATAGGACAGTGAAACACCGTTCAGAAGCATCTGCGCTCCTGATCCGGGACCGGAGAATCGCATCGTCCAGTCGCTTGGCAGAACTTTTCCTGCGCAGAGCCTGTGGATGGCACGACGAGTGCCAACGCAACAACCAAAAAACCGCAACATCGAAACATGGGAACCTCTCTTCCTTCGGGTAAAAATTGGTAGGCGGTGCTTTCAGAGAGCACATGCCTGACGCACAACGGCGGCAGACTAAATAGTATTATACAATATTTGTATAAATAAAGATAGCAATAGGAATGTGCGCTCAAAAGCTTCCCGTTGCTGTATTCTCTTGGTCGCGTGGTCCTGTAGTTCAATGGATAGAACGACCCTCTCCTAAGGGGTAAATGCAGGTTCGACTCCCGCCGGGACCACCATTATCACCCAAGTACCACCACTTGTCTGCTGTCTTGGGGCAGACTGCCTGCCTTCGCTTTGAATTCGGAGACTTTCTGCACCGATGCCATTCCGCAGATCTTCGCTGTCCCCGCAAGATCTCCGTCCTTCACCTGAAACAGGATGATGACACGAGGATCGACGGCTTCGACGAGAGCCAGGACTTTTTTCGGAGCATCAGCGGCAATCACAAGTACGTCGACTTCGCCGATTTTCTCAATGTCGCTGTCGCTCCAGTCCAGGATAGGACTGTCGATGAAGGCGGTGCGAACACTCTCGGTGTGACACACGTACGAGACTTGTCTTCCCGCTTCCTGCCCAACACCTCGAACCGAAATACCTGCGAAATCATACTCACCGGGCCAACTGACGATCTTCTTATTCCCTCTTTCCTCCTCGGGGTGACCGAGAAATGTCCACGTGTCTTTCTCGACTTTCGAAGGGAACACGTCGAACGTGACCGTGGAGGTGGTGACACTGCAAGCGCCGCCGGTTTTTGCGGAGAACGTGATCATGCTTCAAGGATAGCGCTATTCCTCTTCCCTCACAATATCCGCTCCCAGAGCCTTTAGCTTCTCCTCCAGCCTGTCATAGCCGCGCTCGATGTAGCGGACGTCTGTGACGATTGTTTCGCCTTCAGCACAGAGCCCTGCAAGCACCATTGCCGCTCCGGCGCGGATATCGTTACTCGCAACTTGCCGACCCTGAATTGCTGAAGGTCCGATGATGAGTGCTTGGTGGGAGTTTAAGATCTCGATCTTTGCTCCCATTTTCTCGAGTTCGTAGAGGTAAGCCATGCGACCCTCGAAGAGCACTTCGAAGATGCGACTCACGCCGGTTGCCTGCGTCAGTAGTACTCCAAACGGCGCTTGTAAATCAGTTGGGAATCCTGGGAAAATATTCGTCTGGATACGCGTCGCCTGCAACTGGCACGCAGTGCCGTCGGCGGTGATGTCGCCGTTTTTTTCGAACGTGCAGGAGACTCCTGTTCGGCGAAGTGCACCGATGAATGATGTGAGGTGCGCGCGATCTGCGCCTTGAATCGTCACTTTTCCTTTTGTAAGAACGCCCGCAAGAAGAAAGACACCTGCTTCCAGATAGTCCGGTGTCACCGTGTGACTTTTGCCTTGAAGCAAACCTTTCTTGCCGTGGATCACGAGCGTGTGGGAGCCGACTCCGTCGATACGAATACCTCGTTCGATCAGGAAGATGCAGACGTCTTGGACATGCGGCTCCGCTGCGGCAAGCTCGATCGTCGTTGTGCCATCCGCGAGTGCGGCGGCGAGGAGAACATTCTCGGTGGCTGTCACGGAAAATTCGGAAAGGATGATGTGCGAGGGATTGGGCTTTCCTTTGAAGTGCATCTTGTCATTTGTGCTGCAATCGAGAATGCCCATTTGCAGAAACGCATCAGTGTGAGCTCCGACTGGGCGCTTTCCGAGAACGCATCCTCCGGGGTATGCCATCTCCACTTCGCCGAAGCGGGCGAGGAGAGACCCGAGGAGCACGATGGAACCTCGAAGCTTGCTCACGAGATCGTGTGGGATCGGTACATTCTTCATTGTGTCCGCATTGACTCTTACCGTCGTACCATCAACAGTCGTTTTCACTCCTAAGAAATCGAGAATCGCAAGCATCGTTTCTGTATCGCGCAGGCGCGGGACATTTCGGAACACGGAGTCCCCTTTCGTAAGAACCGAGGCTGCAAGGAGAGGCAATGCCGCATTCTTCGAGCCGCTGATTTGTACGGTGCCTGAGAGGCGTTTCCCTCCCTGGATTCTGTAGCGAATATTCATGGATGCAGTATCGGGAGAGAGTGGAGATACTACTGCTTTTGCCTCTCTACTTGCTTGAGCGAGAGGATGCAGTATACCCGATTTTATACGCGAAGAAGCGCGGGAAAGTCGCACTGGATTTCTCATGCCTCAAGCATACTTCTTTTTCACCAAATTCTCCAGCAGCAGTATCCCGGCACCGATCGTGATACATGCATCCGGAAGGTTGAAAACGGGGAATGTTCCGATCGCAATGTAGTCGGTGACAATCCCATCAGGGATCCTGTCGATGAGATTCGCGATCGCCCCGCCGATGATCAGTCCAAAACCGAGAGCGGGGAGTTTTTTGTGTCTTTCCTTGTATGAAAGGATCAAGACAGCGACAAGCGCTCCTGCGATCAGGAGTTCTTTGAGTGGGAACGGAAGCGGGATGCCGAATGCGATATCGGGATTATGAGAGAGTGTGAGTCTCACAAAATTGCCGAAGAGCAGTATGTCGTTTTCAAGATGCTCGGCACCGAAGGAAGCGAGAGCAGAACCCACGCCGGCAATAGCTGCAATGAGGAGAAGCCGCATACGGGATAGGGTATCATGGATGCCTCATGTTCAAGCGTGCGGATTTCCTGCTTCTCGGCATAGCGCTTGGCTTAAGTCTCTTCGGGCTTGCCATGATTGCGAGTGTGAGCGTGTATCAGAGTTACCAGCTCACGCAGAAGTTTGTCGATGCCGGCACATGGGAGGCGCCGTCGAATGCGTTCTACCTCTGGAGGAGTTTCCTCCACATGCTCGTGGCGCTCGGTGCACTCGCTGTCACGACCATTATCCCCTATCACTTCTGGGAGAAACACGCGAAGGTTCTCTTCCTTGCGAATTTGGCATTGCTCCTGACGCTCTTTATTCCGGGAATCGGCAACGAGTACGGAACGGCGAAGAGCTGGCTTCAGTTTTACATTTTCTCGGTGCAGCCGTCGGAATTCCTGAAACTCACGCTCATTTTTTACCTTGCGGTGTGGCTGCAGAAGAAGGAGTCGCTCATTGCGACATTCCACGATGGTTTTATTCCATTCGTGATTCTCCTCTGTCTCTCGACGTTTCTCGTCGCCATCCAACCCGATTTGGGTTCATTCCTCGTCTTCTCCGCCATTGCCTCGACGATGTTCTTCGTTGGTGGCGGCAACGTGTTGCATATTCTGATGGGAGCGGCTGCTGCGGGGCTTCTCGGTCTTCCGGTCATCCTGAACCAGGAATACGTCCGGAACAGATTCACCGTCTTCCTTCATATTCTCTTTCGTCCCGACGATCAGACGTACCGAGAAGGAATCGGATTCCAGGTCTACCAAGCACTCATCGCCATCGGCAGTGGCGGGCTCTTCGGTGTCGGGTACGGAAAATCGATCCAGAAATTCGGGTACCTGCCCGAAGTGCAGTCGGACACGATCTTCGCTGCGATGGCGGAGGAACTCGGATTCTTTCGCCTCCTGATCGTTCTCGGGCTCTATGGCATCCTCATCTATCGCGGTCTTCGTATCGCGCGTCACGCACCCGATCGTTTCGGGCTCATGGTTGCGACAGGCATCACGACCGGGATCGCCTTTCAGACACTCCTCAACATCTGCGTGAATCTTTCATTGTTTCCGATCACCGGTCTCACCCTTCCATTCATCAGTTACGGCGGATCCTCGCTCCTCGCAACACTCTCGGGTATCGGCATTCTCCTTAATATTTCCATGCACTCCACGCAGGAAGATGTCAGTATCAGGAGACGCGCGCGTCAGTCGGAACTCGGCTCGCTTCGACGCTTCATTCAATCCTGATATGCAGAAATCTCACACCATTCTGTTCTGCGGCGGTGGAAGCTTCGGGCACCTTGTACCTTCCCTTGCCATTGCAGCAGAGGCAGAAAAAATTCGCCCTGATGTGAAGATGGTGTTCGTGTGTTCCGACCGATCTGAGGAAAGAGAGCGGTTGCGGGAACAGAAGCAGCATTTCCATGCGCTCCGTGCTCCGAAGTTTCCACATCACCTCTCGCTTCATGCGATTGCATTCCCGTTTCTTTTGATTGCAGCCTGCTTTCAGGCGAGAAAAATTCTTCTGGAGGAGAAACCGGATCTCGTTTTCTCGAAGGGTGGCTTCGTGAGTGTGCCGGTCTGCCTGATGGCTCGCTGGATGCGCATTCCGATCGTCCTGCATGAATCCGACAGCGTCATGAGCGCGAGTGCCAAGCTGATGGCACGCTTTGCAACCGTCATTTGCACCGGCTTTCCGTCGATCGGTCTTCCTGAGAAATTTTCTTCTCTTACCCATCACACCGGGAATCCCGTGCGTGAGGAAATACTCGCTGGATCGGAGGCGGCCGGACAGAGGATCACCGGGTTCTCCGGTCGACGTCCGGTTCTCATGATCATCGGAGGAAGCCAGGGGTCTGTTGCCCTTAATGACGTCGTAGCCCACTCCCTCCCGGCTCTTCTCGAGAGTGCCGATATCATTCATCTCACAGGTGTTGGGAAGGGAATCGCACGGAGTCATGCGCGCTATTTTGTTCGGGAAACGGTGAGCGAAGAACTCCCCCATCTGTATGCGCTTGCAGATATTGTGGTGACGCGTGCAGGAGCCGGGACGCTCTCGGAGCTCGGAGCCCTCTCGAAAGCAGCGATTGCAGTGCCTCTCACGGGCGTTGCGCACAATCATCAGCTGCGGAATGCCGAACTTCTCCATTCGAGGCAGGCTCTTGTTCTTCTTCCGCAGGAGAAACTCTCCACACTTGTTTCCGAAGTGGAAAACCTCCTCGGGGACGAGCTTCTCCGAAAGCATCTGGGGAAAGCTCTGCATGATTCTTTCCCTTCCGACGCCGCAAAAAAAATAGCAAAAATCATCCTTGCAGGTCCCGACGCATCAAAGGTACTATCCTGACCCGTCTCCCCATTTCTCTTATGACTTCCATACTCAAGGTTTCCGGTCTCTTTGTCACTCTTTCTTTTCTCTCCGCATGTGCGGGCACTCCTGCCCCCATAGACGGCACTTCCTCCACTTCCTCCTCCGCCATGGCTCTCCAAAATTCCTTAGGTTCTGCGATGTGGGATGGCAAACTCCTCACGGGGAAACACACGGTGACTCTTGTCACAAGCAAAGGCGATATCACCCTTCAGCTCGATGCCAAGACGGCTCCAAAAACTGTCACAAACTTCATCGTGCTTGCGAAGTCCGGTTACTACG
Organism: Candidatus Peribacteria bacterium; assembly: GCA_009691405.1. Taxonomy (GTDB): domain Bacteria; phylum Patescibacteriota; class Gracilibacteria; order Peribacterales; family Peribacteraceae; genus SICN01. The sequence goes on along the minus strand of SICN01000010.1, from coordinate 4,555 downwards.
ACAATCTCATCTTTCATCGCGTGATTCCGGGGTTCATGATCCAGGGCGGCGATCCGACCGGAAACGGCACGGGTGGAAGGAGCATCTACGGAGAGATGTTTGAAGACGAGATCGATCCGGATTCGGCTGTCTACGCAGGCGGCTATAAAGCCGGCTCGATTGCCATGGCGAACCGAGGACCGAATACGAACGGAAGCCAGTTCTTTATCATGGACAAAGATTATCCTTTGCCTGCGAGCTACACGATCTTCGGTCGTGTCACGAAAGGTCAGGATATCGTGAATGCCATCGCGACGGTCGAAAGGGACCCGAGCAATGACATGCCGAAGAAGAAGGTGACCTTCACGGTGACCGTCGCAAAGTAGTGTAAGCTCCGCGTCATGCGCACGCGCTTCCCGCCTTCACCGACCGGTTTCCTGCATCTCGGGGGGCTTCGGACAGCTCTCTTTGCCTGGCTTCTTGCGAGGAAGACGAAGGGAACATTTACGCTCCGGATCGAAGATACGGATAAGACCCGAGAGGTTGCAGGGGCTGCGAAGAATATCGTTCGAACACTTGTGTGGGCGGGTCTTTCCCCCGACGAGGGAGTGATGCTCGATGCCGCGGGGCAAGTGACGGAGCGAGGAGAGTACGGACCCTATCACCAATCCAAGCGGCTTGATGTGTATAAAAAATATACGGATCAACTTCTTGCGAGCCGGCATGCATACCACTGCTTTTGCACCAGTGAACGCTTGGATCAGATGAGGAAAGCGCAGGAAGCGAGGAAGCAAGCTCCGATGTACGATCGAACATGTCTGGAACTTTCGGAAGAAGAAGTGCAGAAGCGCCTTGCATCCGGGGAGAAGCACGTCATCCGCATGAAAGTTCCGCGTGAGGAGACTATATGCGTGACGGATGAAATCTACGGACCGCTCGTCTTCAAGGGGCATACGATCGACGATCAGGTGCTGATGAAATCCGACGGGTTTCCAACGTACCACCTCGCACATGTCGTTGATGATCATCTGATGAAAACGGATATGGTGAACAGGGGGGAAGAATGGCTGAGCTCACTCCCGAAGCACCTGCTGCTCTTTCGCGCGTTCGGCTGGGAGCCGCCGAGGTATGCCCATGTTCCTCTCCTCCTCAACAAAGATCGTACCAAACTCAGCAAGCGTCAGAATGACGTCGCTGTCGAGGACTACATCAGGAAAGGATATCTTCCGGAGGCACTCATCAACTTCCTGGCACTGCTCGGATGGAACCCCGGGACGACGCAGGAACTGTTCTCTCTTCAAGAACTCATCGATGCATTCTCCCTTGATCGCGTGCACAAATCCGGAGCGGTCTTGGATCTCGAGAAGCTCGATTGGCTTCAGGGTCAGTGGATGCGGAAAATCCCGGTGCAAGAATTCGCCGCACGCATCAAGCCTCTCGTTGCGGAAAAATTTCCTGCAGCCTCAACCGATTCGAAATTTTCCGAGCGTGCCACACTTATCCAGGAACGTATCACCTTTTTTCCAGAAGCCCCGGATATGCTCTCGTATTTCTACGAAACACCGAAGGTTTCTCTTGACCTGATTGCGAACTCGAAGCAGAAAATCAGCAAAGAAGACGTGCCGAAGATTCTCTCGCTGATTCAGGAAGCGCTCTCAAGGGTTTCCGATGCCGCCTGGTCGCTACGTGAGGTGACGACTGCATTGGAATCGCTCATCGCGACGTCAGGCATGAAGAAGGGCCAAATTCTCTGGCCGCTTAGGGCCGCTCTTACGGGTCGTGAATACTCGCCAGGTGCGTATGAAGTTGCCTCACTGCTTTCGAAGACAGAGGTTCTTGACAGAATAAAAAAATGGATTGTATAATCCAGACATGCCTTCCGAATATGTGCGCATATCATCGATGGATGGTTCCGATCTTACCGAAGAGCAAGCGCGCCACATTATCGCACTTGCGAAGCGGAGAGCGAGTCTTCGAGAGAGAGTGAGACTCAACATCGATGTGACGCCGATTGATGGGGAAAGCAGCAAAACGACGATTCTGGAACTTCGGAAGCTTTTGGAGGGCAGCGGTTGCTTCGTTTCTTCGCTCGAAGGTTGAATCATTATTACTTTAAAACATATTAATTTTCTATTGCAAGTTTTGACAGTTTCTGGAATACTGGAGTGTATGCAGGATCATAATATTCTCAGATTCGATCAGGGTCATGGAGAACCAAAGAAGCCTCGGGTCGTTGACTCGGGTCGCAGAGAATTTTTGCAGAAAGCGGGACAAGTCAGTTTGGTAGGTGCTTTTGCGCTCTATCTTCGTTCGAGGTACATGGCGATACCTGAAGGGGATGAAGAGCAGAAACCTCTTACGGGAATTGAAGTACGGACGTTCGCGGATGGCTGGCTTGCAGAATTTCAGCAGGCTTCCAGCGAAGGATCAGATTCACTCTCGGCAAAGATCCGAGAGCTGCAGCCGATCGTTCAGATAAACTTTTCACAGATGACCCCAGAGCAGCAGCATGAATTTCTTGCATTCGGCATCAAAGCTCCCGCGACAGATCAGCATCGTACGGCACTCAGAGAAAGCTTGGACAGAGCGATGCAGTAGACAGCCATCGACTCGTGCTACACTGTCTTCATATGTCCGATGTCGAAGTCGATATTTCAAATGAGGGCGGTCGAGCCGTGATCGAGGACAAAACCTCGGTGCCGTTTCGTACGTTCGTCAGTTTGATTTTGCAACGCAAGGTGCAGACGATCTTCAAAAAATGTCAGGATGAACCGGTGATCGTAAGCAGTGAGCTCCTGACGTCCCTTGCGAGTGCCCCGGACGATCGCCAGGAAGATCGTGCGAAGCTTGTGCTCGTTACGATGGGTGTAGGCGTGATTGTCGGGCTCTTCGTGACAGTGGCGATCTTCGTCGCCTTGATGCTGTTCGGTATCCAGCCGGAGATGCAAGATCTTCTCATCACGCTCGCAGCACTCGCCTTCGTCGCCGTCGTGATCGTGATTTTGCAGGGAGCACAGAAGAAGAAAGGATTCAAAGACAAGCTCTACGAATCCATGGAGAAAGTCACGGATCTCGTTACAAGATAAGCGGGTGCCCCGACCCTGTGGCATGATAGGGACGATGGAACTAAAGGAACATGTTTCGATTCGGCAGAAAACCACGATGAGGATCGGAGGTGTCGTGCGGTATCTTGCCGACCTCAAAATGAAAGACGATGTGCAGGAAGCGGTGCGATTTGGAGCGGAGCAAAACCTTTCACTTCTTCCTCTCGGCAGCGGATCGAATACGATTTTTGCCGACGGCGAGGTCGATGTATTTGTCGTACAGGTGAAGAACGATGCGTTGACGGTTCAGGGAAACCGCGTCACGGTGGGCGCCGGAAAGAACCTTGCAATGCTCATCAATGAATTGGCAGAGCGTGGTTTGGATCTCTCCTCTCTCACCGGTATTCCCGGTACCGTTGGCGGCGCGATTTTTGGGAATGCGGGACAGGGCCCGAAAGGAATTTGGATCGATTCATTTGTCGAATCCGTGACGGCGTACGTTGACGGTGAGTGGAGAATACTTTCGAAAGATGAATGTGGCTTTGCGTATCGAGAGAGCATATTCAAGAACGGGAAGTATCGTGCGCCGATTATTTGGGAGGTGACACTCGCTTTGCCCTCCGGCAATCCTGATGCAGTCAAAGCAAACATAGAAATACTCCTGAGGAAACGCATTGAGACGCAGCCGCATCTGAAAACGGCAGGATCGTGCTTCAAAGCGGTCGGCGATACTCCTGCCTGGAAACTTATCGATGATGCCGGACTGCGCGGATTCAAAGTCGGCGGCGTGGAAATCTCTCCAAAGCATGCAAACTTTCTCATCAATGCGGGAGAGGCGACGTTTGCCGATGCAGTCGGTGTCGTTGAAATGGTGAAGCAGAAAGTTCAACAAGGTCTTGAAGTTGAAATGAGGTTTATTGAGGCAGACGGAACAATCCGACTCTAGCCGTTATCTTGCTCTGCTTCTCTCTGCGCATGTTCCTGCAGTGCTTCCTTGGCGAGATGGCAGACTTTTTGTGACAGGACTGCGGCATCGTACCATGTGAAGTGGAGATCTTGATCACCCGTATCTTTCTCCAATTGTTGGAGCAAATCATGCTTACTTTCTTCATCGTAGAGATAAATATATTTTTCAGTGTCTTTTACGAGTGCGACCACGTTTAAATCTTGTGCGTCTGGATAGAGAGTTTCACGATCCCATAACGGTTGTATATTTCGCTGCATAACTTGCGCAGTATATCGATGAAATTGCAAAAGCCCTACTCCAATGGCAGGGCTTTGCAGACGGTAGGAAACTAAAACGGCAAATCCTCCGGCTTTATTTCCGATTCGTACTTTATTTCGGGTACGGAACTTGAAGAGGCGACGCCCACGGGCTCCGCATGTTCATTCCATGCCGGTGCCGACGAACGCGCTTCACTGCCGCCCGCCCGCACCGCACTCATGGCATCGGCGTTTCGAAGCCCGAGCATCGTGACGTGATCCGCAATGATCTCGGTGGTTGCTCTCTTTTGCCCTTCCTTCGTTTCCCA
>SICN01000040.1 GCA_009691405.1 Candidatus Peribacteria bacterium | reverse complement strand
AGCACGAGCCCGGTCTCTTCCTGCAATTCTCGAAGTGCGGCTGCTTCACAGGTCTCTCCTTCCTCGATGCCTCCCTGCGGCAGCTGCCACGTATCCATCGGTCGCGGCTTCTTGACGAGCAGGATCTGATTAGCAAATCCGCAACCTTTCGGTGAACACACTTCTGTCTCCTTCAGAACCAAGACGGAAACGGCACGTCGGTATTTCTTCATGACAAAAAGCATACCGTTAACCGTTAACAGTTAACAGTTAACTCGAATGCTTCTCTTCCTTCAATTTCACTTTGGTCTTCTTCCCGCACACGTCGCAATATTTCATAAGTTCTCTAAAATCGGCTTTCTTCGCCTTCATGATGCGAATCGTGCAGATTCGTGCACCGCATTCACTGCAGAAGCCGGCGTAGACTGTTCTCTTTCCTCTTGGCATAGCCGCGGCACTTTACCTAAGAGAGGGTGAGGAGCGCAAGCCCAATGAAGACGACCGAAAAAGACAAAACCTTGATCGATGTGCTCTGCACGCTGAAAAGCTCTTTTGGAGCATAGGAAGGAAAAAACTTCACCGTAGCGGCTGCAAGCAGCAGAACGAAGAATGGCTGAATATTGCCAACAATGGAGATCAGAGACACTGGTCCCAAGCGATACGAAAGCGTGAGCACAAGCTCGGTGGCATAGAAACATGCGACCACGAGACCGCTGAGAAGCACGAAGCTCAGTGTGCACTGCGGCAGATGAGAAAAAACGTTCCGACGCTGACGAGGCAATAGAAAAGGCACGACAAAACCGACGAGATCACGACCGAGGATGAGCCAGAAGATAACGGGGAGAATCGTTTCGCCCGAAAGCATCGCAGCTTTTCGAACGACGGCAACAGGCAGATAACAGAGCCCGAGTGCCAGAAGCATGAGGAGCGTCCGCCTGAGTGAGACATGCGTATGGAAGAACGAAACGAAGAGCACGCCAAAACATACCAGCAGTGCGCCGAATAATTGCAGAAGCGTCCACGTTTCGCTGAAGAACGTGAAACCGATGACACTCAGGAACATGCTGTTCATCGCCCACGCGGCATTCACAACCGAGATGTCCAACCGATCGAGAATCCATAGGAACAGAAGATCTCCGAGATAGGCGAAGAATGCAGCAGCAACAAGAAGAGGCATCCAATCGGTCGAAACGGGATGCGTCATTGCAATCAGTATGAGAAACACCATGCTGAAGCATGTCTGCACCCAGAGAAGAAATGACGGACTCTTATGAAACCGTGCAACCAACGTCGAGTTCACCACATTGATCACCGCCCAGAGGAAAGCCGAGAGAAGGGTGAGAGGAAACCACATGGACAGAGTATAGGGTTCTCGATACGCCCTCGCTATGGCTCGGGCTACTCGAACTGACACAGATCAACCCTCCTAATTGTGTGTCACTTCGAGTAGCCCCGCATCGGCGGGGCGTATCGAGAAGTCGTCCTGTTTACTTTCCGCTCTGCAAATAATTGAACGCACTGTTCGCCGCAACCGTCGCTTCTCCCGCCGCCGTCGTGAACTGCGCAAAATGGTTGCTCGCACTCGTGAGGTCACCCGCACCGAAAATACCGACAATATTCGTGCGCTGTGCTTCGTCGACTTGCAGAAATCCTTTCGCATCCAAAGAGCAACCGAGTTTCTTCGGAAGCTCTGTCGCAGGATCGGAACCGATCTCGATGAAGACGCCGTCGACTGCGATCGTATCGGAACCGTTATGAGGCCGATCGAGCTTGATACCGGTCACTTTCTTGCTTGCCGGCCGTAGCCCTGCCGCAGCGGGCGAAGGCTGGTCGCCGATCACTTCGAGCACGTTCCTCTCGAGCACAAACTCCACGTTGGGCTTCGCTTTCACCCTATCAACCCAGTACGGCTCTGCTCGAAACGCGTTCTTGCGGTGCACCAAATACACTTTTGCCGCTACCTGAGCGGCAATCGCAGCACCTTCCACCGCGCTGTCCCCTCCTCCGATGACCGCAACAGTCTTGTTTCGATAGAAGAACGCATCACACGTCGCACAGTACGTTACGCCTTTCCCCGAAAATTCCTCTTCACCTTTGATCCCGAGATGTCGCTTATTGGAGCCCGTCGCGAAGATCACCGTCTTACTCGTCACTTTCTCGTCTCCTTCCATCATCAATTCAAATTCACCTCCCGACTTCCTGATATCTTTCACACGTGCGATCTTGAATGTCACCTGATCCGTAAAACTGACCGCGTGCTTCTTGAACTTCTCCATGAGATCCGGACCACGGATCTCGATCTCTCCGGGCCAGTTCCCTACTTCCGCAGCCGTATTGCCCATGCCACCTTCTTCGGCACCTACAAGCAATACTTTCAGTTTGTAGCGGGCGCAGTAAATCGCCGCGGTATAGCCCGCAATGCCAAGACCTACGATAATTACGTCAAACATGAGATTAGTGTAGCACCTGAAACATCCATCCAAACAATCGCTTTGCACCCTCGGTCAGTCTCGGTCCGGGCCGATTGAGAAGCGAATCGTCGATCACAAACAAATGATTCTCTGCTACAGCCCGAAGCTCCGACCAACCGGTACGACTTGAGAGGAGTTCTTTATTCGCGATCGCTCCGGCACCGCAAATGCTGAGGACGATCAAATCGGGATCGAAGGCTTGAATTTCTGCAAGACTGACTTCACGACTCGGAGGATTTTTGCCTGCATCGCGGGCAAGGATGCCCGCACTAGAAATCGGGAATGGAATCCCTCCCGCCATCTTCACGATCTCAGGAACCCAATTCCCACTCGCCATGGGCGGATGATGCCATTCTTCGACGTACACTTTTGGCTTCCTGAACATCAGTCCTGCTTTCCTCTTCGTATCGTTAAAGCCCTGTTGCATCGTCTCGACCAATGCATGTGCCCGAGGCTCACATCCAAGGATGGTGCCGATCTCGCGAATCGATTCGTAGATCTCGGCGACCGATCGCGGATCTTGGAAAATCACGCCGAACCGTTCTTCCTTCAAATGCTTCGCAAGTTTCTCCTGCACGAGTGTCGATGTGAAAACGACCTCGGGATTGAACTGCCGAAGCGCCTCAGCATCGATCTTCTGGTGATCCTTGAGATGCGGAAGAGCCCTCGCCACCTCGGGGAAGTCGCTAAACTGATCCGTGCACACGATATTCTTCTGCTGCTCCATTGCAAAAAGAATTTCGGTGACAGCGGGAGAAAGTGATGCGATGCGCACACAACAATTGTAGAGCAAAGGGAGCGCCACGCCTGCAGTGATTGCAGAAATTTCTTGCATTTCCAAATCGCTTGTTTACAATTCGGCGCTGCATCTTCCGCACACTATGTTCGCACCAAATTTCGACGACGACAGAGGTGAATTGCTCTCCGAGATTCTCGAGACGAGACCTCATTTCAAAGCCACCAATCTCGCATGGGACATCACAAGAAGCCAACTGAAAGTACGTCTTTCGACCGAAGCCATGACCTGCCTCGGTCTGCTGCTCGATGAATTCGGCTCCGTCCCCGTCGATACTATTCCGAATAACTACATGCTTCCGCAGCTCATCGCACAAGGACTCGTGGAAGACTGCACGCTACAAGTGCAACGATTGCGAATGGAAAAACTATTCACCAACGAAAAACCAGGCAACATGCCTCTGGTACCGTAAAAACAATGAAGTTGGTGCCATGGGAGGGACTTGAACCCTCAATCCCTTGCGGGAACGCGATTTTGAGTCGCGCGCGTATACCATTCCGCCACCATGGCAGGCACGATGCTCAGCCTACAGCGTTTTTCGCCCAGCTTCCACATGTGATGCGGTATTATGAATGTAAAACTATGCCCACCCCCTCCTCCGTCTACACTCACTGCGACGAGCTCGATCACCTGCCAGGGAAGAATCGCAAGAACTGGATCTTCGAGTCTGCGCTGATCTGCAAAACCCTCAAGCAGAACGCAACCGTTCTTCAGGTCGGATGTGCGAATGCATCACGACTGATTGATCTTCAGAGAAAAAGACCCGATCTGCATTTTCTCGGCATCGATATCGATGAAGCACTTCTCTCCGATGCGCGCAGGAATATCGTAGAGACAGAAATGACGATTGACAGCCGTTTCCTTCGGCGTTTGGATCCGCGATGAGCACAAGGAAACCGAACGGTTCTACTTGCCTTCGCTGCAACGAACGTTTGCCGCCGCACAGTTTTTGGTGGCGAATCCGCAACTCGTGGCCTAATGCCTCACAATTCTCAACCCCTACGAAAGGAGCTACGGGCCTGTGCAATTCGCACAGGCCTTTGGCTTGTGTGCGTATTTCGTAAAGACAAAGAATTTCACGTCGAGTAGGCTCATCAAACATGATCCCGATCGACCTCCCCTACCTCCGGCGCATCGCAACGCGCGAATCCCCTGCTTCGATTCTCAGCGAACCAAAATTTCTGGATGCGCAGAAGCTGTTTTTTGAGGTTGTGCAAGATCTGAAAGGCACGGTCGATTTTGAGATCGCCGATATGCGCGAAGTGCATGCGATTGCGGCACTCGAAGACGTGAAAAACAAACGCGTGCTCGATGTCGGCTGCGGCTCGACCGAGCCGTACGTTCTCGAAAACACATTTCGCAACCGCTATCCACCGTTCTTCGCCGAAATGCTCACGCGGCACGGTGCACACGTGACGGGCGTCGACATCAGAGAAAATCCGACGGCAACGTACGACCATCGTCAGCTCGATCTCACGAAAAAAAACTGGATGAAAGCGCTCGATCCACCGTATGACATCATCGCCTGCCTGAGCCTCTTCAACGCACCGGGGAGTCCTTTCGAGAATAATCCGACACTCTGCGACCGAATCATGAGAGACATGCATGCACTTCTCTCCCCCGACGGCGTGCTGATCGTCACGCTGCGTGATGACTGCGAGAATCCGAAAACATACCTCGAATCGATGAAATTCACGCTGCTGCATCTCGACGGGAACTGTGCGTTGGCAAGCCCACATTGAGAAAGCCATGCTGCAGCATTTCCTGTATACTGCTGTTTCCGTGAAAACCTTCTCCTCCTTCATCTTCGAGAAAATCGGCTGGAACCACCATGCCAGGAAGGTCGTGCTCCGATATTCGCTCGACGGCAGCATTACGTTCGAAGAAACACTGATGCTCCCAAACGAGCCGTTCACGAACAAAATGCAGCAACGTATGCCGCAGATACAGAAAGCACTCTTTGCGTTGCACTTGATCGGCGGCATCAGTTACTTCAAAACCTGCATCCCAAGGAAAATGATTCTCGAGACCGGCACGCTCAGCCGAACGGAAGCGAAGTTCTGGAACAGCGTCTACGAGAATGGACTCGGAGAATTCTTCTTCAAGAACAACATCGACTTCAAAGGGCTCATCAATTTCCCGGAGACTGAAGTAAAGCCGGAAGAATCGGCAGGGCTCCGCACGAGACTGGAACCAAATCCGATGAAACGCGTGCTCGTCCCGATCGGCGGCGGGAAAGATTCGATCGTCACAGCGGAACTCCTCAAGAAGTCCGGCGTGCAAGTGACGCTTCTTCGTATGGGCTCGCATCCGCTCATCGACGAGCTGGCTCATCAAAGTGGTCTTCCGATGCTCACGGTGAAAAGATCAATCTCGGGAAACCTCTTTGACCTCAATGAGCAAGGCGCACTTAACGGCCACGTACCGATCACCGCCTATCTCTCGGTGCTCTCCGTGCTCGTCGCACTCCTCTACGATTTCGATGCAGTCGTGATGAGCAATGAGAGAAGCGCAAACGAAGGAAACGTGACGTTCAAAGGAATGGACATCAATCACCAGTGGAGCAAATCGATCATGTTTGAAAAAGCACTCCGCCGTTACGTCACGGAGACGATCGGCACAAGCATTGAGTACTTCAGCCTGCTCCGTCCCCTCTCGGAACTCCGCATCGCGGAGATCTTTACGGGGTTCCCTCAATACTTTCCGCACACCACAAGCTGCAACACGAACTGGAAGCTTCTTAAAAAATCACAAAAAGATGGTGGTGGCTTGCCACGCGAAGCTCGAAGCGCAGCGAAGAGCGAAGTGTGGTGCAACAAATGCCCAAAATGCGCTTTCGTCTTCTGCTGCCTGTCGGCGTTCCTGCCAAAGGCAGAACTTGAGAAAATGTTCGGCACAAATCTGTTTGAGCACGATTGGCTTTTGCCTCTCTACAGAGAACTGCTTGGAACCGTGAACTTTAAACCCCTCGAGTGTGTTGGTACATCAGACGAAACGAAAGCGGCATTCCTTCTCGCGATGAAGAGGAACGAGTTGAACGACACTCCGGTGATAAAAATGTTCATGAAAGAAGTACTGCCGACAATCAAAGACCCTGAAGCGCTGATTGCAGCAGTGATGAAGCCGAGCGAGCAGCATTGCATTCCGAAGACATTCCTGCCGATGATTTTTGACAATCGCGGCTTGGAAAGCCACGCTGTTGGTTCATAATTTTTTAGTCTCCTATGCATATCCGCGAACTTGCAGGCAAGCATCTCTGCATCCTCGGCTACGGAAGGGAAGGGGTAGCGACAGCGAAGGCGCTTCTTCAGTACGCAAAAGGATGCTCGATCGTCATTGCCGATGAAAATCCTGCAGCAGAGCTCCGAAGTCCCGAGATACGCACCTTCGGTGACATAGGATTTCAAACAGGGCCTTCGTATCTGCAACATCTCGATCGCTTTGATGTGCTGATCAAATCACCGGGCATTCCTCCCAGCGAACTGCCGGCGAAACTTCCTCCCGTCACCACTCCCACGCAGATCTTCCTCGACACGATCAAAGAATCCGGAGCGACCGTCATCGGCGTAACGGGATCCAAAGGAAAAAGTACGGTGTCTTCACTTCTTCATGCAATTCTCAAAGCTGCCGGAAAGCGATCTTTTCTGGTCGGCAATATCGGCGAACCTGCAATTTCTCATATCGACGATGCGAATTTGAATACATTTTTTGTTCAAGAGATGAGCAGTTATCAACTGATGGATTTGGCTTCGAGTCCGCAGATAGCCGTCATCACGAGCTTCTTCCCGGAACACCTCGACTATCATGAAAATTTTGAGAACTATTTCGAAGCGAAGAAGCACATCACGAGATTTCAAAGTAAGAATAACGTGGTCTTTTTCAATGCAGATTCTGAAGGTGCCAAAAAAATAGCGGATGAAAGCAAAGGCAAGAAAATCCCGTTCAGCGCAGGCAATGCTCCTGTGACACTCGAAGAAATTCAACTCAAGGGGCAGCACAATCTGGGCAATATCGCAGCCGCATACAAAGTCGCAATGCATCTTGGTATCGAGCCAGGCATCGCAGTAGCGGCAATCAAAAGATTCAAAGGTCTTCCGCACCGTCTTGAGTCTCTCGGCATTGTTGACGGCATCGAATGGATAAACGATTCGATCTCAACAACACCGGAGTCGGCAATCGCAGCGCTCGATGCTCTCGGTGAGCGAGTGAGCACGATCATTCTCGGCGGACAGGATCGCGGGTACGATTTTTCGCCACTCGTGAAGCGACTGCAGACATCATCGGTGAAAACCGTGATCT
>SICN01000009.1 GCA_009691405.1 Candidatus Peribacteria bacterium | reverse complement strand
AGGTGACTGGAGTGCAGCCGGTAGCTGGCTTGTTCTGAACGAACTCACGCAAAGTCGTATTCGCTGCGTCAATCTTCGTGCAGATTCTTCCCAGGCAGACAGCAAATTTCCGGATTTCATTCACAAGCTTCGACGATCCGGAAATGTCACGATCGATTGCAGCGGCATTCCCGATCAGGTCATGAATCTTTCGGTGCTTGCTGCATTTCGAAACGGAAAGACGATGATCACGGGTGCCAAAAATCTTCGGCATAAGGAATGCGATCGGCTTGCCGTGATCACACATGAGCTTCGGAAAGTCGGTGTTGAAATTCAAGAGAATGAAGATGGACTGGTGATTGCAGGTTCAGTTCAAAGCTCAAAGCTTCAGCCTTTGCCAAGGCTACAGCCGACAAGCATCACTCACTGTTTGTTGGATCCTCATCATGATCATCGCATGGCAATGTGTTTTGCGATTATGGGACTCAAAATTGGAGACATCAAGATCAGCGATCCGGAGTGCACGGTCAAAAGTTATCCGACATTCTTCGATCATCTTCGCGCAGTCATCGCATCACCCAGGCCGATTGTCATCGTCGGCATGCGCGGAGCAGGGAAGTCGAGTCTCGGGAGACGCCTCGCTGCAAAGCTCAAACTGAAGTCGAAGGACAGCGATCATGTTTTTGTGGAAAAGCATGGTCCGATCAAGGAATACATTGCGGCGCACGGATGGACGGAGTTTCGAGAGAAAGAAGAACAAATCATCGAAGCTCTTTTGAACATAGGAACCGTTGTCTCTCTCGGTGGCGGTGCGACGGAGTCTAAAAAGACCAGGGCAATGCTCAAAGATCGAGCGGTGGTGATTTGGGTGCAAGCCACGAAGGCAGAACTTCTTAAACGACTGGAATCGGGAAAGCGTCCGGCGATCACCGATTTGCCTCTCCATGAGGAAGTGCACAAGCTTCTAGTGGAGCGCGCACCCAATTACAAAGAAGTCGCAACGATCATGATTCCGCCGAAGCTTCGGTACTCCGCTCAGGTTCCGTTTGCCGTCAAAGCACTGCGTTCCCTCATCCATTCCGATTCACGATAAGCATGTTTGTCGTCACCCTGCCTCTGTTGGCTTCCAAAAATCCTCGAGCTTTCGCACTGAAGGCGAAGCGAGCAGGAGCGCAGATTCTTGAAATTCGGGGAGACATCACACCCGATGCAAAGGCATTTGCTTCACCACTTCCGCTTCTCGTAGCTCCGAGAGGTGCCGGCCTCTCTTTCATACAGCAATTCAAACCTTCCTACGTTGATCTTGATACGACTGAATGCTTACTGCTTCGTTTGCTGCCGACCGGTGTGAAAATGATCCTGAGCATGCATGATTACAAATCCACTCCAGCCCTGACAGTATTGAAAAATATTGTACAAAAAATGTATTCATTAAAACCATGGATGATCAAGTTGGCAACAAACGTCACTGACTACGACGATCTTCTGGCGCTCTGGGATATGCAGAATTTATTGAACAAAAAAAGTATACGATCTTCTGTTTTGGGTATGGGTGAGAAGGCTCATCTTCTTCGAATCACATCTCCGATCAGAAATTGCTTCACCTATGCATACCTCGACGGAGCCCATCCTTCTGCCGTTGGACAACTACCATTATCATTCTATCAATCATTGCCGCGAGTGAGCAGCCCCGCTCTGTTTGGCATTATAGGCGGAAGCCAGATCAGCTCTTCCCTCAGTCCTGCAATTCATAATGCGCTTTTCTGTAAGCACAAGATCGATGCTCTGTATTCGTGTTTTCCAACGGATGATTTCAAAGGAACGGTCAAAATCCTGCAGAGGATAGGCGTCGTAGGCTTCTCCGTGACTGCGCCATTCAAGAAAGAGGCCTTCAAGCTTGCAAAGAAGCATGATGCACTAACGGAAAACCTTGGTGTTGCGAATACATTGGTTAAATCGGGTAGCAGCTTCAGCGCGTTCAATACCGATGTCTATGGCATCGAGCATGGCTATCCGGAGCTGAAAAGAGTGAAGAATATTGCGATCCTCGGTGCAGGTGGAGCCCTTCCCTCAGCCATTCTGGCCGCTCGACGTTTGAATTCGGACATGAAGATCACTGTCTTCGCACGCGACACAAAAAAGGCAGCACGAGCGCTTCAAAAATTTTGCGTAGTCATCAAGCCGATCCGCTTGGCAATAGCTTTCAAGGCAGATGCTGTGATCTGTGCCGTGTCTGAAGACGTTCGGCTTCCTCTTCCGAAGCCTTCTTCCAAATCCGCTGTCGCGATTGACCTGCGTTACGGAAAAACAACCGCTTTCATGCATGATGCAAAGAAACAGGGGTATCGTGTGTGTGATGGCATGCCAATGCTTGTGAATCAGGCACAGAAGCAATTTGAACATTTTACCTCTTCTCTCCATGGCAAGTAACTCCTTCGGCTCACTTCTTACGATCACCACCTTCGGTGAGTCGCACGGAACCGCACTCGGTGTGGTGATCGACGGTTGCCCTTCGGGTATCGCTCTGAAGCAAGAGGATTTTCTTCCTGAGCTTGCACGCAGGCGACCCGGGCAGAGCATGGTGACGACTTCCCGCAGAGAGGAAGATGCTCCGGTTATTCTCTCCGGTGTGTTCGAGGGAAAGACAACAGGCATGCCAATCACGGTTATCGTAGCGAACGAGAATCAGCGCCCGGAGGATTACGAGAAGCTTCGCAGTGTCTTCAGAGTCGGACACGCAGATCAGGTCTTTGCCGAAAAGTACGGTCATCGGGATCATCGTGGCGGTGGACGGCAGTCGGGGAGAGAAACAGTCGCACGCGTGATTGCCGGAGTGGTTGCGCGGAAGATTCTTCCAAAGAATGTAAAAATTATCGGGCATGCGAAGCAGATCGGGTCCTTTGTAGCGCGGGTTTACCGACCCGCGGACATTGAAAAGAATCCTGTTCGCTGTGCCGATTTGGCAGTGGCGAAGAAGATGACTGCGTATATTCTCGATCTGAAGTCGAAAGGGAATTCCGCCGGGGGCCTTATCGAGATTCGTGTCGAACATCCTCCAAAGAATCTTGGCGATCCGGTATTTCGAAAACTGAAATCAAGGCTTGCGGAAGCCATCATGACGATTGGTGCTGTTACGGGCTTCAGCTACGGAGCGGGATTTGGAACCGCCGAGATGGAAGGCAAGGACTATACGGCGAATCCGAAAAATTTCGGCGGCATGCTTGGTGGTATTTCCACGGGAGAGCCTCTTCTCCTCACGCTCAGCATCAAACCCGCGAGTTCGATCGGACAGGTCGCAAAAGAAGGACGGCATGATCCGTGCATCGTTCCCCGGGTTATCCCCGTTGCGGAAGCGATGGTCGCGCTCGTGCTTGCCGATTGCTACCTCATGCAAAAAATGTACCAATAATTTCTATGACTGATCCTGCTTCCCTCATCAACGAAGTCCGTCGCGCCATCGACGAGGCCGATGCCATTCTTCTCAAAGCACTTGCGGCTCGTTTCCGTGCCGTCAGGCACATGCGGACAGTCAAGCATGCGGCTCATCTTGAAACCGAGGATCGAGAGCGCGAGAACATCCTCAAAGATCTATGGAGGAAGCAAGCGGAGGAGCTCGATATTCCCGTCGAACTCGCACTTCTGATTCTCGACTGTGTGCTCGTGGAGTCCAAGAAGATTCAGAATCCAGAGAGCGTATGACCATCCACACTCTCGGACCCGCCGGTACGTTCTCGCACGAAGCGACGGAAAAAATATTCCCCGGGCAGCATGTGGTGTTCGCACCGAACTTCGATGCGCTTTTCACCGCACTCGAAAAGAATCCGACCGATATCGGCATCGTGCCGATCGAAAACAGTCTGCACGGGTCTGTCGACGAGATTCTCGATCTACTGTACGAATCGAAGGTTCGGATCGTCCGCACCCACGATCTTGCGATCAAGCATGCCTTCGGTGCGCAGAGCGCGGAAACAGTCAGCAAAGTGTGCAGTCATTCCCAAGCACTGAGGCAGTGCCGAAAGTGGTTGAAAGTTCATTATCCGGATGCACAGCAAGTGCCAAGCACCAGTACCGCAGCGGCTGCAGCACTTGCCGCCGAAGATCCTTCGGTTGGCGCGATCGCATCGGTGAAAGTACTCAAGGCAAAGGGCCTGAACGTGTTGAGTGAAGACATCGAGGGGGACGGCAATACGACCCGTTTTGCAGTCGTTTCCGTGAAGGATCCTTTCAAGGAAGAAAAGCGTACGCACGTCACGATCGTGCTGAATCCAAAAGGTGACAGACCGGGACTGCTGCACGCTCTCCTTACGCCGTTCAAAGTGTATGACGTAAACCTCACGCGTATCGAGAGCAGACCGAGCGGGGAGCGTTTCGGTCACTACGTGTTTTATCTCGATTTTCTCGGCAGTCCGGATGATGAGAGAACGAAGAAAGTCCTCGATGAAATTACTCCCCTTGCGTCGGTGACGGTGCTTGGACGCTGGTGACCCTGTGCAGTCCAAGCCGTTTCAATGCCAATGTCTCGGCGATTTCATCGGGTATATTCGTGTAATCCGCAAGCATCGGCGCCGTGGTGAGCATCTGCGAATCGAGGATGTCCGTGTCATAGATGTCCGCTTCAGTCATAGGATGTGGGAAAGAGTTTGAGAGAGGATAGGGATTCGACCTGATCAGTCAACAAACTAGGAGTCGATCCTAGATTTCTCCTCTGATCAATGCCGTTTTTCCTCTATAATCATTGCATGGGTTATTCGTACTTCTCCGCTCTTCCGATTCCAAAGCCAGATCCGCTCTTTGCGATCGCCGCGGAGGCGCAGGCGGCAGGACCGACGGTGATCAACGGAACGCTTGGAATTTACATGGATGAGGACGGCAAGCCTCTGGTGTTGCCGAGCGTTAAGCTCGCCGTTGCGGATCTTCAGGAAAATCTCCAAACGTTCAGTTTTTCCTATCCCCCTCTCAATGGGCTTCCTGATTTCCGCGAGACGGTGACCCGGCTGCTCATCGGAGAGCGCACTATTCATGTTGCGTCGATTGCATCGACCGGTGGTACGGGAGCTTTGGCGATCAACTTGCGGCTTCTCAAGATGATGCTTGGCGATAGGGACGTGCCGATGATTGTGCCGACTCCTGCATGGGCGAACCACTTGCCGGTGTGCAAATGGGCGGGGCTTTCGATTGTCGAAGCACCGTATCTCGAGAACGGCAAGGCATCGATCGCTGGGATCGTCGATGTGGCGAAGAAAATCGGGAAACCATTCGGACTTCTTTTGCAAGTCGGTTGTCATAACCCGACAGGACTTGATCTGGATGATGAGCAGACTGCAATGTTGATTGCAGAACTGAAAAAATTGTCCTGTATCATCCTTCTAGATTTCGCGTATCAGGGTTTCAAAGAAGAGCCGGAGCAGGATGCAGTATTGATCGGCAAGTGTATCGATGCTGGGCTCACAACACTTGTCACATGGTCGGCATCGAAGAACCACTCGATCTATGGACTTCGCACAGGACTGGCTGCCGCGATCGCTTCGAGCGAAGAGGAGAAGAAAACCGTCGACGGCAACTACTCGACGATCACGCGTGGGCTTCATTCCGCAGCTCCGACCTTTGGTCAGGCAATCGTTGCGACGGTGCAGAAGAAATTTAGCAAGCAGTGGAGGGATGATCTCCGTTCCGCACGGTTGCTGATGAAAAGAAAGCGCGAGCTTCTGATCCACAACCTCCCCGATTCGTTCCATGCCTCACTCCGGGGTTACGGCATGTTCGCAATCTTGCCGCTCACCGAACCTCAGGTCACGCGTCTCAAGGTCGAAGAGCAGGTCTTTCTCCCGCTCGACGGTCGCATCAATATCGCAGGCATTCCGGAGAAGAGGATACGGGAGTTGTGCGGGAAGATTGCAAGAGTGATGTAACGTTTTTTGTCGCAAGGAGATTCTCTTGATTCCAAAGAAAAACCAGCGGAGTCTCTTCCTTGAAATTGTTTCCTTTCAGCTTATGCCGATGTCCGCACCAACGAAGATGATGACGGTCTTCATTGCAGGTGGCATAGTCGGGATCGTGGTGGCTCAGAGTTCGGGGATGTCAGGGGGTGATGTGAGAGGGAGATTGACGCTTGGAGGGCCCTATCCACCACCGCGTTGCGGAACGTCAGGTGCTTCTTGCACCAATGCGGATCCTCAATGTTGTTCCGGTCTCTCGTGTCAGCCTTCGCCGAATGGTTCCAGAGCATGTCAGGCAACGCCGCCTCTGGGCAGCTGTGAGAGCGTGGGTGGTGTCTGTGCTTTTACTTGTCCTGGTCGAGTATTAAACGGTGCATGCGGTCCGGGCGCGAATCCCCCGCAGCGTTGCTGCGAGCGAGCCAATGATGTCGGTGCAGTTTACGCGAGTGTCGGTGGTGGAGTAACAAACTCGACTCCTGTTGGTACGAATACCTAGGGCGCCGCGGGGACTTATTGGTCGGCTTTCGCTTCGCCGAGTCCCGCTCCGAGTGGATACAGTGGTGCGGATTATTCTGCGGGTTATATGGCAGGTTACACAGCCGGATATTCTGCCGGTCGCGCCGCTGATCCTTCAGCCGGTGCTGCTTTTGGTTCTGTTCCTCCTACTACACCTACAATACCTACACCTGCTCCAGCTGCTGCAATCGTTTGGTGCCCCTCACCGCATCTGTGTTTAAGTGATTGTGGTCCGCAGCGGCATGAAGTGACAGGCAGATGTGGAAGTACTTCGATGAAGTGCTGTGCCCAAAATCAAACGTCGAGAGGTTCAGCTGCCAGTTGCGGTCCGACCGATCCGTGCTGTGCTCCACGATCCTGCTCCGATACTGACGGTGTCTGTTCGACAGGCGTCGCAAACGGCACCTGCCCCGACTCACGGCAGCGGTGTTGCAATGCACAGCAGGCGTGTTCTAATATTCGCGTACGCGAGTGTCTCCCGGACAGTAACTGTCCGAACGAAAGGACGGAAGCAGGGTACTGTCCTCCAAATACCAACAACGATGTTTGCTGTCGCCGTGCGTGCGGCGGCAGTGGCTATCAATGCAAGCAGCAGGCTTTCTGTGATTCCGATAAGCGAGCAACGAATTATTATTGCGCTGGAGGCTGGGTCTGCTGTGCTCCCTAAGCCTCACTTCTTAGATTTGTGCTAGGATGCATCTCCATGTTTACCGGAATCATCGAAGCAACGGCGAAGATTCTTTCGAAGGGACAGAACACTCTTGCACTCGAGAGACCGAAAAGTTTTGATGATATCAAGATCGGCTCGAGCATCGCAGTCTCGGGTGTGTGTCTCTCAGTCATTGCATTCGATGCAAAGTCGATATCTTTCGATGTCGTTGAGACGACACTGAAGAAGACAAAACTTGGTTCACTTTCCCAAGGTGATGTTGTGAATCTCGAGCGTGCGATGAAAGCTGACGGCAGATTTGAAGGACATATTGTCCTCGGGCATTGTGAGGGAGTGGGGAAGGTGGTTTCTTCTTCCCTTTCTGGTGCCCTCTCCCCTAGCCCCTCTCCCGTTCCGGGAGCGGGGGACGCTGCTGAAAAGACATCGCACGTTTGGAAGGGTGTTGCTGGTCTTACGTATCCACCGTCTTCAGTTGTAGCCAATGCTCGAGCGATGCGAAAGGAACCGACAAAGGCAGAAAAACTTCTATGGGAGGCACTTCGTAAGCACAAGATCAAAGGATATTATTTTCGCAGACAGCGCCCGATTGGATCTTGTATTATCGATTTTTATTGCGAAGAACTACACATTGGTATTGAAGTTGATGGGGGTATTCATGATGAAAAAGAACAGCGTATGTATGATGAGTGGCGCTCAGAACATTTGGCATTGCGTGGTATCCGATTGGTTCGTTTCACGAATGATCAAATCATGCACCACATGAGTGATGTTATTGCTTCCATAGAGCTTCATTGTAAAGTTCCCCTCCCCCCGGAGGGGGGAGGGGTTAGGGGTGGGGGCACGGAACGAGGAGGACAAAATATTTTGCTTACTATTTCTCTTCCATCTTCACTTCGTTGCTTTATCGTCCATTACGGTTCGATCACCATCGATGGTGTTGCACTTACGGTTGCAGATTGCATGGAAGATCGACTGTCTGTCGCACTCATTCCTCATACACTCGAGCACTCGACACTCGGAGTGCTACAGGCAGGAGACAGTGTGAACCTCGAGACGGATATACTTGGGAAGTACATTCTTCAAGCACATGACAATCGATAATCTTCCCGAGTTCGGCAAGAGCAGAATCAACCCTGATTGGAAGATCGCAGTGATTCGTTCCGTGTGGCATCCGGAGGTCTCGTCGGTGCTACGAGACTCTGCGATAGAATCACTCGTTGTTGCAGGAATTCCAAAGAGCAATATTATCGCAATCGATGCTCCCGGTTCTTTCGAGCTTCCCCTTCTTTGCAAACGTGCACTCGAGTCAGGAGCAGATGGAGCCATCGCCATCGGAATTGTGGTGCAGGGTGCGACACATCACGCTGAGCTCATCGCAAGGGAAGCTGCCTCGGGTTGCATGCAGACGCAACTGGCACTGAAGAAGCCGATTGTCTTCGAAGTGCTCTTCGTAAATACGCTCGAGGATGCGAAAGTGAGAGCTCTGGGTCCTCGTGCAAAAGGACCGCTCGCTGCAAGGACACTTCTGACTCAGCTTGCGAAGCTTTCGGAAATGCGTTCATAAATCTTGTATAAGAGATGTGTTCAAGAGTAACGTGCGGTCACTATCTTTTCCGCTCACTTATGAAGAATCTTCGATTCGCGACCGTTCTTGTTTCCTTGATCCTTGTGCAGCCCTTTACCGCGCTCGGCGCCGGACTGTTCTCCGATGTCAGCGATTCGTACACATTCAAAGGTGAGATCGAATCTCTCGCGAGACTCGGGATCCTCAAGGGAAATCCGGATGGGAATTTTTATCCGGATCGCTCGGTAAATCGAGCGGAGTTCTTGAAGATGCTCTACGTTGCGACGAATCGAAAGCCGAAGGCGATCTATGTGCACTGCTTCTCGGATGTCGAAGCCGGTAGTTGGTACGAGGGCTATGTGTGCGATGCCGCTTCGAAAGAATATGGATTTGTGAAGGGTTACAGCGATTCACTCTTCCGCCCCGCGAGCCCCGTAACGAGGACCGAGGCTCTTAAGATGGTCTTCATGCTCTTCAATATTCTCGCCCCAGATATTTCCCAGAACGATCAGAGTCTTATCAAGTTTGTCGATATCTCCACCTCCGCGTGGTACAGCAGATACATCAGTGCGGCGTATATGAACGGTCTCTTGCCTCTCGCCAATCAGTCGGGTTCTCGTTTCAACCCTGATCTCCCGCTCACACGCGGCGAGGCTGCAGCCTATATCTTCAATGCGCAAAAAACGCTTGAGAAGCAACAGAGCTCTCAGCAGGCGGTATTCCAGTCGTCGATTCCAAGCAGCGAATCTTCCTCCTCGAGCTCCGTGCGCACAGATATTATCAAGACGCTGTCCATTCCTTTCGTCGACAGCGATACCTTCATCGAGAAGCGCCCGGCGGTGTATCTGTTCACTCTCACGAAGCAATCGGATATCGGTCTGCAGGTATCGACGGCCGGTTATTATCACTCGGATGTCACCTGTCGTTTATATCTTTTGAAAGACGACGGTTTCACGAGCGAGTATTACCTCGGTTTTCAGGAGAACTCGATGTGTACGATTAAGGCAACGCTGCGACCTGGAAAGTATCAGTTGCAGTTGCAGCCGAGTGTTGGCAATACGCTGTACAGTGTTTCTGCCAAGGCGGTCTTCAGCGACGGCAACGATGGGTTTTCGACTGCCGTGGAACTGAGACCGGGATTGGTCCGCACCAGTATTTTGGAATCGGGTGACATCGTCGACTGGTACAGCTTCAAGGTGATGAAAGAGGGAGTGGCAACGGTCGAGATCACCGCCGGTGAAGTGCTCTCTTGCGTGATCTATACACCTCAAGATGTCGATCAGTTCGGATTCAAGGGACCCGAATGCAATGTGCCTTACATCTTCAAGCCGAGTGCCAATGACGATGCCTACATGGTCGGTATCGGACGCAAGTCCGGGGATCAGATACATAGAGTTCCCTACACAGTCCAGTTCCACTGAAATCTCTGAAAAATGCAGGCTGCTTCGTCATCTTCGCCAAAAATTTCACTCGACGTATGGCGCGATACGTCTCGTGAAATTTTGCCTTGATTCCTTGCATCCTGCGATTTTTGAGAGATTTTTCTCAGAGAGCATAGGTTTCTGAAACATGGTAAAATTCATTTCCATGCCAAAGCCCTTCTCCGATGTCGAGGCTGCTGTGAGAGCGCTCAAGCGTGGGAAGTTCGTGATCGTTGTCGACGATATCGATCGTGAAAACGAAGGCGATCTTGTGCTTGCTGCGGAGTTTGCGACTGCAGAAAAACTGGCGTTTACCATTCGTCATACAGGTGGAGTCGTCTGCTTATCTCTCAGCAATGCTATTGCCGATCAGCTGCAGCTTCCTTCCATGGTGCAGCGAAATACGAGCAAGCGCGGTACGCCGTTTACAGTCAGTATCGAAGCAAAAGAGGGCATCGATACGGGTATTTCGGCAGCTGATCGCGCAAGAACTATTCTGACGGCGATTGATTCGAATGCGAAGCCAGGTGATCTCTCGCACCCCGGTCACGTGTTTCCTCTCCGAGCGCAAGACGGCGGCGTGCTGTGCAGATCCGGACACACCGAAGCATCAATTGATCTCTGCAAAATCGCAGGCTTGAGAGAAGGCGCCGTCATCAGCGAGCTGATGCACGACGACGGCACGATGATGCGCCTCAATTCCATCATGCCTTTCGCAAAGAAACATCGTATTCCAATCTTGCCGATCGCTGACCTCATCGCCTATCGCAGACGAACAGAATCGCTCGTTGCTCTCGAGGCTCGCTCGCTTCTCGAAACGAAGTACGGTGAGTTTACGATTTCGGTGTACCATGATACTTTACATCACAAAGATCATCTTGCACTCAGCATAGGTAAGATCAGCGCCGGCACGCCAGTTCTCGTTCGTGTGCATTCGGAGTGCATGACGGGGGATGTCTTTGGTTCACATCATTGTGACTGCGGACAGCAGCTTGATCTCGCAATGCGTCGTATCAGTGACGAAGGAAAGGGAGTTTTTGTGTATCTGAGACAGGAAGGAAGAGGCATCGGACTTGTCAATAAAATTCGTGCCTATGAACTCCAACACTTGGGACTCGATACGGTCGACGCCAATCGTGCCCTTGGGCTTCCCGATGATCTTCGTGAGTACGGTATCGGAGCGCAGATCCTCAAGGATCTGGGAGTCGGAAAGATGCGCCTCCTCACGAATAATCCGAAGAAAGTCATCGGGCTCGAGGGCTATGGGCTCACAATCACCGAGCAGCTTCCAATCGAGATTTCACCGCAAAGTGCGAAACAGAAGAAATATCTGAAGACGAAGAAAAAGAGGATGAAACACACATTGAAGAACGTCTAAAAAATCCCCCTGAACGCTTGCTAGCATGGTTCAAGGGGACAAAGACATCGAACGCGCCTTCTCTCTTATGAAAGGCATGGCGAAGAGGTCGGAGAGGAAGGCATGATGTTATTTCTTTCTTCGAACCGGATTGTCCAACGGGTAATTCAGCATGATGTCCGTGATGAGCTGCAACGCATTTAGAATTTGCTCGCGGATCTCTCCGCGCCTGAAATCAATGATGTGGAGGGTGATGGTTTTTTCTTTGCCATTCGCTACATCGTGCTTCCTCAAAGTGCGTACATCGTTTGGCGGACGGATCACCGCCAGGACGTTGCGTACGACACTCTCAGTTTTTTCCAGGGAACGTTCCAAGAAATGCGGACTTTCTATGCCCGCATGACCTACGAGCCACCCAAAGATTGACTGACGCGTACGACATCAAAATTCGTTGAGGAGCAAAACGAGAGGGGAAACGGGACAGGCCGCAAGGTTTGTCCCTTTCTCTGTACAATAGCAGTATAGATATATTCTATTGATATAGATACTTATATATTCTATAATATAGAAGAATTCTTTTCCCTCACTTTGTATGGCAAAAATCATCACGACGTCCCATCTGCAGAAAACAATCGGACAACTTGTTTCCTACGTCGCTCATTCTTGGGTTGTTGTTACGAATAAAGGGAAGCCTACCGTGGTGATGTTGCCCTATTTCGATGACAACGAAGGAGTGATTGCCGATTACTTGGAAGAATATGAAATTGATAAAAACAGAGCTGTTCTCCAGAAACGATTTAAAGAATCCGAAGAGAGCGGCATATCTGATTTGGTGATTTAACATGTCAAATTCTTTCTCATTCAGTCGATTTGCGAAGAAGAATTTTTTTAAATTGGACAAAAGCATCCAGGAAAGAATCCGTTCAAAGTTGGAGGAACTCAAAGAACGTCAAGATATTACATCTGCTCTGAAGCCACTGACAGATTTTGCTTCAGCAACCCATCGATTGCGAGTGGGTGACTACAGAGTCATCCTGAAGCGATTGTCTGAGACGGATTTTCTTATCATCGATATAGGACATCGTCGTGATGTGTATCGATGATGTATGCTGATTGTACACATGCGCCCGTAGCTCATTTGGGCTGAGTATCGCGCAGCGATGCGAACAAAGAAATGAGGTCTTCTTTGATGTATGCTGATTGTACACATGCGCCCGTAGCTCATTTGGGTTGAGTATCGCGCTGCGATACGAACAAAGAAAAGAGAGCTTCTTTGATGTATGCTGAGTGCAGTCTTGCGCCCGTAGCTCATTTGGATAGAGTACTTGGCTTCGAACCAAGGGGTAGCAGGTTCAAATCCTGCCGGGCGCACCACTTTTCTCTTTTATGTCTTCCGACGACGATTCCGAATTTGGCACGTCCTCCAGGGAATTCCTCGAGTCGCCACTCAAGGCGCAGCGCGAGGCATTGAAGAAGAAGCTCCAGAAGGAGGGGATGAAGAGTGACGCAAGTAAACAGGGTACAGATTTGAAGAATCTGAAGCTTTCCGTATTGAAAGCCCAGGTTTCGGGGAAAAAGGATGATCAGACGAAGAAAAATCAGGAGAGTAAGAACACCTCACCATCATCTTCCACGAAGACCCGTGAGCAGGAGATCGCTGCCTCCAAATTGACTGGTGAAACGAAAGTAACCACCGATCAGATGGTGGAGCAGGGGAATCTTGCGCAGAAGGTCGATGATCAGATCAAACAAGATGAGACACAATCCGAAGATGCCTAGTTCCAGTCGGCATGGAACACACCC
The DNA here is from genome assembly GCA_009691405.1 of Candidatus Peribacteria bacterium. GTDB lineage: Bacteria > Patescibacteriota > Gracilibacteria > Peribacterales > Peribacteraceae > SICN01. The sequence goes on along the minus strand of SICN01000009.1, from coordinate 25,389 downwards.
TGCCGGTCGAGCCTCTCAAACGTGTGTGCTCCGAAAAAATCGCGCTGAGCTTGGGTGAGGTTCTGCGGAAGTCTCGCCGTTCTCAGGCTATCGAAGTAGGCGAGGGAAGCCGACATTGCTGGAATCGGAATGCCTGAGAGCGCTGCGGCAGCAACGACTTTCCGCCATTTCGTGTGGCGTGCCTTGAAGAGTTCTTTAACGATCGGTGAGAGGAGGAGATTTTTGAGATCGGGTTGCGTCCGAAATGCTTCTTCGAATGTTTTAAGCAATGCCGATCTGATGATGCAGCCGCCTTTCCAAATTCGACAAGTTTCCGCGAGATCGATCTTCCAATCGTGAATGCGGCTCGCTTCGGCGATGAGTGCAAAACCCTGCGCGTACGAGCAGATCTTGCTCAGAAACAATGCGTTCTTGAGCGCACTGAGCGCGAGTTTCGGTTGCTTGAGATCGAGCGCGCCAACCATCTGTTCTGCTTCCACGCGAAGCGGCTTCAAAGCAGACATCAGGCGTGCGTCGACCGCGGCAGTCATCGTCGGAACGGCAATCCCAAGATCGAGCGCACTCTGCGTTGTCCATTTTCCGGTTCCCTTCTGCTTGGCTTCATCCTTGATCGCGTCGATGAGATCGGAGGAATTCATATCATCTTTCTTTCGGAAGATCACACTCGTGATTTCGATCAGGAATGACTTGAGCTCGCGACTCTTGTTCCAGTCGGCAAATGTCTCAGCGATTTCAACATTACCAAGTTTCATCACCGATTTCATCAGATGATACGTTTCCGCGATCAGCTGCATGTCTCCGTACTCGATGCCGTTATGGATCATCTTCACGAAGTGACCGGATCCCCCGGACCCGATGAAGGACACGCACTTGCCGCTGCTGCCGTCTTTCGCCGCCATCTTTCGAAGCAGCGACTCGAGCCGATCGAACGCGGTGCGGCTGCCTCCTGGCATCATGCTGGGACCTTTGAGCGCTCCTTCTTCACCCCCGGAAACACCCATGCCAAGCAGATGAACTCCTTTAGGTTTCAATTCTGCAATGCGCCTTTCGGTATCGGTGAAGTGGCTGTTGCCTGCGTCGATCAGCACGTCATCCGCCTCGAGATGTGGGAGCAGTTCCTTGATGACGGCATCCACCGGTGTGCCTGCGTTCACCATGAGTACGATCGAGCGTGGAGCAGGGAGAGCTGCGATCAGTTCGGGAATCGTCTTGCATGCGACAAAATCGCCCTCCGATGCGTGTGCATTCATGAATGCATCGGTCTTCTCCGTCGTGCGATTGTAGACGGCAACCGTTGCGCTGTTTCTCGCCGCATTGCGTGCGAGGTTCGCTCCCATCGTCCCTAAGCCGATTAATCCGAGATGCATGGTGAAGAGGGGATTATGAACCGATCACTTTCTTCCAGTCGTCCTGAAATTTCTTGAGTCCGTTGTCCGTGAGCGCATGCCCCGGCATTTTTTTGAAGACGTCGTAGGGGATCGTGCAGATGTGCGCACCGATGCGCGCTGCGTCGACGATATGTCTTGGATGTCTTGTTGAGGCGACTAAAACTTCTGTCTTGAATCCATACTGCTGCCAAATCTCCATGATCTCTGCGATCAGCGACATGCCGTCCTCCCCCTGATCGTCGAGTCTGCCGATAAACGGGCTGATGATCGTGGCACCGGCTTTCGCGGCGAGCATCGCTTGTGCCGCGGAGAAGACCAGAGTCACATTCGTTTTGATTTTTTTCGAAGCGAAAAATTTGACCGCTTTCAAGCCTTCGACCGTCATCGGGACTTTCACGACGACGTTTTTGTGCCACCTCGCGTATTCGAGTCCCTGCTTCTTCATCCCTTCCGCATCCACAGCCGTGACTTGCGCGCTCACGCACGGCACGAGCTTGCACATCTCGACGACGGTCTTCTTGAAAGCGTCGAGAGGATTTTTGGTATCGCTCTTCGATTCTTTTGAGACAAGTGACGGGTTCGTCGTCACACCGTCGAGTACGCCCCATGCGGCAATCTCTGCGACTTGACTCACATTAGCGGTATCAAGAAATAATTTCATAGAAGTGATGGGGGAAGAGGCGGCTTGCCCTGTAGTCACCGGAGCGCAGCGACGGTGTACTGCAGGGTATCGAGGAAGAGTTTCATGTGGAGAGGGAAGTTGACCCGAGTATAGCGGAACTTGAGTATTCCAAAGCGATATCTAGAATTGCAGAAGTATGATCAGAGCATTCTGTACCAGCGCTTCGATGGTAATGGCATCAATGCTGTTTCTTGCGGTGATTCCTGCTTTCGCGCATGAGATCAAAACCGTGATCGTCGAGATCAGTGAGGATGGTTTTGTGCCGTCGACAATCGATCTCCTGCAAGGCGACAGGATTGTTTTCAGGAATACCGGCAAGAGAAACCACTGGCCGGCTTCCGATATTCATCCCACGCACGGCATCTATCCCGAGTTCGATTCGCTTGGCGGCATCGCCCCCGGAGAATCGTGGACATTTCAATTCGAGAAAGCCGGGGATTGGGGGCTGCATGATCACATTGATGCGGAGTTTACCGGCACTGTTCATGTTGAGGAGAGCCCAGAGTTTAATCAGCCACTCGTGAAAGAGAAAAGTCGGATGGTCACTGTGCCGGTTGCGATCGTTCGCGGGATGAAGGTGCAGCTTGCAAAGTTTTTCTATGCAGTGATTCCGATTGTTGCCGATCGCCGACTCGCGTCTCTCGATCTTTTTTCGATCACGGATGACACTGATGAGCTTTCATACTGGTTACATATTTTCGGTTCTACGAAGCTCATGGAGCATTTACTCGAAAGTGCCGGGAATGGTGCGGAGCTCGATTGCCATCAGCCAGCACACATCATCGGACGCGTGTCGTATGAGCTCCTCGGCATGGAGGCATTCACCGGTGGCAGCCCCGCGTGTCATTCGGGTTACTACCACGGAGCGATGGAAGGACTTCTCAAGGTGCGTGGTGTTTCAAAGTTACCGGAAACGGTGAGTGAGGCATGCAGTCTCTTCGATACGGATTTCAGCAAATTCTCGTGTCTCCACGGAGTCGGTCACGGTGTGCTGGCGTACCGGAATTACGATGTGCCTGCAGCGCTCAAGCTCTGCAAAGAGCTTTCGACCGGGTACGATCAGACATCGTGCTATGGAGGGGTGTTTATGGAGAATATCGTCCAAGGGCAGGGACTTGGGGCTGAGTCCGATCACAAGACGGAATGGGTGAATCAAACAGATCCCCATTTTCCCTGCAACAAGATCGATCCGGATCTGGCAGTGCAAATCCAGTGTTATCAGATGCAGACGAGCTGGATGCTCACGCTTGCAAAGTACGATATCGAGACTGTCATCAGGCAGTGTCAGGAAGCGCGAAAGGACATGGTACCCGTGTGCTTTCGGAGTCTCGGTCGTGATATTGCCGGTTTCACGCTCCGTAATCCGCGAAAGATCATTGAGAACTGTGACAAAGTTCCAGCACTTCACTATGTCGGGTGCATGACGGGTGCGCTCAATGTGATCGTCGATTTCTGGGGAAGCGGACTTGAGGGTCAGGCAAGTGAGCTCTGCGCTCTCCTTCCCTCCGAGCATAAGCGCGATTGTTATGCGCTGATTTCTTCGCGCTTGCTCGATATCCAGAGTATTCCGGGGAAACGAAAGCCCGTGTGCGATACGTTCGAGCAGAAGTATCACTCTCTCTGTACCGAGACACTCGCATCATGACGACCTTGATTGTCGGCATCGACGAAGCCGGACGCGGGGCACTCGCAGGTCCCGTTGTTGCGTGCGCTTGTAGTCTGCCTGTGATGAAGAACTATCCCGTGAAGATCGGTGACAGCAAGCAGATGACGCCCTGGGAACGCGAGGAGTCCTGTGCATGGTTGATCAAAAATTGTGTTCATGGAATAGGAAGAGTGGAAGCAGATAGTATCGATCGCATCGGTATTCTTGCCGCGAATGAAATCGCGATGCAAAAAGCAGTCAAACAGGTCGCAAAGATCCATCAAAATTTATATCTGCTTGTCGACGGCAGAGACAAGTTCTGGTTCGATCATCCGCATAGCTCGATTATCAGAGGTGATCAGTCGGAGTTATGCATCGGTGCCGCATCGATCATCGCAAAAGTCACGCGAGACAAACGCATGATGGCACTTGCGAAAAAATTTCCCCGCTTCGCGTTTGAGAAACACAAAGGTTACGGAACCCCCGATCATTTTGCGGCAATCAAGAAGCACGGTGGGTGCTCTGAACACAGGAAGAGTTTTTTGAAGAACCTCCTTTCTTAGTACTCCGCCTTAATCTTCTGAATTCTCTCCATCAGTTTCTTCTGCAGTGCCTTGTCGCTCTCGGCGAGAATCCTGAGAGTCGCCAGTGCTGCGTTCTTGGGATGAAGAACAGTCAGAACCGGAACATCCGACGGCATTCGGAGGTTACTGTGCAAGTCGACCATGTATTCGTTCAAGTCTTTATAAGGAGGACAGTTTACGACCGGATGGACGCAACTGCCGGCAGTCACACCGGCGAGTCCGTTGCTCATACCGACACATGTGATAACAACCGTCGGTTCGGTGCGCTTGTTGAGACCGGCAATGATCTCGACGACTTTTTCGGGGACTTTATGAGCTGAGGCAACGAGGATCTCGTACTCCACGCCGAACTCGGTGAGTGTTGCTGCAATTTTTTCGGCAAACTCGGTATCGACTTTGGAACCGAGGAGGAAGGTGACGGAAGGCATGATGTGAGTATACATGATGACGTATGTCAGGAATTGGTTTTCATAAATTAGTTTCTAGATATTGCATCAGTAGTCTGTGTTTCTCACGAACGAATGATAAAATTTCTCCAATTTGCTGCTCGGCGACATGGATGCCAATCGCTTTTAGAGAGTCATCCATCGTTCCAAGTATTTCGTGGACTCTGGCTAGCGAATCAGCGGATTCGATGACACGAGATTCTGTAGGAGATCTGAATAGCAAACCACAAAGTTGAGTGTAGAGTTCTGCGATGCGAGAGGGATCCGTTTCGGATAGGCATTTTGTTGCGATTGTTTCTGCTTCTAGTTCTCGAACTCCGAAAACAGATTCCATGGAATATCCATAATTTCCATGCATTCGAAGTCTGTCCTCCTCAAGGAGTGCGAGGATAGGTTCGTGCAAGAGTGTTACATCAATGTTTGGTGCATTTGAATTCATTAAATACTATTATACACTAAATATTAAAATAATCCAATCAGCGCCATGCGACGGAAGGCTATCGTATTTTTCATTGGTGCGCCCAGCAGGATTTGAACCTACGACCCCCAGCTCCGCAAGCTGATGCTCTATCCAGGCTGAGCTATGGGCGCACGATGGTGTGAAGGATGGCCTGCCGACCGTAGTCAGGAGGCGATAACGGAGAGGTCAGCCTTCGCTCGCTGCGGCGAGGCTATGGCTGACAACCTCCTGCGGAGGTTGGTGGAGCTCAGGGGACTCGAACCCCTCACCTCTTCCATGCCATGGAAGCGCTCTACCAGATGAGCTAGAGCCCCGGAAAGCTGGAGGAGTATAACGTTCCCTCTCCAATGCTACAATCCTTACTGCATGCCAATACTCACCCTCGATCTCCTCAAAGAGAAGCTCACGGTCTGGAAAGGCTGTGACTTAAGCAAAACAGCCAATGCCGTGCTTGGCGAAGGGAATCCGCATGCGACCGTTATGATTATCGGAGAGGCGCCGGGCGAGAAAGAGAATGAACTCCGGCGACCGTTCGTCGGTGCAGCAGGAAAATATCTTGATGAATTACTCGAATCGATTCAACTGAAGCGTGAGGACGTCTACATCAGCAATGTCGTCAAATATTGCCCACCGGATACGCGTGATCCAAAGCCGATTGAGAAAGAACAGTGTATGCCCTGGCTGATGCTCGAAATCGCTCTCGTGAAACCGAAGGTCATCGTGACGCTCGGTCGTCATTCTCTTGGACATTTTTTTTCCGGCATCACGATTTCCGAAGCACATGGCAATGCTTTTCCAATCACTGCTTCGATCACACTCTTTTCTGTTTATCATCCTGCAGCTGCACTGCATAATGGCAGTTTGCGTAGTGCGTTGCAGTCGGATTTCTACAAGTTGGGAGATTTCTTGAAGACTGTACAATAAAAAAATATGACCCCTCTCCTCCTCCGCATCGCTGCTGCAGCATTTCTCTCACTCTCGTCTCTGATCGTCGTGCTCTTTCGCGTGAGCCCGCTGACATCCCCAGGGCTTGCCGTGCCATTCTTCTTTCTCACTATCTTTCTGACGGTTGCGAGTCTCTCGACACTCCTCTGTTATGCAATTTGGGGGAACCTATCGGTGGAGGGTATGGATGCAGGTCGGAAGATCAGTATCTCGCTCCGTGAGGGATTATTCTTGGCGACAGCAACCGTACTGCTCTTCGTTTTTCAGATCTTCGGCATTCTCACATGGTGGATTGCGGGGCTCATTTATCTCGTATTCATCCTCATCGAAGTGGCATTGCATTCCTGATCCCTCTATTCTGTTGCTTGCATGATCACTCTTGATCAATACTCGGCGAAGATAGCATCTGCGAAAACGGTGGACGAGGTCGAAGCGATTCGTTTCGAGCTTTTCGGTCGCAAGGCGGGAGTCCTGACACTTGCGATGAAAGATCTTGGCACCAAGTCCCCTGAGGAGAAGCGCACGCAGGGGCAAGCGCTTAATATTGTCAAAGTTGAGCTGGAGCAATTGCTCGATGCAAGGCTTTCAGCAATTGCTATTGAGTCTTTCGGCAGCCTTGAGGACAGTGATGCTCTGGATGTGACCCTCGACCTGCCGGAAACAGAAACAGGACACAAGCATCCGATTCACGAGTACATTCGCAAAGCGGAGGAGGTCTTCGGTCGCATGGGGTTTGATTCAGCTAGTGGTCCCGAGCTCGAGACCGAGCATTATAACTTCAACATGTTGAATATTCCCGAGAGTCATCCAGCGAGGGATCTTCAGGACACGTTCTGGGTGAGTTCTCTGGATCGTACGGTTCTTCGCACACACACATCGCCGATGCAGATTCGTTACATGGAAAAGAAGAAGCCGCCCTTTCGGATGATCTGTGCGGGCAAAGTCTACAGAAAAGACTCCGACGCAACGCACTCGCCGATGTTTCATCAGATCGAAGGACTCATGATCGGGCCGTCCGTCTCACTTGCAAACATGAAAGCCGTGATGGAGCAGGCGATTCGTGAACTTGTCGATCCCACTGTCGAGTTTCGCTGGAGAACCGGATACTTCCCATTTGTGGAACCCGGTCTCGAGATGGATCTCCGCTGGAGAGGGGACGAGTCGCAGAGTCGCGAAGGTAGGTGGCTCGAGGTCGTCGGTTGCGGCATGGTGCATCCTCAAGTTTTGAAAAACGTCGGTATCGATCCGGAGAAATTCCAAGGCTTCGCCTTCGGCTTCGGTGTTGAGCGCATGCTCATGATCCGGCATCAGATACCGGACCTTCGTTCGTTTTTTCAAGGAGACTTAAGATTTCTGCGACAATTCTAGACATCATGCAGAGCTTCGGTGGGCAAGCCCGATCTTCGCTCTTTCTTTCAGGGGGATCTGAGGTTTCTGAGGCAGTTCTGATTTGATAGATAAATCATTATTTGATACAATATAGTAAATTCCCCAAACAAAAATGCCAGAAACTCCAAAGAGTAAGTCCGAACAAATTAAGCCATCAGTCATGAAAGACAGAGATCCTGTTGTTGATGAGGTAAGTATGAATGAAAAATTTAGGAAGCTTCATGACAGGAACGCTCTCAGGAAGGCGCTTGAGGAATACGATACGCTTTGTGAAAATATGGATAAAGAGAAATTAGAAGGTGAGCTTAAATCTCGCTTGAATAGTATCGGATTTCGTTCCCGTGGAGCAGATAGGGCAAAAGATCCAAAGGCTTTGGAATTAAATAAAGTTGCTCTTGATACAGACAGAAAGCGATTTGAAATTGCAAAAAATATATACATTCAGAGATTCTTTCAGGCTGCGAATGGACGAGAGCTTGCAAGTGACAATAGTCTTGTAGACAAGATACGTCGTGAAATGTTTGGCACATCATCTTTTGATGATGATATGCAAGCATCTTCATTTACTTCAGAGGATTCTGATGAGCTAAGGGGAATGAAAGCGGCGTTAAGAGCTGTAGATGAAGAGGGGCTAGATTTGAAAGGTGAAAGTACTGAAGTTTTATATAAGAAATTAGAAACATTGAGGGGTCCTAAAAGGTACAGAAATATTGTGCTGGATGTCTTATCTGCAAGAGAAGGCTTTGATGCAATCCCCAGCGTCGAACTAAAAAAGCGTATGTCGACAATGAATAAGAACCAGCAAGAAGTAGCTCAATATGTTATTGAAGTATTGAGAGATTCAAAGCGCAGTTGGTAAGAGTTTCTATCGCATAGTGCTTTTCTTCCCCCACCCCTCCGGATCTTTCGAGAACTCCAGAATGCTCTGTACATCGTCTTTTTTGATCCTATCCTGCAGCAGCGCGACATCGAGAAGCGTCGACAGTGTCGTGAGCGGATGCAGACGCACTTTGCACTCGCTTGCTTTTTCCTGTGCAACTTTCAGTTCGTAACTGAAGATCGCAACGACGTCTGTGACGATGCATTTGCCTTCATCACGAAGAGCCTCGACCGTGGAGACAGAACTTTTCGCTGTGGAAATCAGGTCTTCGATAACGACGACGTGTTTTCCTGGTTTCAGATCCCCTTCGATGCGTTTCTTCGCTCCGTGTTCTTTCGCCTGAGAGCGAACGTAGACGAATGGCAACTTCAACCGGTCGGCAACAAGTGCAGCCCAGCCGATCGCGGCTGTTGCGGTGCCTGCGATGACATCCGCAGGAACGTGAAGGTTTTCGACGCATTTCGCAAGTGCCGTCACGACAAAATCCCTCTCTTTGGGATGACTGTAGATCATCCTATTGTCGCAGTAGATCGGAGAGAGAATTCCGCTGGTCCATGTGAAAGGTTTTCCTGGCGAGAGTTTCACTGCTCCTATGGAGAGAAGATGCTCGGCGATACGGAGTCCGTTATGCATACATGCGGAGCGTAGCAGGTGATGTCTGCTAGAGTAAATGCATGACGATCGATGAAACGAAACTCCGGCAACTTGTCACGGTATTTCTTGAGGAGAATAAGAAGCTCAATCTCTCGGCATTCAGAACGGAAGAACACTGCTGGGTCGGGAATGTGCTCGATTCGCTGTCTTTGTTGCAGGCACTCGAGAAGATCGAAGGGCTTTCCATGCCTGAGACCCTCCTCGACATCGGTACAGGTGGAGGATTTCCGCTTTTGCCGCTTGCGATTTGTTTGCCGAAGACACACTGCTCAGGCATCGATGCTACGAAGAAAAAGATCGATGCTGTTGCAAGGATCGTAGCGTCGCTGGGGCTTACGAATGTCGGGCTCTTCCCCGAACGTTTCGAGAGCAAAGCTCGAGACAAAAACTTCCGTGAGAAGTATGACATCGTCACTGCCAGAGCCGTTGCGCCGATTTCGATTCTCCTTGAGTACGCCGTGCCGTTTCTCAAGATCGGAGGATTCTGCGCGTTCTGGAAGAGCAGTAAGGTTGCTGATGAACTTGCAGGTTCCGTGAAAGCCCAGAAAGCATTGTCTGTAAGTTTCGCAGGAACCTACGAGTACGAGCTTTCGCCGGATTTTGGGAAGCGTCTGATTGTGTTTTTCAAGAAAACCAAAGCAACATCTTCGGAGTACCCGCGGAAGGTGGGCATACCAAAAAGCGATCCTCTATAGTTGCTGCGACAGTGTTGTCATCACGACGACCAGACACGAGACAAAGACGATGAGAAAGGGGGAAACTCCCAAAGTGCGAGAACGCATAGAAGTGACTGGGGGAAGCGATCAGCGGTACTCATTTTAATCGGAGAACTGTGGCAGGCAATTGTCAGATTTTTGCAATGTTCTGTAACGTGTATTTTTGAGCTGAAAATGGCTTCCTCTGAAGCTTCGTGCAACATTTTTTTTATTTAACTATTGAACAATTTTCGACTTGTGTCTAGCATCGTTCCGCATGCCAAAGCCATACATCCCAAACGACAAGTGGAGCCAGCGCGCAGCGAAAGAAGGCTATCTTGCAAGGTCGGTCTATAAGCTCATGGAACTTGATGCCAGGTACGAATTGATCCGTCCGGGTCTTCGCGTTCTCGACATCGGTGCGGCACCTGGATCGTGGCTCCAGTACACGAGTGATAAGCTCGGTCCAAACGGTCGCGTGCTCGGGCTTGACCTCAAACCGATCAAAGACATTGCACCGAATGTGACGACGAAAGTCGTGGATGTATTCGACGATACGGCGGTTTCGAATGCCATCGCCGAAATGAGTTGGAAGCATGTGGATCTTGTACTCTCCGATATCGCACCGAACACGAGTGGCATCAAAGATGTCGATCAGTGGCGATCGATCGAATTGAATCGCAAGATCGCTTCGATCGCTCAGAAGTACCTGAGGGGGCACGGCAGTGTCGTGATGAAAGTGTTTCGCGGGAAAGATTTCGATGCATTCACGCATGAACTGAAGATGCAGTTCGGGCGTCTCAAAGTGATGAGTGCACTTGCAAGCAGAGACAGAAGCAGGGAAGTGTACGTTGTGTGTTCGGATGCAATCGCTGTATCCTAACTCCCATGATCGTCTTCTCGTCCGTGACCAAAGAGTTTCATGCGCGCGTGGTGGTGGATAAAGTGAGTTTTACGATTCAACCGGGGGAGTTCGTCTGTCTCACCGGACCGAGCGGAGCCGGGAAGTCGACGATTGTCCATCTCCTTATTCGTGCCGAGCTTCCGACTGCCGGAACGATTACGATCGATGGAGCCGATCTTTCGAGCCTTCCAAGACCGATTCTGCAGATGTATCGCAGGAATATGGGTGTGCTCTTCCAGGACTACAAATTGCTTTCCGATCGTACCGTTGCCGAAAATATTGCGTTCGCTCTCGAAGTTTCCGATGTGCCGGATAGCGAGATCGCGCCGCGGGTGGAAGAACTCTTAAAGCGTCTGAGGCTGACCGGTCGCAGGCATGCGTTCCCTCGTGAGCTCTCCGGTGGAGAGAAAACGAGAACGGCTCTTGCACGCGCTCTCGCGGGGAGACCGAGCATTCTCATTGCCGACGAACCGACGGGGAATATCGATCCCGATCAGTCACTCGAAATTCTCCAGATTCTGAAACAGGTGAATGCGGAAGGGGCGACCGTAATTCTTGCGTCGCACGATCAGCGCGTGATCGATTCGCTGCATATGCGTGTGCTGCGGCTCGAAAATGGGAAGCTGGTTCGGGATTCCATCGGCGGGTACCGGCACAGTCCTCCTCCGCAGGAGATGCCGAAGGTTGAGGTGATACCGCCGCAGCAGACAGCTTCTTCGTATTCCGCACCGCAGGAGCACCGGACAATGCACATGAGTGGAAAAATCAAGCCAATTGCGATCTAGTTCTCGATACGTGCGTCCGAGGCGCACTACTCGAACTGACACAAGTTTTTCGGATACGTTTTGCCTGTGTGTCACTTCGAGTAGCGCCTTCGAGGCGCGTATCGAGAAGTCACCACTTCAGCTTTCCTTCAATTCTTACACTTTGCGATCCACCGATGACAATCGTTCCTATTTCATAACATGCTAGATCATGTTTCTTCATATGAACAATAAAATTGTTCACATCTTTTGGCGAAACAACGAGCGTCATTCCAACGCCCAAGTTAAAAGTTCTCATCATATCGTTGTCATCATTTCCGGATTTCTCTCTGATGAACCAAAACACAGGTAAGACCTTGATTTTCGACGCATCAACCACTGCATCAAGTCCTGCAGGCAATATTCGGTTCAAATTTCCCTGGATGCCTCCTCCCGTGATGTGTGCCATACCGTGCAGACCGGGATTTTTGAAGAGATCTTTGAGTGCTTTGAAATAACATCGGTGCGGTTCCATGATCAGATCTAAAAACTTTTTGGGAGCGGGATTCTTCCCGCGGTCAGCAATCTCGGCATCAAGAATCGTATTGTCCTGATCGATGAGAGCTCTGATGAGCGTATAACCGTTCGTGTGCGGTCCGCTGCTTTCGATCGCGAGCACGATGTCACCTTCCCTGATTGCACTCCCGTCGATGATCTTCGTCTTTTCGGCGACACCGATGCAACTTGCACCGAGCACGTATGTTCCGGCTGCAAGTACGTTCGGTTGCTCACTGGTTTCGCCTCCGGTGAGGGCACAGCCTTGTGCTTTGCACGCCTCCGCCATGTGCTTCACCAGTTCGCCTACAACGTCCTTCTCGAGTTTTCCGCAGACGATCAGATCCTGGATGAAGAGGGGGGTTGCGCCCATCACGATGACGTCGTTGATGAGGTGATTGATGAGATCGAAGCAGATGCCTTTGATGCGTTTGTGTTTGAACGCGAGCAGTTGCTTGCTTCCGGGTTCTTCCGTTTTGCAGACGAGCACCGGATGTTTGTATCCCGGGAATGAAGCGTCGCAGAGAGAGCTGAACGCGCCGATTTTGTTGAGCACGAGGGGATTTCCGGTTTCCAGATTTTTCGCCATGTCCTTCTTCGTCGCTTCAGCGGTATCGATATTCACTCCGGCTGCGGCGTATGTGATCTTCTTTAGCATAGCGAGAGGGTATCAGAGCCGGGGTTCCCCTGCTACACTGGTTCAGTCATGGACGATTCACTCTGCCTCTGCAGTAGTCTGAAAGCCGCGGCTGCCTGCTGCGAGCGGGAGCTGAACGATGCCCTTTCAGAATTCGATATCAGCCATTGTCAGGCGATGATCCTTCAGAAAATCGCAGAGGGGAAGATTTCGATGTCAACAATGAGCAAGGAAATGTGTTGTCACAAGAGCAATGTCACGCAAGTTGTTTCCGGTCTTGAGAAAAAAGAATTGATCACTCGCTCTCTGCAGGAGAACGATCGTCGCGTATCGTCTTTGGTGCTCACGCGGAAGGGTGCGGTCGCCCATGCGGAACTCAAGGGTCTTCTCGGTGTCAGAGCGAAAGAGTGCATGAATGTATTCACACCCGTAGAGAGACGAACACTCTCGGAATTGCTTAAGAAATACGTCGAAAAGCACCGCATGTCGTAGCGGAAGATCCCTATCTTCCGCGGTGTTCGCTGTACCGTGACCGCGGAGGTAACGAACCTCCGCTGCGATTCAGCTCACCTCTTTTCCTCCGACGATCTGGATCGTGTTGTAGGCAAGCTCCACTTCGCGATCGGCGTTGAACTGTTCGAGAATTTCACGGGAGAGTGACGTGACGACGGATCTTCGTTTGCCGATCGGAACGATGAATTTGAGCGTGAAGAGAACGCCGCTCGAAGCCAGATCGACATGAATCTCGGGTTCGCCGACTTCCCACATGGTATAGAAGAGCGCCGTGCGTCTGCGTTGCTGTATGCGTGCAAGCTCCGAGAAGTCTTTCGTTTGCTTCATGAGGACATCCTTCAGTATTTGCTCGGCTTTGCGCCAGTTGCTTGCGTACGTGATGGTCACCTGCACTTCGACGCTCATGAAGTCCGACGTCGTGTTGTAGTTCAGCACCGATTCCCTGAGGACGAGAGAATTCGGAAGGTACAAAATTTTCCCCGTGCGTTCGTGCGCATTGAAACTTCCTCCCACACTAATCTCGAGCATGGTGGTGCGAAGCGGTCCGATGTCGACGACGTCACCCGTGTATTGCCCGATGGAGACGCGGTTTCCGAGCTTGTAGAGTCGGCGCTGGAGAATGATGATCCAGCCCATGAAATCTTTGACGACATCCTGCAGCGCGATGGCGATACCGGCACCGACGATGGCGAGTGAGGCAATGGCATCCGGATGATCCGACAGAATTTTGCTGAGAATCCAGAGAACGGCGATCGAGTAGATACCCGCACTGACGAATTTTGCCACGATGTACCTTTTGCCCTTCTCTTCGAATCTCCGTGCGACGCGTCTCCTAAGTACGCGATCGAGGAAGACGGCTCCGAGGATGATGAGCACGTAACTGAAGAATCCGATCAGCGTCGTGAATTGCTCGAGCCATTGCGTGCGATTCAATTTGCTCAGGCGATCTTTCTGCAGAACCAGACCGGCATCGAGTGCATCGATTCGTTCCTCGAGCACCGCTTTCTTTGCGAGAAGTTCAGGGTGGGTCTTCGTCAGTCTCAGGTTGTCATCGGTGTCGATTTGTGGAGAAGCATCCTTGTAGTATTTCTGCTCTTCTTCATTCAGGAGTTCCAGGTCCGCCTTGCGATCTCGCAGATGATCTTCGAGAAGCTGCACAACAGCACGTTGTCTGTCGACGGCTTTCGTCGGGGCTGCAGTGTCTGTCGTTTGGGGGTCCCTCTCCGAAGGTTCAACCAAGGTTTTCACTTCCTCATCTGCAAGGATGCGTATCTTCGTCCGTTCGTCGGCGATGCGTTTCTCGATGTAGCTGTCGGCTTCGTTCTTCTTGAGCGATGCCTCGTAGAGCATTGTCAACGTTCGTTCGTCGTAGGAAAACGACGAGGACTGCTGTGCGAGAGCGACTCCATCGAGAGAGAGCAGAATACAGCTGAGGAGTCCGAGGCTACTGGTGCGAAGAGAGAGCATGTGTCGACAGTATACATCATCTATCCGATGAGTCCCGTTCCATACAGTCCTGCGGTGAGAACGGAGACGATCGACATCAGCTTCACGAGAATGTTGAGGGATGGCCCCGACGTGTCTTTGAAAGGGTCGCCGACCGTGTCGCCGACGACAGCCGCTTTATGCGTGTCGCCGCCTTTGCCGCCGTGGTTTCCTGCCTCGATGTACTTCTTGGCGTTGTCCCATGCTCCACCGCTGTTTGCCATCGAGGTTCCGAGCATGATGGAACTGACGAGGGCGCCTGCGAGCATGCCGCCGAGCGCTTCTTTGCCGAGTACGAGTCCTACGATGACGGGAGAAACGATCGCGAGAAGCCCCGGTGCGATCATCTCGCGGATTGCGGCGGAAGTGGCGATGGCAACGCACGTTGCCGGATCTCCTTCCGCAGTTCCTTGCATCAGGCCTTTTATTTCACGGAATTGGCGGCGAACCTCGACGATGATGACGATGGCCGCTCGGCCGACCGCGCGCATGGTGAGCGAACTGAAGAGGAACGGAAGCATGCCGCCGATCAGAAGTCCGATCAGCGTAAAGGGATTACTGACATCGATGCCCGCAAGCCCCGACTCTTCTTTGAAAGCTCCGAAAAGTGCCAGGCACATGAAACCGGCTACACCGATCGCGAATCCTTTGCCGATGGCGGCGGTTGTGTTTCCGGCGGAGTCGAGTGCGTCCGTGGTCTCTCTTACTTCTTTCGGAAGCTTGCTCATTTCGGCGATGCCGCCCGCGTTATCCGCAACGGGTCCGAACGCATCGATGGCGAGTGTCATTGCGAGGGTCGAGAGCATGCCGACGGATCCGATGCCGATGCCGTAGAGTCCTGCTTCGAGGTAGGCAACTCCGATCGCGATACAGATCACAAGAATCGGAAGCATCGTCGACAGATATCCCAGTGCGAGTCCCTCGATGAGTGCCGTTCCTGCACCGGTCTTTGCAGAAGCTGCAAGTCTTTGAACGGGCTGATAGATCTGTGACGTGTAGTACTCGGTGATGCCTCCGACGATCACACCGGCGACCAAGCCCGCAGTCGATGCAGCAAACACTCCCCATGCAATCTCTGCGGGGAGAATCACAGTCGAGAGCCAGTATGTTCCGGCAACCGAGAGAAGAGAGGACAGAAGCATGCCGTTCTTGAGTGCTCGTTGCACGCCTCCTGCATTCTTGGTTCGAACGACTGCCATACCGATGATGGCGGCGACGATGCCCATCGCGGATACGAGGAGTGGGAAGATGAGTGCGGAATTTTGGCTGCCTTCACCCCAGTTCACGTGCAGTCCCACAAGCATCGTTGCGAGGATCGCACCGATGTAACTCTCGAAGAGGTCTGCTCCCATGCCTGCGACATCTCCGACGTTATCTCCGACGTTGTCGGCGATCACAGCAGGATTTCTTGGATCATCCTCAGGAATTCCTGCTTCCACTTTTCCGACGAGATCCGCTCCGACATCGGCAGCTTTCGTGTAGATACCTCCGCCCACGCGCGCGAAGAGTGCGACGCACGATGCTCCGAAGCTGAAGCCCGTAAGAGAGGTGAGTGCCGTCGCCGCGTCAACGGATCGCAATAAGAGGAGGAAGACGCCGACGAATCCGATGAGTCCGAGACCGACGACCGCAAGTCCCATAGTGGCGCCACTCAGGAAGGAAACACGCAGTGCCTTCACGATGCTCGTACGTGCCGCTTCCGCCGTGCGAACGTTGGCAATCGTTGCCGTACGCATGCCGATGAATCCTGCAAGAGCGGAAGAGACCGCACCGACGATGAAGCTGAGCGCTGTGAACGGCTTACCCCATAGCGTGCCGACGTTTGCGAATCCGGTATCGAGGAAGATGTAAATGAGGATTGCAGTTATTACTATGAATGGAACAATCACCATGTACTCTCGTGTGAGGAATGCCATGGATCCGACGCGAATTTTCTTTGCGAGTGCCTGCATCACTTCATTGCCGGCCGGTTGTCTGCCGATGATGATGCGGAAGAGCAGTGCGAAGAGGAGAGCAAGAACACCCGAGGCGATGACAACGAGGAGCATCTCTGTGAAGGACATGTGGGAGGGGAGAAGAAAAATGAGTGCGCCCCATCATGGGGCGAGGCTTTAGGTCCGTGCAAGCCATTGACAGACGGAGTTGTTGCAGAATTTACATTTTGGTTTCTTATATTCATCGTAGTGCTGACGTAATCGTCGGTGTTCTCGAAATGCAGAGTATGCAAATAATTTTTTGAAGATCGTCTGATTTTTTTTAACGTGAACGCAGAATGTATTTTCAACATCGGAGCGAGAATTTTTTTTGAAAAAATATTTTTCAGAAAAATTATTTGTTGCGTAAATATTTTTTAATTTTTTATTCGTAACAACAATTGCAAAAAAATAAGAAGAACTTTTATTTAATTCTTCACGCAAAAAAACAAATGCAGAATATTTTCACAAAATTTAAAAAAATTCGATCATCATTTTTTCTCTTCTCAAAGCCAAAAGAAGTCTTTGCGTATTTTTCAATTTGAATTGGCTCACGCAGTAAATTCAAGCGTTCTCAGAAAAAAACTTTCCACTTCTTTCATTGATATTTTTTTGCATCACGCATGCGTACTCGCAATGAAATATTTTGTATGCTCTTCACTTTCATAACTTCAAGAGTATAATAATGAGTAAGATTTATTTTTTCCTCCATATTTTTATGGCGAAAGCCAAGAAGTCGAAGTCGAAAAGAAAGAAGGCAAAGAAGCGCCGTTAGTTTCGTCGCTTTCTGAAACGTCACGACGTTCAAAACGAAGTGACGTTTTTTTATGTCCGTGAATCATGAGCTCGGATACAATATCAATGTATGAACATTGCTACGTTTGGTGCAGGCTGTTTCTGGGGAGTGGAGGAAGCGTTTCGCGTGCTTCCTGGGGTTCTTTCAACAGAGGTCGGTTACTCCGGAGGAACAACAGAAAATCCAGGCTACGAAGCGGTGTGTACCGATCTTACAGGTCACGCGGAAGTGGTGCAGGTGACGTACGATCCTGCGGTGATTTCGTATGAGAAACTCTTGGATGTCTTTTGGAAGAACCATAATCCGACGACGATGAATCAGCAGGGTCCGGATTTCGGATCGCAGTATCGTTCGGTGATCTTCCTCCACTCTCCCGAGCAGAGGAACATTGCCGAAGCATCAAAAAGAGCACTCGAGCAGTCGGGGATATGGAAGCGACCGATCGCCACACAGATCGAAGAAGCAAAAACTTTTTATCCTGCAGAAGATTATCATCAGCAGTACTTGAAGAAGAGGGGACTAGGGTCGTGTCATTTTTAGTTTCTTCAAAAAATGCCCGAATCCGCCGCTTCCGTGCTGCAGCATATGTGATCCGCGGGTGATCTTACTGATGCTGACGCCGTACTTCTTTGCGGTGTCCCGTTGGGTCATGCCGCTCCCTAGTCCCTGAATCAGTTGCCATCTCTCCGCGATCGTCTCTAGTTCTTGCGGTGTGAGAATGTCCCTCAGGAGCAGTTCGGATTCTTTCTCGCTCTCGATCGATGAGAAGAGTTGATACAGTTCGCGCAGTGCTTTGTTGTCGGATGGCATGGGTGCTATGGTATCAGAATTCTTCGCAATTCATTCGCAAGTACCGAGAATCCGTTTTGACTCATGATCGATTCCGGGTGGAACTGGAAGCCGGAGAAATGGTCGCCGCGCACGGCAAAAACCTCGCGCGTATTTTCGTCACTGCAGATCTCCACGCCTTCGATATCATCTTCATGAACGCCTGCAAACGTGTTATAGAAGCCGAGTTTTTCGCGTGTTCCAAACAGCTCGATTTCCCGTTGCATTCCCTGCGAAGGCTCATCTTTACATCGCACATTTATGCCGAGCGTTTCACACAATTTCTGGTGCCCGAGGCACACAGATAGGAATGCTCTTTTCTTCGTAAGAAGGGCGGATGTCACATTTCCAAGTTTTTGCATTTTCGGGCAGGATTCGTCGCAGGGATTGCCGGGACCCGGTCCGACGATCACGATATCCGACGTGTCGGATTCTTCGTCATATGCATCGAAGCGTTTTACGTTCGCGGTTGCGCCCATTGCGGCGATCATGTGTTTCAGCACGTAGCTGAATTGATCTTCGAAATCGATGATGGTGACGGTTTTACCGCGAAGTTCTTCGACAGGCTGAATTTTTCCTTGCTGATCTTCGAAGAGGAACGGATTCAGTGCGGCATTGCGGCTCTGTAGAATTTCAATCAATTCGTCGTTCATAATGCTTGCGAGTTGTGCCGCGTGGGCGGCAGTGGTGCCTTGCACGGCGCGCATCACGCCGCTTGCTTTTGCTCTCGTTTCTTTCGCTTCCTCTTCGGGAACGGAATCGCGCACGATGGAAGCGCCAACACGCATGGCTATCAGTCCGTTTGGAAGCACGTGCATCGTGCGGATGGTGATGGTGCTGTCCAGAAATTCCGTGCCGTCGGGATGGTGACCCAGAAGCACCAGTTCGCTTGCGTAGTATTCCCGCGGTGTTCGTTCGGTGTTTCGGATGATTGAGAACGCGCTCTCCGCGGGGGAACCTGTGACAGTTGGTGCATGCATCGATGTTCGGAGAAGATCGATGCAGTCCTGCTCCGATCGTCCGATGAGAAGATATTCGGTGTGCACGAGCCCCGACATCTCCTTGAGGAGCGGTCCGACGATGCTGCCGCCTTCTTCGCACATTTGCGCCATCTGTTTCACTTCTTCATCGACGCACATGAAGAGCTCATTGATTTCTTTTTCGTCCAGCAAAAATTCTTCGAATGTGTCGCGTTTAATCAGGAAGTTCGTTTTCCGGTACGTCCCGCTGATCGGATTCATCGTTACAACTCCTCGATCGACGGTGATGTGACGCTCGGGAGAAGCGCCGATGTGGTATTCCTTGCCATCAAAGAAACAGAATGTCATGTAGGCGCCGAATTCCTGTCTCAGCAAATTCCCAAAAATCGTCAGTGCTTTCGACGGCGACATATTGGCAATGACGCCGGAGATGTTAGTGCTGATGACGATCGTACAGGCGTTTCCCTTCTTGATCTGCTCTTCGATCACGCGTCGCACGTCATCAGCATATTGTTCGTCCGAGTGATCCATCTCGGGTATGCGGTCGAATTCAATCCGTTCTCGAGGGAGGTACGTGAGAACATCTTGCAGCGACAAACGCGTCTGTTCCCTGATATTCATGCAGCGGATCGGCGATGCATCCGGCACTACGTCCATACCGCGTTCTCTCGCTTGCGAGAAGGGAATCATGCTCAACGTATCGTATCGGAGCTCCCCTGTGCCGTCCGATACGGATCTTGGTATCTGATCGAGTGTGGCAAGTTCCTCCACATCGCCAGAAAGGTACGTAACGTGCTCTTCTCCATCCTTTCGCACGAAGGCGAATGGCAGATGTGTCTGCATTATTTTTTCGAGCGAGGTTTGCGTTGTTGCTTCGGCGGAAAGCATATGTACTGGTGTAACGGTACACAAGAATATCCGTGCGAAGCACCTCTGTCAACGCGTCGCGGTGAAACCGGATTGCAGAGCTTCCTCCCTTCCACTAGCATCCGCACGTGCCGGAGCCAAAAATCATCGGGGTGATCCTGACGTACAAACATGCGGCATTTCTCGAAGCTCTCGCTAAGAGCATTCCGCCGGGCGTCTTCGATGCGATCATTATCGCTGATGACCACAGTGGAGACGGGATCGAGGTGATTGCCGCTCGTCTCGGGATTCCTTGCTACTCGCATCCGCGTCTCGGGTACGGTGGCAACATTAAGTACGGCTGCAAAAAAGCGATGGAACTTGGAGCTGATTATATGATTGAGATTCACGGAGACGGACAGTACGATCTCGCTGCCTCACGTCCCGCCATCGACAAAGCCAAACAAGGCTACGATCTCGTCATGGGTTCGAGGTTCATGGACTGGAAACAGCCGCTTCGCGATCATATGTCGTTTGCCAGGTACTTCGCGAATATCGGGCTCAGTTTCATCGCAAGAGTGGTGCTTGGCGCGAAGCTCACCGAGTTCCATAACGGTTTCCGCGTCTATACGAGACGTCTCCTCGAGACCGTCAATCTCGAGACAAGTTCGAATGATTTCCTCTTCGGTTTTGAGATCATCGCGCAGGCGAGGTACTGGAATATGAGGATCGGAGAAGTGCCGAATCGTTGCTATTACTTTAATGAGCACACATCCATTAGCATTCCGAAATCCATTCAGTACGCATTTCAGATGATCGGCGTTCTTTTTCTGTACGTGCTCGCAAAGTTTGGGTTCACCGTTCCTCTATTCAGCGGGAAGGGGACTCCTGTGGCACATCTCGATTAATTCCTGCACCCGAAGTCCTTCGTGGAAGGACGGTGTCATCTGCTTCTTTGTTCCGCACGCATCAACGAAGCGTTCTGCAAGTTTCCGCACGATCTTCACGCGCTCGCCTTCGTTTTTCCTGTCTTTGTCTTTCTTCACGCGAATCGTTTGCGTGCCATCAGCCGTGTGGACAACGACGGTGAAACCGTCGACGATTCCCTCGCCGTTCTCGAGAACAATGACACCATTCTCGCAGTAGAAGATCAGCTGATGCCTCGTGAGCCCGGGACTATTACAGCAGACATGAGCGGTTCCCGTGATGCC
Source organism: Candidatus Peribacteria bacterium (assembly GCA_009691405.1). Lineage (GTDB taxonomy): Bacteria > Patescibacteriota > Gracilibacteria > Peribacterales > Peribacteraceae > SICN01. The sequence continues at coordinate 4,150 of SICN01000009.1, read as the reverse complement.
GTTTTTAAAGGACAGGAGCAAGTCTGCACCTATCTCGGCACCGTTTGGACTTTCTTTGCTGTGCGTGAAGAGACACTTTATCTTCTTGATGCTCCCTGCAAAATGTTCGAGATAATGCAGCCCGTGCGAGAAGTAGAATGCGAGTGCTCCGCCGCCCTCTTTAGAAGCAGTTTTCCAGGATGAGTGCTTGTGCTTTATGTCGTAGCTGAGGAAATCCCACTGCACGGACAGATGCAGGAGCTTCCCAAGCGTGCGCTTCTGCAGCATCTCTTTCACCGTTTTCCATTCGGCAATTTCCGGGAACAGGAAATCGATGCCGTGCGTGATCTTTTTCTTTTTGGCGAGAGACACGAGTTCTTTTGCTTGACTGAGCGTTGCTGCAAGCGGTTTCTCGGCAAACACATGAATGCCTTTTGCGATCGCCGCCTTCGCGATCTCGTACTGAGCATCCGGGGTCACTGCAATTGCAATCGCATCGAGTTTCTCGTGCTCGAGCATCATTTTCCAATCGGCATAGAGATTCGTGAAGCCTATGGTCTTGAAGTAACGCATCATCTGTTCTCTCTTACTTCCGCAGAGTGCGGTGACCGTGCATCCCTTCACCGTGCGAAAGGCCGGCATCAAACCGTACGAACCGAAGCCGGATCCGATGATTCCAATACGGAGCATTAGACTTGCGAATTTTTCACGATCTGGAGCTTCGGGAGCGGTATGACGAATGTCGACTTGAGTCCCATAGCTTTGAGACGCGGCATGATGACTTCTGCATAGTGCCATGCAAGGAGCACAATGTAATCGGGTTTGTCTTTGAGGAGAATTTTCTCGTTGACGATTGGGATGTGTTTGCCCGGGAGAAACATCCCAAGCTTGAGAGATGTTGGGAGTTCTGCGAGGTAGGGCATGAGTTCCTTGTCGACACCGTAGTAGTTGAGGAGTGTTGCGGCACGCCCGGGGCTGCTTTTCCCGACAATCGTCTTGCCGGACTTTTTGACGCGCATCAGGAAGTCCATGAACTGGATGCGTGCAGTCGTCGCGCGAGCGGCGAATTTTTTGTACGTCGAGAGCTTCTGGAGACCGGCTTTCTTCTCGACTGCGAGGAGTTTTACCACGCGTGGGCTCACCGGTCGTCCTCTTCCCTTCGTGACGTGTACGCGGATGTTGCCGCCGTACCGATCACCTCTCTGGACGTCGGTCACTGTGAAGTCGTACTGCGAAAAGAGCGCGACGAGCGACTGGAGCGAGTAGGTCCTGAGGTGCTCGTGGTAGATGGTGTCGAACTGACCGCCCTGGATGACATCGAGGAGGTAGTGCGTCTCGGAGATGAACACACCGTCATCCTCGAGCAGGTTATGAATTCCCATAATGAATTCTCCAATCGTCTGCATGTGGGCAAAGACGTTGGTAGTCGTAATCACTTTCGCTTTGCCGTACTTCTTCTTGATTCTTTCGGACGTCGCAATGTCGAACACCGACTGGATTGTTTCGATGCCCGCAGCGTTTGCAATCTTCGCGATGTTCGTCGGCTCGACGCCGAGGATCCGGATGCCCTCTCCCTTGAAACCGCTTAAGAGCGTGCCGTCGTTGGATCCGATGTCCACCGCGAGATCTTTCTTCGTCATCTTGTACTGCTTGATGAGGGAGAGACAGATATTCTTCTGGTAATCGGCAAGTGGCTTCGAGATGCCGCTCCGGTAGGGATAGTCCGGGTGGAAGACCACCGATCCGTCAACGCAGTAATCGAGCTGCACGCACGTGCACTTCTCACACCACATCATCCGGAGCGGGTAGGTCATCTCGGGTTCATTCAGCATCTCTTTCGTGAGCAGCGTGTCGCAGAGCGGCTGGTGTCCCAGATCCAAAATCATATGAAGTTTTTCCGCATTGCAGACTTGGCATCGGGAAAGAGTGCCGGTCTTCACAGAGTGATGTTTCGGGAACGTCAAATTCGTCATGGGTGAGATCATAGAGAAAGGTTTCGGCGAATGCACGTTGTTTTCGTGTTGCATGATTGAATACATTATTTGTTCAATATTTTTTCCAGACCGTGAACGTGCCGAGCTTTTTCTCAAATTTGAAAAGATCTTTGAGTGCGGCAGGCGGAGGAGAGACACTGATCACAGTGTCCAGTTCGTATTTCTTGAGGATCTCTCTGATGTCTTTGAGACCAGGTTTCCGGAGATGTTCGTCTATTCTTGTTCGCAGTTCCTGATGCCGAATGAAATCGGGAATGGTTTTTGTGAATCCGCTGAGCGTGAAATGCGTCAGCTGGTACGTTCGCTTTGCTCTTGAATAGGACGACCCTGCGTAGTTGCCGAACACCGAGAGCGTCCCACCACTTGGATTGTCGGTTTCTTCCGGGAAGAATGTTTGGAAGACAAGATAACGTTCGGTCAGCTCTTCGTCTGTTGCAACGAAGAAACGTGCAGCATTGCTCATGAACACCGAGTGAGACGTATAGGTTGGAATGAGCATCGCAAGTGTGCTTGGTGCGAGGATCACACTGCCGCTCGCGACATTGGCATGCAGCCACTCGAGTGTCATTTTTTCTTCGCTACGATCGAACGCTGCAATATTTCTTTGGGCTTCCATTAGGGCTCGCGGCACTTCTCGGATCTGCAGCACGCATGCCAGTGTGAGGACAAGGAGTACTGATGTCTTCATCAGTTTTTTCGGGAGCGTCATCGTTGCAAGCATCCACATTCCTGCGTACGCAAACATCAGAACGAAGCGTCCGTAGTGACCTTGGAATTCCGATTCGTGTCCCGTGAGAATATTCGAAGCGACAGCGCTGGCACTCGCAATGAGGAGGACAATCAGCAGCACGGATGCATGGCTTTTCTTCTGACGCAGCACGAAGATTCCTGCAAACAATGCAAGGATCACAGTCCAGAGTTGCAGTTGCAGGAGTGGAGCGGCAATCGCATGTGTCCGAAGCATGCCGAAGCGGAAGATCGTATCTTCCCACGCGAGGGGATCTGCGGCGTTGGATGCGGTATTAACGATGGCGAATGGAAGAACGGTCAGTATAAACGGTACGAAGATGCATGCAGCATTCTTCAAGGATGTCCGGAACGATCGATGCCCTCCCCACTCTGTGAGGAGGAGGAGAACTTCGAAAGGCAGAAATACCGTCCAGTGGTACGGATAGGAGTAGAGCATGAGACCGATGAAGAGTCCGCGGAGAATCCGGAGCATCGCCCGGTCGCGTTTTGGCAGGAATACGAAGCAGAGATAGAGATTGACGAGGAGCATCGTGTCTTTCGAATGCGATTCTCGGAGGAGTGCCGCACCGAAATTGAAGAGATCGATCCAGAGAATCGAGAATGTCGCGAGAGTCAGGAGCGGATTTCGAACAATGCACTGGATCCACAGAAGCATTAGAAAAATATTCAGGAAGGAGAAGAGAATGTCCGTGTGGAATACGGTGATTGCAAGATCGGTTTCCGTAAGGATCGCGTACCCGGCGGTAAGCCATTCGACGAGTCCGTTGATCGCGATTCGGTCTTCGTGTTCCTTAAGGATCGGGTTTCCCATTAACTCTCTTCCCTCAAGAATTTCGTGCACTCTTGAGAGGTACCGTGTTTCATCTTCATTCACCGTCGAGAGGATCAACGCCGTATCCGTCCGCCCATCCAAAAGCGCTGACTTGAGACTTGGGAGATTGATGAGAGCCGTGAGTGCTACGGCAATCGAAAGCCAGAGGAGCCATGCGTTTGTGATTTTCTTCACACGTGCATCGTATCATGCACACAGCTTCGCAGAATACTCCGGTTCCTCCCGCAAGTGGAAAGAAACCGGAGTGAAGGATTCTCTTCGGTTACTGTTGTAGACCTGTCAGTGGATAGCACCATCCGGATAGGTCTGCGTGTGAATGTTTAGGTAGAGCTTTAGCGGAATATCGTCATAGCGGGGGCGATAGGGAAGCGCAGCATGGACAACCCCACTGGTAAAAACAGTTCGCCCTCGGTACCATTCCCCTGCTGCTGGAGAGTTCCCCCTGCGCTCCTGAGGGAGCTTCGGGCGACGGGCTCATTGTAGCAGTCATCATCATCCAGATTTTTCGTTTGAAGTGATTGGGGAGTCGCCAAGTGGTAAGGCAGTAGCCTCTGGAGCTACCATTCGGGGGTTCGAATCCCTCCTCCCCAGCCAA
>SICN01000039.1 GCA_009691405.1 Candidatus Peribacteria bacterium | reverse complement strand
GCGGGTCCCACATCCTGTCTCCTGCAGACGATCTCGAGTCGCACCCATGGTTCTCGCACCTCATCGATGTACGTGGGATCCGGAAGCTCAGCCGGATTACTGATAAGCGCAACCGTCGGATCGTCGACCTGCAAAAGACTGGCACGCACAACCGATACCGGCCGAGCGGCTTTCAGCTTCACTTCGTACAACACGCTCGGTGCAGTGATGATCAGCTCGCACCCGTACTCGCGCTCGAGCCTCTCTTGAATGATGTCCATGTGCAGAAGCCCGAGAAACCCGCAACGAAAGCCGTTTCCGAGCGCCGTATTGTGCTCGTAACTGATGTCGACTGCGGCATCGTTGAGCGACAATTTCTCCAGAGAATCACGCAATTTCGGATAGTCATCCGCCTGAATCGGATACAAACCCGCAAACACCATCGGCTGGACGGTCTTGTAGCCGGGAAGCGGAAGAGCGTCGACAACCGATGAAATTGTGTCTCCCACCCGCGCCTCGGCGACGTTCTTGAGACCCGTGACGATGTAGCCGATTTGGCCTGCGATCAGAGACGTGTCCGAAATGTACTTCGGCGAAAAGTACCCGACGTCCTGCACTTCGAAGTCGACCTTGGAACCGAGGAGACGCGCTTTGTCGCCCTTGCGAAACTCACCTTCCACCACGCGCACATACGCGACCGCCCCTCTGTACTCGTCCATCACTGCATCGAAGATCAACGCTCGTGCGCGCTCCGAAGCGTTGCTGTTTTGCCCCGAGGGCGCGGGAATGCGATCGATGACGGCCTGCAACACCGCATCGACGCCGGTCCCCTCTTTTGCAGAAATCTTCAAGATGTCTTCCTTCTGACACCCGAGCATTTTGATCACTTCGTTGCTCACGCGCTCGGGATCCGCTGCGGGAAGATCGATCTTATTGAGCACCGGAATGATGACGAGGTTGTGTTCCATCGCCATATAGAGAACCGCAAGCGTCTGCGCTTGTATGCCCTGCGACGCATCGACGAGAAGTATCGCTCCTTCGCATGCCGCAAGCGAGCGACTCACTTCGTATCGAAAATCGGTATGTCCCGGCGTATCGATGAGATTCAATTCCGTTCCCTTATAGTTCATCCTCACAGGAGTCAGTTTGATAGTAATACCGCGCTCCCGTTCCAGATCCATCGAATCGAGATGCTGTTCTTTCAGCTCCCGCTTCTGCAGTGTGCCGGTCATCGCCATCATTCGATCGGACAACGTCGACTTCCCGTGATCGATGTGAGCAATGATACAAAAGTTACGACGATGCATGGGAGACTGAAGAAAGGATGCTTGCCCACCGTAGCTCGAAAGGAACGAAGTGAGTGAAGAGCGAAGGCGGGCAGAAATTGCGGCGGTTCATGGCCCGCCCATCCTAGCGGTAAAAGCGGCAAGAAGCAGCAACTTCATTCCTTCTTTTTTTCACTTCCTGCAGGCACTTTCGGCTCATACTGATCGGCAAAACGACGGATCGTCTCCCACTCACTGAGAAAGCGGATGGTCATGTTGTTTCTCTTCCCCTCCGGTCCGAAGTATCGTTCGACGACAGCTCGACTCAACCCCTGACCTTTGTACCATCTTGCAATTTGATCATTGCTCGGAGGTGATGCATTGAGATACACCGAAAGAGACAACACATCCTTCATGGGAATGTCTGCGAGCACGCGGGCTTCCTTCTTCATTGCCTCAAACTGCGTCTTCCCCGCAACATCGACGTAATCCACAGTGGTTCCCCATGCCGAACGCCACATTCGCTGCAGAGCAGTCGGATGATCGATATCTCTGCGTACGACAGCCAATCTGCTCTGAAGATCGAACACGCGACCCGCAACAGAAAGCGCCTCTTCCCGCTTGTTCTCTTCTCTGAGCAATGCCTCATATTTTTCATACTCGCGACGCAACTCGGGAGATTTCGTCGTCTTCACAAGTTCATCGACGGCATCGGCATAGGCGGCAACGGGTGCAACATCACCGTCGATGAGCTGCTGAGATCTGGACTTCCGTTCTCTCGGTCTCTCCTGCCCGGGGTCGATCTTCGCTCTCTCAAGAGAGAGCTGCAATTGCTGCAATTGAAGACGCGCCGATTCCTTCGTGCCTGATTGTTGTACATCAACATAGGTCTTTGCCTCTGGAGACAGACGAGTACGATTCTCCGGAATTTTGAAATTCGGATCCAAGCGATGATAACCGGGAAAACCGAAAGCATTCATAAGCTGATTTGCGTATACATGCGCTTCAAGATCATGGAGAGCATCCGGCTTGGCTTTCTCACGTTCTGATACCAATGGATTCACCGATGCCTGAGCCGCTTGCAGAATAGTACGCATGGATGCCTGCATCTGCAGTGCGGCTTTCGTTGCAAACTGTCTGACGAGATCGGGAGAAAGTTTTCGCCCTCTCAGGTCTTCCCCTCTCTGGAGCGCGGTCAGATCTTTGAGCACGGCATTCATGTTCGCCACCTCACGAGATATCGTTTCCTGCTGAGCTGCTCCCTTGAGAACCGCCATCGATCCCTCAGCGAGCACAATGCTCACTGCAGGACCCGCAACCAAACGGGATCCCGGAATCATCGACAAAAAACCGGTTGTCCGAATAAAACCATAGAGAGCAACTCCTACCGCAGCGCCTTCCGCACCAAACTTCAACGCCTCAACGGCATTGCTACCGACACTTCGACCGTTGAACACACCGCCCGCGGGTGGCAAGAGAACGAATCGCCCTTCGGATGTCGTATACCCCCGTGTCTGGAAAGCACCATACGGAGCCAAACGACGCACTCGTTCGATGCCGGACTGCCCATCCGTTCTCGTCAGCTGATCGGATTTCTTCTCGACGGCATTCTGCGGACCTCGTCCCCCGGGAAGCAAGGCGGTCTCTGCGATTTGCCAATTCATGACCTTGCTCATGATCGAACGATTTCTGGCACGAATGCCAAAATACGAATCAAGCAAGCGGGCTACAACCGCGGAATCCACTTCTTTCCCCTGTTCCATCGCTTCCAATGCGACGTCCAATTCGGCGCAAATCTTCTTGTGTTCAGGAGAACTGATTTCTGAAAAAGCTTGCGACACTTTCGTCATCGTCTTCTCGTACCAAGCATCGAACTCCTCAGGGTTCGTCGTCAGTCTCTCTTCGAGATCATCGCCGATGATCGGAATGATTTTGTCCAAAATGCTCTTTCGTTTCGCTACATCATTTTCAAGCTTTGCCTTGCTGACAATATCCTGCACACGTTTCCTGAATTCCATGAGTGCCCTTTCTTCCAGAAAATCGTGCTGGAATTGCCGTACTCCTTGATGAAGCTGCTTCGCCGAGCGCTTCTTCTCGTTCTGACCTCCCTGAAGCAAAAGCTTTTTCCAAACTTCAAGAGACGCCTCCGGCATATCGAGAACATACTCAGCTCCGGGATACCCCTGCTGCACGCGTTCCATTCCTTGAAGCACACGCAGTGTATCGACCTTCTTTCGGAGTGTCTCCTCACCTTTCCCTGTTTCCACAATTCTCTTCGAGTAGTCCTTTTCCTGTTCACGCAAAATTCCGATGCTGACAAGATGCTCCCGAAGCATCCCCGGCTCCTCCATCACCCGTTGATTGGGACGCGGCGCATTGATCTTGAGCCATTCATACGTGGCGATGTACGAAAGTTCGCGCATCGTGAAGCGCGCCAATATGGCATTGTCGAAATCGCTTCTGGAGACAATTCCTGCGCGGTTTCGCTCCATATTTTCTCCCGCGTCGAACTGTTCCACGAGCAATGTCGAAAGCGCATCCATTCGTTCCTGCACCGCAGGCTGAAACTGTATTCCCCGCGTCACGCGCAACAATTGAGGGATCAACACCGTCCAGGAAGTGACCTCGGTCAAGTACGCTTCGCGCTTTCCAATATCCTCATCGGACATCTTCCCAGTATCACTGTCGGATAATTTCTTCTGTTCATCCAGACTCTTTTCCACCACATCGGAAGCGCGAAGCGAGTGTAATAGAAGCGCTTTGAGACCGACGGAAAGCCTCGTGTATTTCTCTGAATCCGTACTGACATTTTCGAAAACTGGATGCTGTTCCAACTCATCTGCTAACTTGCTCCGAAGAGCCGGACTACCCTGAGGTTTTTCACGGTTGGACTCGGGACCGGTCATACGCTGAAAGCAGAAATTATTTGGAGGAGTTTTCCATTAGCTCGAAGAAGGTGCCGATCGGATCGACCGTACGAATCTTCGGATCTTTTGCAATCGCATCCGCCGCAGATCGAATGGAATCCACCGCTGCTTCCGAAATACGAGCTCCTTCGATAAATCGACCACTCTCTCCAGCCAACGACCCAGCGCTTTCAGCCATACCTCCTGCAGCAACATCCGACAGACCTCCCGTCACGGGGAGATCGGCAGCAGCACCGACTCCCATGCCAGGTGTGGGCACCACGACCTTGCCGAGGACGGTGTCTTTGAATGCTCCCGCAGCAGCAGTTCCCACCTCTCCGGTTCCGACCGCTGCCGGACCGAAGAAATAGACAAGCGCGGCGATGACCGCCAATGCTCCGAGCGCGGATAACACAGGATGTTTCATCACTGCATTCGCCACCGCCTTGACGGTGCGAATCGGCAGCTTCACCATTTTCATCAGAAAGGATTCCTTCGTCTTCAATTCCTTCATATTGTCGGTCACCGTTTCCAATGCCTGATTGATGTTCCCGTTGAGCGAAGGATCAATTTGTTTCATTTTCAAGAGAAGCTCCTTGCGACCCGAATCGGAGTGATACATCTCCAGCACTTTCTCCAATTCCATGCCGAACCGCTGCTCGATTGCTTCGCGATCACGAAAAATCCAACGATCCAAATTGGGGACGGGAGACCCGGATTTCGATGCAATTTCGCTGATCATGCTTGCGATTGGGAAACATTCGCCTCATGCAAAGCAGAACGAATGCGAGTGAGACCTGCCACCCCCTCGAGATCATCATCCGTTGTCGCGCACTGCAGAAGAACCGTAATCATACGGCTCATGACTCCGATGCCGAGAATGAAAAATAACTCAGCGAGTTGCTCCATGGATAAAGTGCCGATATTCACGGAACGGAGTGCGTTCGCCACGGAATCCCGACTCATGTCACCGCGGAGACCTTTCATAATTTTTTGCAAACGTGGATCATCGAAGTGCGCCATCTTATAGCGCAAAACAAGCTGCGACGGCGTTTCTTCCGACATGGGTATCTGTGTTTGCACCTCCCACTCTTCCTTCAGCGCAGCTGGCAAAGATCCGAAAAACTTTTGCTCATCATCCGTGAGAAGCAGTGCATCCATAGCAGAAGTATACAGTAACTAAACGATGCAAGGTAGAATAGTTCTTCTCAATGAATCATCGCCCTCCGCAGTCCCTCCTCCCCCTTCTTCGCCAACGCATCAAGTTCCCAAAGCCCCTCCGGATCATGCTGCATCTCCCGTAGCTCCCAAAGCTTATCACTACTCGTCTGCGGCACGATCGTCACGGGGATGCCGACAGCGAGTGCCGCAAGCGCACCGTGGTACCGCTGCGAAATGACCTGACTCGACATTGAAATTTCCTCGAGTAATTGTTCCGCGGACAGAAGGGAAACGATGACCGAGGGCGTAGACGTTGCCGCCTTGATCTTTTCCGCTATCGAACACTCGAGCGCACTCGGCTGCATCAGAAGTATTCTCACCTCATGAAACGTTTGTTTCAATGCTATACCGAATTCCGTGAAGAACGCATCATTCGAATTGCCGCGGGGAATGATTGAAAGAATTTTTTTTGAAGACGGAAGAGGCTTCCTTGTAGCGAAGTACGCAAAGACAGGATCGAACGTCAAGACCGGAGTGGTGCGAAGGTTCCAGGATTGCACTCCTCGAAGCGAAGCACTGTCTCTGACGGAGACAAACGCAGCCGATCTGAATGTCGAGCGCGCAAGTCGCTTCCCACATGATGTTCGAAACGGTCCGACTCCCTGGAAAGCCATGAGCAAACGTTTCCTGAAGATTCGACAAACCAATGCATGCCACCACCAGAGAACGCACGCAAACACCGATTCGCTGTCCGTGAAGAGCGAACCCCCACCGAAAACAACAGCATCGGAGCGTGCGATGGCGAGAAGCGTCCTCATCCAAGGACGAAAGAACGAACGTAAACCGAAGGGTAAACGAGGCACTTCGTTCCCGCGTTCGGGAGCAGCAGAAACAACGGTCCATTCGATCTCCGGAAACGCACCGAGAAAATATGCCTTCAGTGCTTCATCACCGATATTGCCGACACCGTAGTTGCCGATGAGCAGGCAGCGACATGGACGTTCGATGAGTTGGGAAGACAACATGATGGGAGAATTATGAATCAAGAATCAAGAATCAAGAAATCCTGCTATCCCTCGTCCACGGATATTCCTGATTCCTAATTCTTGATTTCTGATTCTTTCTCCGCCTCGGGACCTGCCACCTCAACTTCAGGAGCTTTCACTGCCGCGACCGCGAAATCCTCGGAATTCGTAAATCTCTCGCTCAAGCGTGCACTCTTGTTGCTCCTCGCACGAAGGAAGTTAAGTTTCGCTCTGCGAACTTTAGCAATCTTCTTCACCTCAATTTTCTCGATCATCGAAGAGTGGAGAGGGAAAATCCTCTCAACGCCGACTCCGGAAGCGATGCGGCGAACCGTGAAGTTATAATCCGAGGGGCTATGACCTTTGTGGATGCCGATCACGAGACCCTCGAAGATCTGAATACGCTCCTTATCTCCTTCCTGCACCTTCTGGTGAACACGGACCGTAAACCCAGGACGAATCTCGGGGCGACCCTTCATCATCTTCTCTGCCTGCGAAAAAAGTGCGATACCTGTCATGAGCTGAAGGATTTTAGAGAATCGATCATGGAGTGTAAAGGGGAATTGAATGCTGAAACTGCGTTTTGTTTGAGCAACATCCAAAGGGTGGGAACCAAAAACCAAAGGAGGGGGTGTGCGGGTAGGCTTGGTTTTTGGTGCGCTTTCTTTGTTACTTTCTTTCGTCGGGCAGACAAAGAAAGTAAAGAATAACGCTCATTTCCTCGCCTCCTCCATCTCCTTCTCAATATGATTCAAAGCCACAAGGTGCCGTGGATCATCGACGATCTCGAGGATAAACCTGTCACGGAGACTCAAGCGATAGAGAAAGTCCGCCTTGGAAAAAAGCGAGTACTTCACATTCCGCATCGTCGGATCCTGCGCCAGAAGAAGCTCGATGACGTCCTTCTTCATATCCCCGACCACAAGCAAATCCACTTTGCTATGCGTACCGACAAAACTGCCGGCAAGCTCCAAAAACTTAAGCCCAGGAAGAGTCTTGAGGGACGCAACCGTCGCACTCTCCCCTCCCCTCACCTCTTTCCCAAACATCGTCTTGAGTTCATGAAAGAAGAGAAAGTCCGTGTCTGCCTTGTAATACTTTTTTCGGTTCTTATGCCTCGACTTCACAAGTCCGATACGACGAAGGTTCTCGAGTTCCCTACGAATAGAGTTGATCTGCTCGTTTAAAAGCCTCGTAAGCTGCCTGATAAAGTACTCTTCCTCCGGATGGAGAAGAAAAACAGACAGAAGCTTGACCCTCGTCTGGGAGGAGAACAGTGCTTTAAGAGCGTCATGAACCATCTGTTCACAAATGTTACTCATCAAAGAGAGATAGTGCAAGAAAATTGTACAGTGTATTAGTACTAATTTTGTATACAATTAATTTTGTTTACTATAAGCCATTTATACGCATTTTTTCTCAAATATAAATACATGTATTGAACAAATAATGTATACATGATTTTCCTCTTGAAAAGAAAA
>SICN01000038.1 GCA_009691405.1 Candidatus Peribacteria bacterium | reverse complement strand
GAGTCGCATCGCCAGCAGTGGGGGTAGCTGTGGGAGAAACTTTCGGACGCGAATAATTTGTCGTGCGTCTTCAGCCACTTCGCGATGAGCTTGTCTCCGCTCTGATGATCATCTTTCGGTTTCGCATGTTTCCCTGCAAAATCCGTCACTTCTTTTTTAAACATTCCATCGATATCGACATGCTGCAGGATGCCTGTTTTCTCGCGCTGACCAACCTGGAAGTCGTCGTCACCGTAGCCTGTAGCGATATGCACGATGCCGGTACCGTCGGTCGTCGTGACGAAATCGCCTGCAACGATTCGGAACGCTTTGTCTTTGAATTGCTCTGCGTAGTAGGGGAAGAGCGGCTTATAGGTGAGGCCGACAAGTTCTTTGCCCGTTTGCTCTTTTTCGATGGTGAATGCTCTCTTCGCAAACACTTTCTCGACCAAGTCTTTCGCGAGAATGAATCGGTTGTCTTCGCTTTTCACGGTGACGTAGGTCGTCTCGGGATGCACAGCGAGGAAGAGATTTCCCGGAAGAGTCCAACCGGTCGTCGTCCAGGCAATCGCGAATGTTTTTTCAACATTTTTCTTTTCCTTTTTCTCTTTTCCTTCTTTTGTTTCCTTTCCTTCCTCAAGCTCAAACATCGCCGTCACCGAATAATCCTGAATGTCTTTGTATCCTTGGGTGACCTCGAAATTCGAGAGCGGCGTCTGGCACCGCGGACACACGTGCATCGGCTTGTGGCCTTCGTAAATCAGCCCTTGCGTATGCAACTGCTTGAAGACCCACCAGATGCTTTCCATGTAATCCGGATCCATCGTCCGATAGTCGTGATCCATATCGACCCAGCGGCCCATGCGCTCTACGGTGTTCTTCCATTCTTTGGTATAGCGCTGGACTGCGTTGCGGCAGAGATCGTTAAATTTCGCGACGCCGAGTGCCTCGATGTCTTTCTTGCTCTTGAGGCCGTGTTCTTTTTCGATCTCGTTCTCGACTGGTAGTCCATGGCAGTCCCAACCGAAGCGGCGGCGCACATGTTTCCCGCGCATGGTCTGGTAACGAGGGATGACATCTTTGATCGTCCCCGCAAGAATGTGTCCGTAGTGGGGGAGTCCTGTGGCGAACGGTGGTCCGTCGTAGAAGCTGAAGACCTCACCTTTCTCACGTCGTTTCATCGAACGCTTGAAAATGTCTTCTTCCTGCCAGTACTTCAGCATCCCGAGCTCGAGGTTAGGGAAAGATTGCCGAGGGTCGACGGAGTCGAACATGGGGGGAGTATAGGGCAAGAATGACTCTCACATGTATGCGAGAAATTTTGGCATTTTTGTGTTCAGAACCATTGACAGGAAGGAAAATATTCTTAAAATGCCTGTTACCATGGTAAGCGCTCTCAATTCATCGACAGATCTGGCGTCTCCAGTTGATCCTACATTGTATCAAGAGGCTGCAAGGGTTGCAGCGAGTATAGTGGAAAAAGAGACGAGAGGAACCCTTACCTCTGCAGATAGAAGTAGTTCTGAAGTAGTAACGAGAACACAAGCAATAGCAACTGCAGTTTTAGCGGCTTTATGCTTTTTTAGGAAAAAGTGTTAAGGAATAGTGTATTGGTGAGATGTGTGTTTTTCTTCTATTTATGATACATTGCTTTTCCTGATTATTCTTGTATAATTTTTTTCTCTTTTCATCAAAGCATAAAAATGTCTCAAGATAATAAGCTCACGGATAACGATCGGCCCGAAAGTGATGAGGAGCTCATGCGTCGTTTGGTAGTAAACGCGCTTGAGCATCCTACAAAAACGGATTTAGCAACCCCTTCTGGTTCTCGTGACGACGAGCTCATGCGTCATTTTGTGGAAGAGGCGCTTTTGGATGAGGGTTCTGCAGCGCAGAGTCAACCAATGGCAGTAGAGAAAAAAGGGCACCAGCCTTTGAGTCCAGAAATGCAGGAGATTGTTAAAACAGGTTTAGTACGTATGGCAGGGTACGATGCTCAAGGAGAGTTTCTCGGAGCAGAGCAACTCTTACGAGATCTTGAGACAGTATGTGCAATCGAATCGACACTTGTGATCAAGCCGGAAGATGTAGTCGATCAATTAACCCGTTTTGTTCAAGCGCGCGCAGCAGGAAATCTCAGTGGTGAGCAATTGCAAAGGGTCTCTTCATTCGCAGCAGTGGGGGGGCATGCGAATCTCAATGATGTACCAACACTCGTAAAATTATTGCAAAGAAGTGGGTATGTTTGTCTCCTAGAATTTGTTGTTGATGATGGAACTACTGCAAATGTAAAACGGAGAGTTCCCGCGGGGTACATTTATGGATTTAGAAAATCGTTCCTGCGTGATGATGATGCTTTTCCGACACTTGGATTATCTGCTATCACTGCGCCCAAGGAGAAAATTGATGATTTATGTTCAAATTTCGGCGAGCAAATTACAAATTGGAGAACGAGTACTATTAGAGATTTTCGTCAATTACAAAAATTAGGGATTGATGTTCCTCAGTCTTTATTAACAGCAGAAACATCTGCAGCGAGTCGTCTGGGTGTTGCTACTGCTCTCAAGCTTGCAATAGTTGCCTTGGGAAAAGAACAGAGATCGGAGCACATACTGTTGAATATTGGTTCTTTGGAGGAGCCCCATGAAAGTCTTGGATACCGTATACCAAACGTTGCAAGCGAGGCTCATAATCTTCCTATCGTTCATGATAGTGGTTATTCAAGAGAATTTTTAACTCACGTGTTTTTAGCCGAACTTCACATTGCAAATATACGTTGGAGTGTTCATTTGGGTCTGATATATGAAGCAATGAATAATCTTTTGCATCAAGACAGTGTTTTGAAGAGAAAGCGTGGTTGGGATACAGATCGTCTCTGTGAGAATGGCAGGACAATCAGCCACATAGATGAAGGAGAACTTGCACAGTATGCTGCAGAAGCATTGGCACTATATTCGACGCGGTAGAGTCATTTACAAGATCTGCTGACTCACATGTTTCCATCGTCGCAGCAGCACGACTGCCAGAATGAAACCAATGATCAAATAGATTGGAAGTGGCAACTTAAGGCCGAGAAGTAGCACTTCGAATCCGACAGCGAACGGTACTTCGAGAAGGAAGATATCGGTCACACTACTGAAACTGGCACGGCGCAGAAGGTGGGAGTACAGCATGTGCGGGATACAGACACAGGAAATCATATACAGGATCGCAAGCAGCGTGAATGCATTGAGGATGTCGGCTTTGTGCTGCCACGGCAGCAGCAGAAGTCCTGCGATGCCGATGAGCAATCCAAGATAGGCAACGAAAAGCGGATAGCGTACGGAAATCTGTTTTTGTTGGAGGACATATTCACTCATCAGTGAATAGAGCATGTACGAGAAGAGTGCCATCATGGAAAGCATGAGTCCTGTGATCGATGGTGCTCCGGGAATGTTGGCGGTCAAAATGAGCAGGAGGATGAATACTAGGAATGTGAAGAGCGAAGATGTTCGGAACGGCACACCTTTGCGCAAAGAGAGCATGATTGGCAAAACTAACGTGTTGAGACGAAGAATCGTCAGATGCAGTGATGGCGGCATTTTAGTGAGCGCAAAGTAATTGAAGAATGACATGCCGATGAGCCCGAGCGCTGGAAGTGTAGTCAGTAGAATCAGATGTGGCACAGGTGTATATTTTATTTTTCTTGAGAACATGCGCCACGTAATATAGAACGTTGTCGTGTAGGCAAAGAACGTAAGAAAGCGGATGGTCACAAGTGATAGCGGTGTCATCCCCCTTAGCAGGAACCATTTTGCGATAACAGGATTGAGTGCCCAAAGAATAATGACTGCCGAAAGCAATGCAAGTTCCGTATTCTGTCGGACGATCGTAAGACGATCTGCCCCTGCCAGTACGAGTTCTGACTGAAACTGTGCGAGTT
This sequence comes from Candidatus Peribacteria bacterium, assembly GCA_009691405.1. Taxonomy (GTDB): domain Bacteria; phylum Patescibacteriota; class Gracilibacteria; order Peribacterales; family Peribacteraceae; genus SICN01. The sequence continues at coordinate 4,289 of SICN01000038.1, read as the reverse complement.
CCTGTGGAGACAAATGGACACGAAGGGAGACGTTTGCCATGTCTCCATCTACACGGTTGTAGTGAATATCTGATAGTGCAGATCCATATTTTCTATGAATTAAATTCATACGATCCATGGTCTCAAAATTCTTCATGTCGACTTTGTAGCGGAGTAGAAATGACGGTGTTTTGGTTCTGCGGTGTCGGATAGGTGTTCCAAAAAGAGCTGCGTAGATATCAGAAGGTTTCAACCTTCCTTCAGCAATCAAAATATAAATATTATTGAGTGATGAGTAGCCGAATTTTCTCAAATGCTCTTTTATTGTTGCTTCATCAAATTCTTCGATAAATCCTCGTTTGTTTTTCATAAATATCTCCTGGAGCATTTCTCGTCCGATGATCAATTTTTCTTTATAGGGTTGCTCGGAGAGTGCAGCATGAATTTTTGCAGTCGCAAATCCTGTTTTCACGTATTGCAACCAATCCTTCGTACAGGTGGCATGGTCTTCAGCCGTAATGTCGATGGAAGCGCTGTTGCTGAGTGGGTGTGAGAATGGGACTACCACGCCGTTCATCATGATGGATGCAGTTCTTGTTCTTCGTTTTGGGAATAGATAGAAGACACCATCGAGGGCTGTTGATTCTTTGGGGAGACGTACCGTTCGATCATCCGGTCCATAGATAATAATCGACTCCTCAAGAATATCGCTCTTCAGATTCCGCCAGAAATCTTTGCTGCTACCTTCGGTGTCGGACGTTAACTCGGGGATGTTTTTGATCCAAGGGAGAATCGCCGTAATATTTGAGTTTCCTTTGAAACAGACAGTGGCAACGCCGCGCCTGGCGTACTGTTGCATCTCGCGCGTGCGGATCTTACAGCGGACGCGTGTGCCGTCCTGTGCGATGATGGTGGTATGGATGCCTTGATAACCGTTGAGTTGCGGGGCATTGATGAAGTCCTGGAACGACATTGCTTCTCGTTTCCAGAGTTGATGCAACATGCCGAGGACGCGATAGCAGCTGTCGACGTCGTCGCACACGAACGCGATCGTGAGTGAGGTCACGCCGGTCGCGACAGACGAACCCGTGGTGAGTTGCGCCTTCAGCTGGTTCCATGTTTTGTACTCGAAGAGCATGCCCGTGCGCGATGACAGAATGCTGTCTTGTGCTCGTATTCTGCTTCGCATATCGTCGATGACCGGATTGCCGCGTTGCTCGTTTTGGACGCGGATGTCGAGAAGTTTTCGCAGAAGCTCGGGTTCCAGAACCGACAGGCAGAGCGCTTCAAGTTCGTCTCTTAGATCCTGCATACAGAGTTTGTCCGCGATCTTGACGAAGAATTCCAGGGTTTCTTTCGCCATCGTCATCTGCCGTTCGGGAGACAGGAACTCGATTGTTTGCATGTTGTGCAGACGGTCGACCAGCTTGATGACCATGATGCGGATGTCCTGTTCCATCAGCGTGAATATTTTCCGGAGCGTTTCGATCTGTTCGTCCAGTTTCGGGCTGATGGGAATGTCGTCGGAGTTGAGTTTGGTTACGCCGTCGATCAGCGTTGCCACGGCTCCGTCGAATTGCGCATCGATTTCCGGAAGCGTGAGCGTCGTGTCCTCGACGGTGTCGTGCAGCAGTGCGGCGATGATCGTATCGGCATCGGCACCGAGATCCGACAATATGTGTGCGACGGCGATGGGATGGCTGAAATAGGGCTCACCCGAGTGCCGCTTCTGTCCGTCGTGCATCTTCTTTCCGAGCTGGAAGGCTTTCTCGACGCGTCCCGTATCGCGGGCCGAGAGGTGCCGGATCTGGGAGCGGAATTCCTGCCACTGCATAGACACGATAGTATACACCCTCGGATAGGGCTTAGGAAAGCGCTTTTTCGATGTATGCCTTCACGTTGGAGAAGATCTCAGTGTCTTCATTCAGGGTTTTCACCTCTTCACGCGTGAACCACTGCATGCGACTACTTTCTTCTTCCGTGATCTTCACTGCTTGAGATTCGTCGATCGGTTTCGCAATGAAGAGGAAGTCCATGTGCTCATGTGCTTCTTCATGACGTTCGGGACAAGCGGGGATAACTTCTAGGAGCATTGCGATCGGCTTGATCAGCATTCGTCCCTCTGCGGGATTTCCTGCAAATAAATCCAGTTGAGAGTCGCCGACGATCTCGACGTCGAGATTGGTTTCTTCTTTGCACTCGCGTTTTGCGGCAGCTTCGGGAGTTTCGTTCGGATCGAGATGTCCTCCCGGCGGCATCCAGCGCTTGAGGCGCTTGTGCCACAGAAGCAGTGTGCGTTTTTTCGAATCGATAATGAACGCCGTTGCGGTGAAGTGTCGTTGCATATGGCTTCATGATACGCGTTCATGGTAGAGTGTGAACCGTTCTTTCCCCTTCCATATCATGTTGTTTTAGAAAGTGATCCTGAGAGGTGTCTTTGGTGCGACAATGTTCGTTGCAATCACAAGCTCTGCTCTTGCTGTAAGACCTGATGTGGATCTGGAAATTTCCGATCGTCCCGTTGCTGCACCGGTCGGTGCTCCGTATACGGCAGGCGGGATTGCTTCGATGAAAGTGCGAGTCTTCAATCTCAATGAATCCGTCGGTCAGTCGGCATTCGGTGTGACGGTTGTCGTGAGACCGATTGTTGCCGCCATTTCATTTCTCTCTCCAACATCGCCGGGTTGCGTGCGTGGTCGCAATGGAACGTTCGTCTGTACTCTCTTCAGCGTTGATGGACAAATGGCGAAGTTTCGAGAGTTTAGAGTGAGACTTCGTCAGGGAGCGTGTTCACTTCTGACTCCGAATAACCAAGTGAAGGTTGCAAGAGCGAATGTCGCATCGAACAATCAGACGCACGATCCCAATGTGGAAAACAACCTCACGTTCGTGTACGTGAATGTGTCGTGTCCCGCGGTGAACTAGGGGGTCTTCAGCATTTTTTGGAGGTACTGTCCCGTATAGCTGTCTTTCGACATCGACACTTCTTCGGGTGTTCCTGTTGCAATGATCTTGCCTCCGCCGTCTCCGCCATCCGGACCGATGTCGACCACGTGATCGACGGATTTGATGACGTCGAGGTTATGCTCGATCACAAGGACGGTGTTTCCTTTCGACACGAGACGTTGGAGAACGTCGAGGAGACGCTGAATGTCATCGAAGTGCAGTCCGGTCGTGGGTTCATCGAGAATGTAGAATGTCTTGCCGGTTGCACGCTTTGTGAGTTCCGTTGCAAGCTTAATGCGCTGTGCTTCTCCGCCGGAAAGCGTGGTCGCACTCTGCCCAAGATGGATGTACCCGAGACCGACATCGCTTAAAGTCTGCAATTTGTTCTTGATCGACGGGAATGCCGAGAAGAATTCGAGAGATTCGGTGATCGTCATCTCGAGGGCGTCGGCGATGTTCTTTCCTTTGTAGGTCACTTCAAGCGTTTCTCTGTTGTAGCGTCTGCCCTTGCACGTTTCGCAGGTGACATAGACGTCCGGAAGAAAGTGCATCTCGATGCGCTTGAGTCCATCGCCTTCGCACTCTTCGCAGCGGCCACCCGAGACGTTGAAGCTGAACCGTCCGGGTTTATACCCTCTGGTCTTGCTCTCCGGCGTCATCGAGAAGACGTCTCGCACTTCCGTGAAGATGCCGGTGTAGGTTGCGGGGTTGCTCCTCGGTGTGCGACCGATTGCCGATTGGTCGATGACGATCGCTTTGTCGAGCTGGCCTAAGCCTTTGATTTCTTTGAAGTTCTGGCCTTTCGAGTGGGCTTTGTTCAGTGTTCTCTGCAGTTCAGGTGCCAGAATGCCGTGAATCAAGCTCGATTTTCCGGAACCCGAGACTCCCGTGATGCCGATGAGGCATCCGAGAGGGAACACCGCATTCACGTTCTGCAAATTATGATGGGTTGCACCGAGGATCTCGATGCACTTGCCGTTTCCTTTTCTGCGGGTCTTCGGAACGGCGATTTTCTTCCGCCCGCTCAAGTACTGGCCGGTCACGGATTTCGGGTTCGCGATGAGTTCTTTGGGTGTTCCTTGCGCAACTACTTCTCCACCGAGCTTTCCCGCTCCCGGACCAATCTCAAGCAGATAGTCCGCGGATTCGATCGTTTCTTGATCATGCTCCACGACGATCACCGTGTTGCCGATATCGCGGAGGTTGAACATCGTCTTGATCAGCTTCGTGTTGTCGCGCTGATGCAGACCGATACTCGGTTCGTCTAAGACATAGAGCACGCCTTCAAGTGCAGATCCGATTTGCGTCGCAAGCCTGATTCGCTGTGCTTCTCCACCGGAGAGCGTTGCTGCCGAGCGGTTGAG
>SICN01000037.1 GCA_009691405.1 Candidatus Peribacteria bacterium | reverse complement strand
AATTGAATTTCAAATTTGGCATTTGAGAGCTGTGCAAGAGATAAAACGAGTAATAAAAAAATACTAGATGTATACAAAATTTTCAAATTCCATTACCTCCTCGGCGGTCCTCTAAATCCTCCTCTGCCTCCGAAACTCGGACGCGGTGGTGGAGCAACCCAGCCGGCTGGCGGTGCTGTCATCTGCTTGAGGGAGAGACGAGTTTTGCCTTCCGCGGCATCGAACTCGACACACTTCACTTTAAGCTCCTGACCGACTTTGACGACATCCTCAACTTTCTCCGTGCGAGACCATGCAAGCTCGGAAATATGGACCATGCCATCTTTGCCACGAGCAAACTCGGCGATAGCACCAACACCGTCGATGATACGAACGATCTTCGCATCGTAGATTTTGCCGACCTCCGGTTTCTCGACGATCCCGAGGATCCACTCTTTGGCTTTCGCCATGACATCGCCGTTCGGAGCCGTCACGAAAACCATGCCGCTGTCCTCGATATCGATCTCAACGCCGAGCTCCTTCGTGATCTTCTGGATCATCTCTCCTCCTTTACCAATGACGAGACGGATGTCTGCCGGATCAATATGAATCGTTTCGATACGCGGTGCATACGGCGAGAGTTCTTTTCTTGGCTCTGCAATAGCTGCAAGCATGACCTTCAGGATCGTTGCTCTTCCAGTCTTGGAGCGCTCGAGTGCTTCTTTGAAGACGGAATCGGGAAGACCCTTGATCTTGATGTCCATCTGAATCGCGGTGACTCCTTTCGCTGTACCGGCAAGTTTGAAATCCATATCGCCGCCGAAGTCTTCTTCGTCCTGGAGATCGGACAAGATGATGTATTTCCCTTTCGTCTCATCGGAAATCAGCCCGAGTGCGATGCCGGAAACCGGAGCGGTGATCGGCACTCCCGCAGCCATGAGCGCGAGCGTCGAGCCGCATGTTGCCGCCATGGATGAAGAACCGTTGCTTTCGAGAATCTCGGTGACCGTGCGGATCGTGTACGGGAAGGACTCAACAGGAGGAAGCACCGGCTCGAGTCCTCGCTGGGCGAGATTGCCGTGACCGATCTCGCGGTTACCGACGAAGAGACGATTGCTGGTCTCGCCAACGGAGAACGGTGGGAAGTTGTAGTGATGCATGTACCGCATCTCGTGCTCACCTTCCATTCCTTCCACAAGCTGCTTGCTACCCGGAGATCCGAGCGTGCACGTCACCAAGCCCTGCGTCTCTCCACGCTGGAAGAGAGCAGAACCGTGAACGCGACTCGGGAGAATATCGATGATAGCGGAGAGCTGACGGATTTCATCGATCTTTCTGCCACTCATGCGAATGCCTTCCTCAAGAACGAGGCGACGCATTTCATTCTTGATGATTTTGTCGACCGCAGCAGAAGCACCTGCGTACAGATTGATCAGATACTCGTCTTCGCCAGCAGCTCCTTTTTTCTCTTCCAGTTTCTCTGCAGCCGTCGACATCAAGTCAGTGAAGATCGCTCTGCGCTCAAGTTTCCCGAGAGGATCCTTGATCGCCTTGGTAACGATCGGAAGCGTCCAATCCTTGAGGAACTGCATGTCTTCCTCCTTCGGCTCAAATGGTGCTTCGACTTCGAACTTAGGTTTTCCGATCTCCTTCTGGATATCCGCGAAGAACTTCGCGATCTTCTGTGCCCACTTCTTTCCGAAATCGATGCCGCGAAGAATGTCTTCCTCCGAGACCTGGTTTGCTCCGGCTTCGATCATCACCACACGCTCGAGAGAAGCTGTAACGAACATATCGAGATCGCTCTTGGCTCTGGCTTCGACGGTTGGATTTAAGACAAGTTCACCGCCGATAAGTCCCACACGCACGGTCCCGAGAGGTCCCTCAAAGGGACAGTCCGAGAGAGAGCAACAGAGATTCGCTGCATTCGCAGACACAATGTCATGTCCATGTTCGAAATCGTACGACAGAACCGTCGCGAACACCTGAATGTCCTTTCGAAGATGCTTCGGGAACATCGGACGAAGACCGCGATCGATCACGCGCGCAAGAAGAACGTAGTCATCGCTCGGTCTGCCCTCACGCTTTCGAAAGCGACTGCCGGCAATCTTGCCTCCGGCATAGTACTTCTCCTGATACACAACTTGGAGCGGCAGGAAATCGACACCGGCCCTCGCTTTTGCCGAGATCGTGCAGTTTCCGAGTGACACCGTATCACCGATTTGGCAGATCACGGAGGAGTTTGCTTGCGTTGCAAGCTGTCCGGTCCGGATGATCATCTGCTCGTCTCCGAGCGTCATGGAATATTCTTTCAACATGGTAAGAAGGGGAAGAAAATAGCGTTCTCCCTCTGCCCCATTGATTTCTGCGTTGGACGTACACATCAATGCCCTTTCGTGTATCAACGGAAGCGGGATTCTTCCCGCGTCTGTCGACTGAAGCAAAGGCTCTGATACGTAAATCCAGACAAAAACCGTGTGGTGCGAGAAAAGAGCGTACGAAGAGCGTACCACAAAAGGGACTCGATCACGAGCGAATCCTCTATTTCTTGAGGTCCAGCGAATCGATCAGTTTCTGATACGCGTCCGCTTTGTTCATCTTGAGATACGTGAGAAGTTTTCGACGACGAGCAACGTTGGTCAGAAGCCCGCGACGAGCAGAGTTGTCCTTTTTGTGCTCCTTCAAGTGTTTTGTGACCTCATCCACCTTCTTCGTGAGAAGTGCTACCTGTACCTCCGGTGAGCCCGTGTCTTTCTCGTGAGTGCGGAACTTGGTGATGATCTTCTTCTTGGTGGAGCGCTTGAGAGCCATAGAGGAGGGGGAGGTGCACAGCAGAAAACAAATCTTCGGGCCTCTCCGTAAGCAGTGCTAAGGGAAAAGCGCGAGTGCCGGACAATGGTACTCGGGCAGCGGGAAATGTCAAGAGTTGCACACAGGCATCAAGGTAGCAAAGTAAGTATCGGCATTTGACATACAATTATTATCATGTATATTCTTCATTACTATGAACTCAATCCACAACGAAGGGCTGATTAAATTCCCTGAAGATCTCGAAGGTCTGATAGAGCCACGATTCGAAAGTGAGGAAATGCTTACGAATGTCACAGAAGCTGTGTTGCTTCGTGAAGTCGCTGAATTCCATAATCGTTTCGATCGTACGGAAAGAGGAGTCAAAGAAAGTGAATATGCACTCAGAGGACAGCTGAAGAATGGTGATCAAGAGATCCATATTCAGCGTGCAGCCAACGGAAGCATCACCGCAGCCGATCAGAGGCAAAAGAAGTCCGTGTCTGCTAGTGTATAAACGTCCACCCTGTGGTACTATCCGATCATGAATACCGCTTTGATCGTCATCGGCGTTGTCTGCGCAATCGGCATCTTCGCGAATCTTCTGATGCAGATGAGAAAGCCGCAAGGAGCTTTGCCGCAAATCGACCTCAGCAAAGACATCACAAGACTGGAAAAAGAGCTCGGTAACGCGAAACAGGAACTTGCTGAGAACTCGGGGAAGAGTAAAAGACTCTTCATCGAACTCGAGCAAACGAAGGCGAAACTTGATGCTGTCGAACGGGAACGGGACAATGCTCAGAAGACGCTGACAAAAGCCGAAGCCAAGAGAGAAGATCAAGAAAAAGAACATGCTCGCGGACTCGAAAAGATCGATGCGGCGGAACGCGCGCTCAAGGAGGAGCGTCAGCGCGTGCTCCAAAGCGAAGTGGAAGCGAAAAAAATAGCGGAAGAGGAACGCGATCGATTGTGGAACGATCATGAGAATGCGGTAATCGCAACGCTCACCGATCTCTGCAAACTGCCGCATCTGCAATTCACGTCTTACAGCAACAATAATCTCCCGGATGATTTCGACGGCTCCCTGAAGCCGGACTTCCTGATCGAATTCCTCGACCAGTACGTCATCTTCGATGCCAAAGCGAGTAAAGCACAGAGTCTGCAAACCTACATCGAAGACGCCGTGAAGAAAACCGCGGAGAAAGTCCGCAAGAACAGCAAGATCTATCCGCATATTTTCCTCGTCGTGCCGACCGAAGCAATCGGTGAACTGAAGAAATTGATCTACGCCAAAGACGAATACTACTTCTACATAGTTTCCAGAGAAGCTCTCGCTCCGATCCTCTCCTCTCTTCGCAGAATCTCAACATATGAACTTGCAGAAACCCTCGATCCGCAGAAACGCGAGAACATCATTAATATGATCGCAGAGCTTGCGGCGCACATCAGCTACAGAAACGCACATGAAATACTGCTGACGAAGATGGGAGCAGTCACGCTCGAACGAGTAGCACAGATCGATCCAGAGATCGCAAGCGATGTCGAACAGAAGAAGAACGAGAAGAAAATCTCGCAGCTCGCACCATCCGAAATCAAACGACTCGCAACCAGTCTGAGTGAGCAAAACCTCGAAATGCAGCAACTCACGTCACCGAAAGCGGCAATCAGGAAAAAGCATTTGCAGAATGTTGAAGAAGTGATTGCACAGAAGTTGCTGTAATCCCTACATCCCAAGGGCTTGCACACACAACCGGTGAAGTCGTTTTTGTGCACGCATACTTCTCGATACGCCCCGCGACGGGGCTACTCGAAGTGACACGGGTATAGCGTTTGGCGGAGTCTTATCATTGTGTCAGTTCGAGTAGTCCGAGCATCAGCGAGGACGTATCGAGAACGAGTAGTGAAAAAGAAAAGCAGACTGTCGAAAAAAATCAAAGAAGCTACAATGCCGCGGTGAACAGTGACCCTATCTTCGCAGGCTTGAATGAAGAGCAGAAACAAGCAGTAGAAACACTGAAAGGACCTTTGCTGATTCTTGCCGGAGCGGGATCGGGAAAAACACGAACGATTACCCATCGTATTGCGAATCTGATCTCGCAAGGCGTTCCTGCGTGGCAGATACTTGCGGTGACATTTACGAACAAGGCTGCGAAAGAACTGAAAGAACGCATCGCACGAATCCTGCAGATCGCTATCGGACACGATCCGACGAAGTCAGGAGGACAACTCCCCCTCTCGGGAACATTTCACTCGATCTGTGTCCGCATCCTCCGTCGCGACATCGAAGCAATTGGCAGGAACAAGACATTCGTAATCTACGACAGCGATGATCAGGAGAAGCTGATGCAGTCAGTATTGAAAGACATGAAAATCGCGCCCGAAGAACTGAAACCAAAAACCGCCATCGGTCATGTCAGTGCATGGAAGAGCGAAGCGGTGAGTGTGGATCAGGCACGAAAAGCAGCTGCAACCTATACGTATCAGCGAATGGCTGAAATCTATGGCAACTATCAGAAGAAATTGCGCGAAGCGAACGCACTCGACTTCGACGATCTGCTTCTTGAGACCGTGCGACTCTTTACCGAGTGCCCGCAAATTCTTGAACGCTACCAGAACACATGGCGCTTTATTCATGTGGACGAGTATCAGGACACGAACCGCGTGCAATATCAGCTCATCAGTCTCCTCGCGAAGCGCGACAGAAATCTCTGCGTCATCGGCGATCCCGATCAATCGATCTATGCCTTTCGCGGCGCAGACATCCGAAATATTCTGGAATTCAAAACGGAATATAAAGACGCCGTGAGTATCAAACTCGAACGCAATTACCGTTCGACCCAACAAGTACTCGATGCCGCAGACGGCGTGATCGCCGCAAACCCGAGTCGCCCGGAGAAGAAGATGTGGACGGACAGAAAGAACGGCATGAAGGTAAAGCTGGAAGAAGTGATCGACGAGCGGCGCGAAGCCGAAGAAGCGATTCGAGGCGTGCTGGAACGGAAGAAAACAGGAACTGCGCTGAAGGACCAGGTGATTCTCTACCGCACGAATGCGCAGTCACGGCAATTTGAAGAAGCGTGCCTCCGAGCCGGACTCCCCTATCGAATCCTCGGTGGCATGAAATTTTACGCGCGCCGCGAAGTGAAAGACGTGCTCGCATATCTGTACGCGATCCTGAATCCGAACGATACGCTCTCGCTTCTCAGAATCATCAATGTGCCTTCAAGGAAAATCGGCAACACAACACTCACGCATCTGCAGAATTTCTGCAATCAGCGAAATATCAGTCTGTGGAATGTAATGAAACATATCGAAATGGTCGATGAACTGAATGACGGCGTCAAAAACCGCATCAGTGCATTCGTCGATCTGCTGCAGGAACTGAAAACTCTCTCGGAAACCGCAGTGGTCAGTTCGATTGCAGAACGAGTGATCGTGAGTACCGGACTCGAAAAATGGGTGCGCGATCAAACAGATGAAGGCGAGACGCGTTGGGAAAATATCCTAGAGCTTCTCTCCGTCACGAAAAAATACGATGCTCTTCCTCCGCAGGAATCCCTCATGAGTTTCCTCGAAGAAGTGGCACTCATCTCGGAAGTCGACAAGTTGAATGATCAAACGACAGATGCACTGACACTGATGACACTGCACCTCTGCAAAGGACTGGAATTTTCATCCGTGACCATCGTCGGCTGCGAAGAAGGGATTCTCCCGCACAGTGCTTCACAGCTTGATCAGAGCCAACTCGAAGAAGAGCGCAGACTGCTGTATGTCGGTATGACGCGCGCAAAAGATTTTCTGTCGCTCATGCATGCCTCAAGCAGAACGCTCTGGGGCTCGGTACAGAGCAATGCCAGAAGCCGATTCCTCGATGATATTCCGCAGAATGTTCTCGAGGTGAAGAGCGACATGCTCGACAGCAAATTCGGATGGCTGCAAGATTCGAGGCCCTCGCGACCGAGCGAAGGTTATCGAAAGAGCACTGTAAAACCATTCATACAGCAAAACGATGATTTCAATCAGGATACGGATGACAGTTTCCTCGAGCACGTCGAAGAGGAACTTGCAGAAGGCATGCGTATCGGACACAAAATGCTCGGCGAAGGTTTCGTAATGAGTCGCAGCGGCGACATCATCGAGGTGCGGTTCGATTCGGGACAAACAAAGAGACTGGCAATCGGAATCGCACCGATTCGGATTTTAGCGACGACTAATAGTTGAAGTATGTCCCTTCCCCGAGCGGACCCGGAAGCGCTACCCAATCGAATGCGCTCGTTCCGTCACTCCATGAGACCGCACCCTCGGTCGTTGCACTTCCCGATTCGTTGAGCGTGAGGCGCAAACTTGCATCCGCAGGGTCAGTGATCGAAACCGTACCGTAGAGCGTAAGTGTGCGAGGACCGTCACTCACCGAACCGTAGGTATCGGGAATCGCAGTACAGAGAACCTGCGCACCGGCGACCGTGCAAGGGAAACGATCCGAGGAACCGTCAGCCCCGAGCGTGACAGCGCTGACACTGACTCCGCCTGTCTGTCCAACATCAAACGTAAGATCGTTGATATCAAGCTTTGCGGTAGCGTCGCTCTTCCGACCGGAGAAGGTAAAAGAACCCAGAGTTCGTGCGCCGGCAATGATCGTCGCGGTCGGTACACCGGCATTCGTGATGGAAGTGAACATCGACCGTGCAGTCACAAACTGCGGAAATGCTTCGGTCACCGCTGTCGAAACGGAATAGGGAGCACTGCTCCACTCGCCGTTTCCTTTGATCACGATGGAACTGATCTGCACAAGCTGGTTGCTCTGGCCACCAGCATTCAAAGACTTGGTATCCGCACGAACGTAGATCCTTCGTTCCTCCCTCTGTCCCACACGCAATGCAGTGGAAGCGAGCACGGCTCTGTACGTACGGTTTGTCGAAGCGGAAGGATCGAGCGTGGCACGACCGAGAAAACGCTTATCATCATCGTAGACCAGAAGCGATTGCACTGTGAGATTTTCCACTGTCAGACTCACGAGAATTTCTGTCACGAGAACAGGCTCTTCTTGAATGAAAATTTTTCCTGCACCGAGCACAGGGCCGGTTTCACCGAGCAGGACAAACTGCGAGCGGATCTCCGTATCCGAACGAGGATCCATGGAAAGCGGAGAAGAGGAAACGGATGACGAACGACTCGATGGCAAAGAACTCCCCGCGACCTTCGTCTGACAACGAGGCTTCCGATGTGCCCGGAGCATCCTCGTCGCCCTGTTCTCCTGTCCGCGTGATATGCACGGACGCAGGGAAGAAGAGCTGGCTCCCTCGGCAAACACAATTTGGGATCCGAGAATCGCTCCGATGATGATGAACGCAAAGAGGAATCGCACGGGAAGCAATGCTGCCAGATTACAGGCATACTGTACAGGCATGCTCGCTGACAACGTCCGCCAATTCTTGCATAAAAACGGCATTTGGCTCGATACCGATAAGGGTCAGCATTTTTTGATCGACGAGTCGGTGCTCG
>SICN01000036.1 GCA_009691405.1 Candidatus Peribacteria bacterium | reverse complement strand
TGAGCGCATCGATCACACGCCCTCTGAATATTCTATTTGGAATGAATTTGCCGGCGACTTCCCTACCCGGCTCGCGCTTCTTGCCCTGTAGCGATTTCTTCGAGAAATCTGCTACTGGAGTCTTCCCGTACGCCTTGAAAATCGGCCTCATCTTAAACGGCATCAAATTCCATTTCGGATTATTCTTCGTACAGACTAGCGATCCGAAATCCATGAGTGCCGCGTAAAAATCTCTCGCCTTCCACCCGCTCTCGATTGCTTCCGCCATCACATCCTCAAGAAGCACGAGAAGTTTTTTGTCGGGTACTTTGAAAGCACCATCAGATGCCTCAGGTCCAACAAAGCATCGATGCAGAATTCTCCTGACATTCGTATCAATGCAGGCGGTCGGGAGATCGAATGCGAAATTCCGTATCGCACCGGCTGTGTAATGACCGATACCACTGATCGATTGTAGATGCTCGGAATCATGAGGAAACTTTCCGTGAAATTTTTCTACAATAGTTTTCGCAGCATCCCGAAGCCTAAGTGCTCTGGAGTTGTAACCAAGCCCTTTCCATGCGATAAGAACTTCGCGATTTGTTGCTTTTGCAAGGTGTTTAGTAAGAGGAAAAGTCTGTATAAAATTTTTGTACAAGATGATGACTCGAGACACCTGCGTCTGCTGCAGCATGATCTCGGAGACGAGCACAAGGTACGCACGATGATTGCTGTCTTTTATTTTCAAGTCACGCCACGGAAGTGTGCGTTTGTGGACGGCGAACCACTGCTTGAGTTCGGTGCAGAAGATGCGGATACGTTCTGAACGGTTCATGACTACATCATACGACCGCGCGAAGCATCGCGCTCCCCTTCTCTCAGATATCTCAAAAGAGCATACGCACTCGCCGTATGCACAATCTTCGATGAAAGAATTTTTTCGAGCGCATCATCGAGAGAAAGCCTATGTACTACAATCAATTCATCGTCATCCTGCGGAAGCGGAGCAGGAGTCAATTTTCGTGCAATGAAAATATGATTCGATGAAATAAGGCTCTCCGAGTGATTCGTCGTGCAATACAATGTCAGTTCGCTTGCGCGAAACCCAGTCTCTTCCTGCAATTCACGCTGCGCCGCAACGGACATGTCCTTCTCCTTGTCTGCTTTGCCACTCGGCAGCATCCAGATGTACTCACCGTAGAACGGGCGATACTCACGAAGCAGCAAAATGTTCTTGTCATCTGTAAACGCAATAATGTGAACAGAGTCACACCGTTCTACACGGGCAACTTTCTTAACTGCCCCCCCCCTTGAGAAGAGGCACAGAGCCGAGAATGACACGCCAACCGTGACCATGAAACAGTTCTTCCATGCGCAGTGAGTGTAGCACGGACTTCTAGCACGTGTCCCTTGAACACGGTCAGGATAACCGTGCTACTTCGCTACCCCTTCGTAATCCCGATCCTATCTTCGATCTCCTGATCGACGAACGCCTTCTTCCGTCCGTACTTCATACGGCTGAACTCTTTGATGAGAGCACCGAGCTTGTTGTTCCTATCGGACTCATCGTAAATCGTCGCCATACTGAAAGGTCTCGATGTCGTATTGTTGATATTGAGCTTCACATAACACTGGAAGTTAGGAATGCCAATTACATCCTGTTCGCTGAGTACGGGAGCAAATTCCTTCGCCATGTACTCGGCGTCTTCCGCACCGATCTTGAAGCTCATGATGGTACCCACGTTACCGAAGACGGCATCTCGCATCTTCGTCGAAGACTGACCATAGGCTTCGGTCTTCCCCACGAGCTGACCGATGTACTGGTGCGCCATCACGAGTCCGAGTTCATACTTGCGCGCCTCACTGAGAATCGTTGCAAACGCATCGGTAATGAAGTTCTGGAATTCATCGACGTAGAGGTAGAAACGTTTGCGCTGATCCTGGGGAACGTCCGCACGCGAGAGTGCCGCCATGTTCACTTTGTTGACGAAGATAAGCCCGAGTAATTGCGCATTCACATCACCGATCTTTCCTTTGCTCAAGTTCACGAGAAGAACTTTGCCGGTATCCATGATTTCTCGGATGTTGAAAGCGGATTTCGGCTGACCGATGATGTTTCGCATCGTAGAGTTTGTGATGAACGGACCGAACTTCGCCGAAAAGTACGGGATCATTTCTTCTTTTTCTCTGGCACCGGTTTTGGCGATTTCATTCTCCCAAAAACTCCTGACGACGGCGTTCTTACACTTACCCACTTTGTAGTGCTGGAACTCGTCATCCACGAAGAGACGGGGCACGTCGATCAGGGTTGCGCCTTCCTCCTCGTCATCCATGAGCGTGAGGCAACCATTTCGGAAATAGTGCTGGATTCTAGGACCGAAGATCTCGTTGCCGAACAACTTGATGAAAATTTCCATGGCATCGAGTGACGCTCTGTCCTTCTCCTCGGGAGTTTTCGCTTCCAGGAGGTTTAAGCCCATCGGACGCTCGGAGTCGGCGGGGTCGAATACGATGACATCCTTCGCGCGCTCCTTCACGGTATGCGCGAGGGCGTCTTCGATCAGATCGCCGTGAGGGTCGACGACGCAGAGACCTTCGTTATTGGCGATGTCCTGCCTTGCCATCCAGTTTAAGAGTGCGGATTTACCCGAACCGGATTTACCGATGATGTACTGGTGACGAGTGCGGTCTTTGTCGAGGAAGCGTATTTTTGTTTCGACGGCGCGATGACGATTGATGCCAAGAATGATGCCTTCGGTGGGTGCATTCGGTGGCGGAGGCAAAACCTTGCACTGGACCCAGTCGATGTTCGTGATCGTGTTGTAGCGACTGTCGGGAAAATGGAAAATCGAGGCGAGCTCTTTCTCGACGAGAAGATTCCTGCGATGGGCGAAACCGTTGAGTCTCCACTGCCAGAGAGGGTAGATGAAGTACTGATTGATCCAGAGCGGCAGGAAGTCCACGAAGACTCTGCGATTTTTGAAGAAGTTTCCGTACATGTCCTTGAAGACGTTGAATGACACCTGCAAGTTATTGGCGATGTCATTGGCGCGATCCCATGTTTTCGATGCGGCGAGAATGCGCACGCTGCAGTGGAATCCGCTCATGCCAGCCTTCTCACCCATGCGCTTGTAGAGTTCTTCCTCCGGTTGGATCATGCGGATGAACGAATCCCCTTTCGAAGCCCCAGGTGCGAAGTTCTGCGCGGCATCGCCGGAGCTCAGCATATTAATGACGGTGCCGACGAACTTGAGCCCGGGGATGTGATCGAATACCGATTGCTTCTTACCTTTGAAACTCGAACTCGCACGAGCTTTCACTCTCTTCGACCACTTGTCTGAAAATGTCGGCGTGAGAACGACTTGCACGGTCGCTTTCTCATCCGGATGCAATTTACTGAGCGAGTTTGCGACGTCGTTGAAGGGATCATCCTGCATGTGATCGAAGAAGCGGAGCGGATACTCGTACTTCTTCTTGAGGATCATGTTGTAGCCCACGAGCTTGTAACCCTTTGGCCAAATTTCGGGCGTCTTCTGCATCGTGACTTCGGCATTCGGATAAAATGAGGTGATCTGCTTCTCGATGATAGAGATCAGATGCTTCGGCACGAGCACGTAGAACGTGATGAGCCCATTCTCGACGAAGAGCTCGAAGCTGATCGTGATGTAACGAAAAATCCAGAAGTGAATGACCTGCCAAAATGAGAGTTCCTTCACTTCGTTGAGCGCACGAAAGAGCTGCTCCATGATGGCGATCTTCTCTTTGAAATCTTTTTCCGTTCGCTTCTCCTGGTCCAACTTGCTGTCGCTTCTGGGCAGAATGATTTTCATGGATACAAGCTTCTTCGCAGACAGAATCGCATAGAGACAACGCATGTAGTACACCGTGTAGTAGAGAACGAAGTACCATGTGAAAATCCAGAGCGAATTCGGGAACGGATCATTCACCCACCACGTAAAAAGATGCGACCAGATATTCAGCTGAAAGACGAAGGATACCGCCTCGAGGAGGAGGATCGCAGCGGGCCAGAAGATGAAGCGGAGGAGGGTGACCACTGACGGTAGAGATACTATACGGATAGAATCTTTGTATTATAGCAGAAAAAGCGCTCAAAATACAGGCTTTTAGGCTTCATACAGACTGCTTTCAGACCGATTGGCACTCCGTCACTTCCATCCTCATTTCACGAACACGACCGGTCTTGGTGCCCATGAAAAAGCGATAGGAGCCTATTATCGCGGGAGTGAAGGAAAATATTTCACCATCTGTGAGCCATGTTTGTGTTCCGAGGCGCACCCCATCCGGGTACTCGATGTCTCGAACAACAAACGACTGATCGGACGTGAGATCGAGAGTGGAACCTAGGGCAAAAGAATGAGGAATGCCGGGACTTAAAAGAACGTCTCTGACGATGCGACGCTGCAACCTAATGTCACGGCACGCCTTCACGAGATTGACGTCACCCAGGCGCTCAAATGTCACTTGGATTTTCCCAAGTGATCTTTCTGCAATGGACGTAAACGATGCGAGACTCAAATCCATATTCCTCCCCTGCACAAACGGTCCTCTATCATTGATGCGCACAACAACGCTCTTGTCATTCGAGACATTGCGAACACGAACGAGCGTGTTATGCGGAAAACTCCGGTGTGCCGCCGTGAGCGCATGCATATCAAACGTCTCGCCGAACGCCGTCCCCTTCCCGTGAAATTTTTCGGAATAGAGACTCACTTCGTGTTCCTCGGATGCAAGCTTGAAATCGAGATCACGCATGAGTGCGAGTAACGCTCCTTCAGTGAGCGATGCTGCTTCAGCGTCATAGGAAATTTCGTATTTCGACGCGAGTGCAGGAATGTCCAATGCATTCGGAAGCTCCATGAAATCCGTCGTGCCGTCTTCGTTTAGGCGCTCGATATTGCGTGTCCGAAAGAGAAGTAGAAGCGCATCGGAGACGCTTAAAAGTTCATCGGGGCGAAAGCTCGTATTCTCGTCATTCAGAATACCTCGTGATTTTGCGTACGTGATCTCGAGGTAGCCCGGGTCTTCGGGTCCGACATCGATGTATGGCTTCTCTCTCGTCTTCTCCGCCGGTCGGCTGATACTGTTCCAGATCAGGAGGAAGCCGTCACGACGGGAAATATTTCCTGCTGCGAATGCATGCCCGACAACAACAGAATTCATGATGCAGAAAAATACCAATGAAGCAATGTATCGAAGGCGCATGCAGGAAGTATACATTGATATGACCTTCGGACATGACCCTCGCACCCGCAGCTGAAACGCGGCGTTTCAGCACAAGCACCGAGTTGAGTTGTTTTTGAGGTTCGCTATGAAGCTTTATGGCTTATTACACTCGTACTCTATTTCGCATTTATAATGATAGAATGCTCTATTAGTTTTTGGATCGCAGAATGGGACGCCGGGAACTGGCTTTGGCACATCTGTCACTTTCGTAATTAACTTGACGCAAGGTAAATCGCAAGCGACGGTTTTAGCGTGAGTGTCGCAAATTTTCTTTACTTGTGCTTCCAGTTTATCATCATAATCAGAAGGACAAGAGGATAAGGTAACGGTTCTCCACTCGTCTTTAAGAATCAACAAAGGAGTAGGAGTATATGGACAATCTCTCGGTGGTTTAGGCTTCTCTAGTATCGGTGTATCTCCGGAGACTGATGAGGTGAGAACTCCTGAGACTGATGATGTGAGATCCCCTTGCAATGGGAGATCAACTTGGAAAATACTAAATTTCTGATTCACAACAATGATGGCTATCACAACCAAAGCAACTGCCGTCACAAGCATTATTCGTGATAATCCTGAGGGGGGGGGCGTGGAGGAGGGCATAGACATGAATGTGGAAGGGAAATTAACTCAGAGTCTTCCATAATTACTGAAACAAAGCAAATCACTTCATAAGATGCCAGCACGAAGGCGCCGCCAGTCAGAAAACATATTCAAGCTTTACAGTGCTGTATTCCCATTCGCCCTCACATCTTCCCATCTTGCTGCAACAACATCTTTGATTGCGGCAGCTTTCGTTGCCGGTCCGAAGACTCCGGCACCGCGCGACGTGTCCGAGCTCACGACCTTACTGTCAAACTGGTACTTGAGGAGAGCCTGTCTCGTTCTCTCGCCGAATGTTCCCGTAATGTCCGACAATGCGAGATAACCCGCATTCTTCAAGAACGACTGGAGAAGCCTCACGTCTTTTCCGCGGTCACCTGCTGCAAGTACTTGCTGCGGAAGCCATCCACCCGACTGCACGCCGGAAGCGATGCGCATTTTCAGGAGCAGTGCAGGCGATTTCATACTGACAATCTTCATCTTCCATGCATTCAAAATTTTCGCCTGCGTGACGGGACCGATCCTCCCGGCAGCTGTATCCGCAGCGCTTCCGATCAAACCGTTTCGAATCTGAAATTCGGCAACCGCATCGCGAAAAACAGAGGAAAAGATACCATCGGTTCGACCGCGGTAGTACCCGAGAAACCGAAGCAATTTCTGCGCCTGACGAACGTCATTGCCCCTCTGACCGCGTCGAAGCCCTATCGCAAGATCAGGTAAATTTTCACTCTTGATGCCAAGAGCAACCGTAAGTGCCGCAGCAATCACTTCATTCACAGCACTTCCGTCCTCTTCGATACCCGCATCGGACAAAAAATCCTTAAGTGCGTTTTGGGTTCTCGGACCAAATTCACCGGTCGGCTTCTCATGAAAATACCCGAGCTCTCGAAGTGTTGATTGGAGGAGACGAGGTGCCGGACCGATATCTCCAAACGCAGCCTGCGTCAGGAGAATGAACGAATCCATTTTTGGCAAAGTCGCGAGGATCGCAGTGTCAGTAGGAATTGAATCCAATGATAATTTCTCACGCGGCATTTGCTCGATACCGAGTGGATACACGGTACCGGTCACGCGCCTCGTTCCCCACGTAAGCGCCCTCGCGAGTCCTTCCTCACCCTTGCCCATCCAGAGATCAATGCGATGCAAAGCATCCCCCCATTCGACAATTCTTCCTCCACGATCATGAACGGTGCCAATACCGAGTCCCTCGAGTTCGATTCTCGTTCCGAAAGCGTACGAAGGTGGAGCCGCAATCATACCGGTATAGACACCAGTGCCGTCGGCACCTCTAATCCCCTGACCGTTAAACGTAATTTCATCTTCGTAGGTTCCGCGGAAGTATGCAGACTGGCCGGGAAGCGGCGAGTAATATGCTGTCACGACAAAGTCCTGCGTGCGAGGGACATCGGAAGCATAGACCGGAGAAAACAGCGATCCGATCATCGATGTCACAATGACTGCTGCAGGATAGATACGGAATTTTTCGTATTCGATGTACATAGATGTGTGTGTTGGTTTTTGAAATAAATCTGAACAGTATACCACAGATGAAGCCTCTTTTCACGCATGCAGACAACAAAAAGTCAGGATGTCTTGTATGAGAAACTTTGCATACCCAGACATTGAATTTTTTCATTTTTATAGTATAATAAGAAATATGAACAAAGGTGATCTAGAAGACGGCAAAGAACTAGAATCCCGCAGCGGTGAAAGCACAAATGTACCAGGCAATGATGAAAACACCTTTGAAGGTTTGGATGTATGGGACAAGACGGAAGAGCTCTCCCCGACTCCGAGAACTGAAAATGCAGGTCCCGGCACTGAATTTGATTTGCCTGATTCCATGGCGGAGACTCCGACTCTTGCGGTTTTGATGCTTCAAAAAAGTTTTGTGCATCACTCTATTCTGCGAGTACTGAAAGATGCCGGCTCCCCGATGAAAGGAGTGGAGATACAAAAGCGCATTGGAGTTGGAACAGAAGGAATAGCCGCGGGATTGCGACGATTGTTTTTCGCAGGATTCATCGAATTGAATCCTCACTCACATGTGCTTGGATACCTCATCACGGAGAGCGGAAGAGAATATTTCAAAACACTCGATCGAACTTTGGGATAGAACAAATGACAAAGAGCCACAACTCTATTTGTCTTCCCCCGGTGTCTTCGCTACCATCGCGCAGACATGACAATCGAGAGAATCAGTGGCACTCCCGTGCCCCTTAGGGGCGGGGAGGGCAGTTTCACTGCGCACAATGCGCACATCAAGACAATCCTTCTCCTGGGTTCCGGTGCACTGAAGATCGGTGAAGCGGGAGAATTTGACTACTCAGGAAGCCAAGCGATCAAAGCATTTAAGGAAGAAGGAAAACGCGTCGTGCTCATCAACCCGAACATTGCGACAAACCAAACAAGCTGGGGGCTTGCCGATCGCGTGTACTTTCTCCCAATCCTCCCGGAATTCGTCGAACAGGTGATCAAGGAAGAAAAACCTGAAGCGATCGCCCTCAGCTTCGGAGGACAGACGGCATTGAACTGCGGCGTGAAATTGGAGGAAATGGGAATTCTGAAGAAATACAACATCGAAGTACTCGGCACATCGGTCGATGCCATACGAAAGACCGAAGACAGAGCCCTC
>SICN01000035.1 GCA_009691405.1 Candidatus Peribacteria bacterium | reverse complement strand
CCACCGCGTCCGAGTTTCGGAGGCAGAGGAGGATTTAGAGGACCGCCGAGGAGGTAATGGAATTTGAAAATTTTGTATACATCTAGTATTTTTTTATTACTCGTTTTATCTCTTGCACAGCTCTCAAATGCCAAATTTGAAATTCAATTTCTTCGTCATTTCATCACTGTTTTCGCTCATATTGATCCTTTCTGGATCGACAACAGCTCGCGCTAATAATTCTTTTGTAGACGGTACCGAAGCTGCCATCACTAAAGCCTTGAATGCATTGAGAGCACAAACGAAAGAGGATTCAGAAACGGTTACTTTCTCTTCTAAAGAGAATTGGATACAAAAATTTGAATTTCCTGCAAGCTGGGTTGCGACATATGGATCGGCGCATTCAGTACTACATTATCAACAACCTACTCATCATGATATTTTCTCGAAGAAGCTCGATCAGCTTATTTATGATAAGGGCGATGCCAATGTCAGGGATGGCAAGAAGTTGCGTTTGGCATTTCCACTCAGCACTGTGATTGCGCGAGGTTTCCAGAATATTGATGGGCTTCTGATCACTCTTACCAAGACTCAGGCTATTTTTCTGAGGCCGTTGCAAGGTCCTGGAAGCATTGACGATTGGAGTAATACGATGGTGATGTTCAGGATGACTTCTGCTTTGGCCTTTTCGTCATCCAGCGCAACCAAGCCAACGGATGCAGAAATCATAGATAGTGTCATCAAAAATCTTTCTCCTCATACTTCATTTAATGGAGGCAGCTGGGTATCTTCAATTCAGGATATCACGGTTACGAATGGCGTCTTGGGTGGTCAGCCATCAAAAATAGTTTCGTTTCTGTATCCCATAAAAGGGATTCTGTATAGAAGTACTTCTGAAACTACAGAGTTATCGGATGGAACCAAGATTGAGCTTAATACCCATGCATCAGAAAAACTGGTTTCCTTTGCACAGAGAGCGGCGGAAACACTTCGTAGTAGCCTTGTTTTTTCTGTATCACCAGAAACATCTTCTTCATCTTCAATGTCTTCTTCGCGATCTGCAGTGTCTTTTCCATCCAAGGCAATTTCTGTACGGTGCCGAACACCGAGGCAGAAGAGGATGAAGCAATGCCAAATTTATCATCCATCATCTTCCGCTGCTTCAGCCCCAGCAAAAAGATAATATTGCGAAAGTTGATCTTCTTTACATCGACGGCTTCGCAGGCGCTGAGGGCGCGGTTGGAACAGGTGCCGGTGCCGATGCAACTGGCGCTGATTTCTGAACTTCCGGCTTCGCCGCACTGTCTGTTTTATAAAACCCGCTTCCCTTAAAGTGCACCATCGGCGGTGTGATCAGTCGTTTTGTTTTCGCTTTGCAGACAGGGCAAGGAATATCTTTCTTCGAACCGAAGGGAAGCGAATGCATGAATTCTTTTTTGCACGACTGACACTGAAAAAGATAATTCGGCATACATCCGAAGTGTAGACTATTTTTCTTTCGTCAGCCCAAGTCCGCCTCCGATTGTTTTCAAGCCTTTGATTGCGAAGTATGCGAGTCCGCCGGCCAGCAACACCTGTGGCAGAAAAGTTCCGATCAAGCCAAGCTGCTGTGTGGCGAAATTCGCAGGTTGCATGACATTGTGTACGACATTCGACGCATCCATCGGTGCCGGTGCTTCGATTCCGGTTGGCATAGATCTTTGTTTATATTATTATAACATAAAATATAATATTTGCAAACATCCTCAGTCTATGACTCCAAGCTTCTGTAGCCAAAATCGTGAGGCAACGAGACCGGCAAGCACTACTCCACCAAGCACGAGACCTTGGATAAGCGCAGGATGAGCACTTGCGAAAGATGAAACCGGTTCTGTGACGGATTCGAGCATTAGGCGGCGAGGGAAAGTGTATTGGCTGCTTTCGATCTGGCAGCACTTCGAATATTTGCTGTTCCCGTATGTTCATAGCCGAACAGCGTTTCCACACCGTCCATTGGCACATCGGTCGTTGCGAGACGTACGATGTCCAGAATTGATTTGATCGGCCTCAGATGTACAGCGTCGTTTAAGAGATTGCCTTCCCTGCCGTTTTTCAAGCAGTCCTTCTGGTACACTTTCCTCATGCTTTGTTCCCTCAGCACACGTGCTCGATAAAGCCTACGATCCGAAGGCAACCGAAGACGCGATCTACGCATCGTGGGAGAAGAGCGGTGCGTTCAAGCCCGAGTCCTGCCCCAAAGATGGCGAGCCGTTTACGATCAGCATGCCGCCGCCAAATGCGACGGGGCAGCTGCATCTCGGGCATGCGGTGATGCTGGCACTCGAAGATATCTTCATCCGCTTCGCACGTATGAACGGGAAACGTGCGCTCTGGGTTCCCGGCACCGATCATGCGTCGATTGCGACGGAGAGTGTGGTGATTCGAAAAATACAGAAGGAGGAGAAGGTCACCGATCCCAGGAAGACACTTGGGAGAGAAGGACTTCTCAAGCGGATTCACGAATTCGTGGAAGACAGTCGCGGGACGATCCGCGGCCAGGTTCGCAAAATGGGAAGCAGCTGCGACTGGGAGCGCGAACGCTACACGATGGATCCTACCCTCGCACGCACGACGTACGAGATCTTCACGGATATGTATAACAAGGGGGTGATCTACCGCGGACACCGCATGGTGAACTGGGATCCGAAGTTGCAGACCACACTCGCCGATGATGAAGTCGTGTACGAGGAAAAAACAGAACCTTTCTACACCTTCCGCTATGGACCGTTTGAAATTTCCACATCACGTCCCGAGACGAAGTTCGGCGACAAGTATGTCGTGATGCATCCGGATGACAAGCGATACAAGAAGTACAAGCACGGAGACACGTTCGATGCCGAGTGGATCAACGGTTCGGTGCGTGCAACTGTCATCAAGGACACGTCTGTCGATCCGGAGTTTGGGACGGGTGTGATGACGATCACACCGAGTCATGACCACATCGACTTCGAGATTGCGGAGCGTCATGGACTCGAAAAAGAACAGGTCATCGATTTTAGCGGCGCACTGCTCAAAGTTGCCGGAGAATTTGCCGGTATGAAGATTGATGTCGCACGTCCGCTGATTGTCGAGAAGCTCGAGAAGAAAGGTCTTCTGGTGTCCGTAAAGAAAGACTATCAGCACAATGTCGCGATCAGCAGTCGCGGAGGAGGCATCGTGGAACCGCAGATCAAAGAGCAGTGGTTCGTGGACGTCAATCGAGAGGCTGTGCCATGGAAAGGATCGAAGCAGAGTTTGAAAGCGGTGATGCAGGACACGGTGCGTAGTGGAATGATTAAAATCATTCCTGCACAATTCGAGAAAATTTACTTCAATTGGATCGACAATCTTCGTGACTGGTGCGTAAGCCGCCAAATTTGGTGGGGGCATCGCATTCCTGCGTGGTATCGAAACGGAGAGACGTACGTCGGTGTTCAGCCTCCTGAAGGCGACGGCTGGGAACAAGACAGCGATACGCTCGATACGTGGTTCGGGGTCGCGCAGTGGACGTGGAGCACGCTTATAGACCCCAAGGCAGCCGCGGATCCTTCTCTGTCTCTTCGACAAATTTTTGAGAAGAGTCCGCATCTTAAAACTTTTCATCCGACGACCGTGATGGAGACGGGGTATGACATCCTCTTCTTCTGGGTCGCGCGCATGATTCTGATGACGACGTACTCTCTGAGTGTTCTTGCGTGGGGAAAAGACGAGAGCGAACGCATTCCGTTCAAGACGGTCTATCTCCACGGGCTCATCCGCACTCGAGACGGGAAGAAGATGAGCAAGAGTCACCCCGAGACGATGATCGACCCGCTCGACATGATTTCGAAGTACGGTGCCGATGCCCTCAGACTCTCGATGATTGTCGGTCAGGCACCGGGAGCGGACAGCAGGCTCTACGAAGAGAAAATTGCGGGGTACAGGAATTTCATCAACAAGCTTTGGAACGCGTCGCGCTTTGTGCTGATGCAGTGCGAGCAAGTGGGAATCGACCCGAAGACGATCGACAAACTGCCGGAGAATGCATCGCTCTCACTTGCCGATCGTGCTGTGCTTCATGCATCTGAATGCCTGATCGAAGATATCACAAAAGGACTCCGGTCCTATAACCTCAGTGGAGCCGGAGACAAGCTCTACAGTTTTGTGTGGGATTATTTTTGCGACTGGTACCTCGAACTCTCGAAAGGCACCGCAAATCATGCAGTACTCGTGCATGTGCTTCGGAGAATCCTCAAGCTTTTGCATCCGTACTGTCCGTTCGTGACGGAACAACTGTGGGGGCAGGTGAAGAAAACGGCTGACAGGGCGTTGATTTCCGAAACATGGCCGGCTGTGCATGAGAAGCGGAAAGATCCGAAGGCATTTATGGATCTGCAGGTGCTGATCGATGTCATCTCGTCGATTCGAAAGCTGCGTAACGATCACAACGTCGAGCCAGGCAAAGAGATTACGGTGACGATCGTCGGGAAAAAATTCTGCGAACTCCTGGAGTCGCAGGAAGCGCACATTCGTCGCATGTGCAAAGTCGGCAGTCTCACCTTCACAACAGATAGCGTAAAAGTTGAGAACGCGGCGAGTGCATTCCTCTCTGATATTGAAATTCATTTGTCTCTTGCAGGACTTTTTGATGCTGGAAAGCTGAAGGAGAGCTTGCTTAGAGAACAGGCAGAGCTAACGAAATATGTTTCCGGTCTTCAGGGGAAGCTTTCGAACAAGAGCTTTGTTGATAAGGCTCCGAAAGAGCTTGTAGATGAGCAGAAAACGAAGCTTGCAGAGACAGAGGAGAAGCTGAAGAAGATTGAGGAAAGGCTGAAGCAGATCGACTGATCTTTGCTTTGCGCTTGTTTTTAAGTATTTTTTGATATATTTTATCATTATGTCAAATGCTTCAAGCCATGAGATCACAGATAACTTTACTGATTCTTCTCATGCTGTTTTTGATGAGAGCGTAATGCAGGAGTTATATGTATCAATGCAGACAGAATTGCAAAGACAGTTTTCATGGAATCCAGATCTTGCAGAAGATGCATTGCAACAGGCTTGGGTGAAAATTTTACGGAGAAGGGAATCTTTGACTGCAGAGCAAATCAATCTTCCATATTTTATGACCATTGCCCGCGGTGAGGCATTGAGATTATGGGCAGAGAAGAAACGAAGAGACGAAACGTACATTTGCGTCGGTTCTCCAGAGCAAGCTTTTGATTATCGAACGCCTTCTCCGCATCAATCTGCGGTTCAGACGGAATCTCATGGTCTTTTTACATCATATTTGCGGCAAATGGGTCCGATGGATGAAGAAATTGTTCGTTTGAGAATATTAGATCTCATGCAATATTCTGCAATGCATGAAAGAATGAAGATGAGCCAATCAGCATTGCATGGCGTCTGTCAGCGTGCAATGGCAGATCTTTTTGAATTATTGGAAATACCCCAATCATAGTTTTTATCGTTTATTCAACAAACATCAAATCCAATCCCTGTTTTGTTCCACTTTTTACTGGCAATGCCGCCCCACGCGTGACACTGTCCCTGCCAAAGCGTGTCTGGATATCGTCGAGTGCCGTTTGCAGCCGCTCGTCGCTAATCGATCCAGAAACATCTTCAAAAATTGATTGTTGAATGTCTCCCGCAGGAATAAGCCCGTGCAGTGCAAGCCCGACTTGGTTCACGCGTTTTCTATGGTTGAGCTCTGAGAGTGCCGAAAGAACCTCCGGCATCATCTGTGATACGGTTCTGGAGGGTTGGTCGAATGTTCTCTGTGTGCCTTCGTACACATACTCTGCATCCCGCAGATGTACCGAGATTCCTCGGCAGACTAGGTGTTGCCTGCGCATCTTCATCGTGCAGTATTCGAGATGCTTGAGCAGATGAGCTTTGAGAAGATTCATATCTGTCGTTGCTCTGAATGTTCTGCATCGCGAGATCGACTGCGGTAGGCGCGTATCCTCTCTTACGGGGAACAGGCATTCACCGAGTAGTTCTCGTTTCATTTCGATACCTTGCTTCCCGAACAGACGGATCAGCAGGTCGTCATTTGCTTGTGTGAGATCCCATGCAGTCACGAAGCCAGCGGTATCGGTTTTGATTTTTCTCTGTTTGCCGATGCCCGGAATCGAGGCGATCGGACGATCTTTGAGGAAAAGTTCAGTGTTTCTTTTTTCGACAACAGTCACTCCCGCAGGCTTCCTGTATTCGCCTGCCATTTTTGCAAGCAATTTGCTCGCTCCGATGCCGATCGAAACACTGATGTCCGTTCCGGAGAGAATTGCTGCTTGGATGTTTCGAGCCCAATCTTCAGGATTCTTCGGCACACCGCCAACGAGAGACGAGAGATCCAGAAACCATTCATCGATCGACGTTTGCTCGACGATCGGACAGGCGTCTCTTAGCATTGATTCGATCTGCTTCGATGCAATCGCGGTTTCGCGGAAGTCTGCTGCCATTTCGATCGCGTTCGGGACGAGTGCTCGCGCTTCGGACATTCGCATGCCCGTTTTTACGCCGAATGCTTTCGCTTCGTAGCTTGCCGCAATCACACAACCGCCGCCCATGCCGACTGCAAGTAGAGGTTTTCCTCGCAGATGAGGATGCTTGCGGACAAGCACGGAAGCAAAGAATGCGTCCGCATCGATATGGGCGATCATGTTAGTAGTATTTCCTGACAGTGCCCGTCACCACGCCCGCTATTTTCAGTTCCTCCATCGCGAAGAGATCGGGGTACTCGGGATTTTCTGCTTGTAGATAGAACTTCCCCTGACCTTTCTTGAGGCGTTTGAGGGTGAATTCGCCGTCCATCACCCCGACGACGATGTCTTCTGGCTTCGGCTGACGCGTGCGACTTACGATCACCAGATCGCCTTCGCGAATACCGGCGTTGATCATGCTGTCGCCTTTCACACGGAGGAGAAACGTCGAAGATTTATCCTTCACGAGGTAATGCTCAAGCGTGATTTTCTCTTCCGCGTGCTCCTCGACGGGGGCAGCGAATCCTGCGGCGATGGGACCGAAGAGCGGGAGTGTGATTGGGAGGAATGATCCTTCATTCTGGGGCATCGAAACGATTTTGATTCTTCCTTTCGGATCTTTTTCGATCTGCCCTTCGCTTACCAGCGTGTTCACGACTTTCGCAACCGAGTTCTTGCTTCGCACGCCGAAGGCGACTGCAAGATCCGCAAGAGAGGGCGAGTAGCCGCGCTTGTTCTGGAACTCGGTGATGTAATTCAGAACGGTTCTCTGGTGTGGGGTGAGGGTCATGGAAAGAGGGGAAAGGGACCCACTGCGCTCTGAGGAGCTTCGCGGGGCAAGACATTCGTACACCATTGTAGGTGGACGAATGTACACAGTCAAGAACATCAACCGATTTTGTCCATGTCTTTCTCTTTGATCAGTTCCATGTACATGATCGTCCACACAGCCTGCTTGAAGACGTGCAGGTACGTGAAGAAATATGCGGCGACCATCGTGAGGATCAGTCCCACGAATCCGGCGATCGAGTAGCTGATGATCGGCTGGAAGACGTAGGTGAGCCCGAGACCGATGCCGAGCATCGCAAGCGGAACGAGAACGATGACGAGAGTGTTGATGAAGATGCGAATAGAGATGACGAAAAGGAGCATTGCCAAAAACATCACGTGCGGCATGTAGCTCATGATGAGTTTGACGCTCTTGGCTCCGGCCGCGAAGATGCCGAGTTTTTCGATGACGACGCCCGACTCCGTGAAGCTGCTGAAGAATTTGATGACGTTCGAGACGAGCCAAACGATGGTCGCGACGACGATCATCATGCCTTTGAATCCTCCTCCGTAGCGCAGGATCACCGAGATGGCGGTGATGAAGATCGAGAAGCTGCTGAAGATGAAGACTTCATGAACGGCGAGAATCGGGAAAAAATTGTAGACCGCGAGGACGAATCCTCCGCGCACTTTTTCTTTTCCATGCGCCTTTGCAGTGAGCCCGATGATGGCGCCGTCGGCGAAGCTCGGGACGAAGAGTTCGACGATCACGAGTAGGATGAACCCGCTGATGAGCGTGACGAAGAGCCAGAAGGGGATCGCGTTGTACAGCATGATCTCGATGTCGAAGAGTCCTCCACCCTCGCCCTTGAAGTAGCTGTAGATGAAGTAGATCTGGTAGACGAGCAGTTTCACATCCAGAAGAATTTCGAAGAATGAGCCGAAGAACCCCCAGCGCTTGAGCTGGATCTCGGTCGTGGTAACGGCCCAAGATTTCGCGATGATTTCGCGGGGAGTGAGCATGAAGCGGAGAGAAGTCTCAGCGGATCAGATCCTGAAGCGGAGTGTATCTGTAATCCTTGCCGAGGACGATCAGGAGATCGGGGTTTTCTTCTCCGAAGCTTCCTTCCGGAGGAGTCTTCATTTCGGTGAAATCGAAGAGGTCGGCAAGCAACGACAGCGTCGGTTCCAGCATGTTCGTATTGTCTTGGCGCACGCTCATCCATGAACGATCGAAGGGAGTGTTCGGCTTGCCGAAGTTTCTCGTTTTGATCACATTGAATCCATAGCGAGTCAGTTCCGCCCCCAGGAGACGTGCTGAGCCTTCCTTTGCACCGGCGTTCGCAATGAGGATGGTTGGCGGATCGATGAAGGCTTCACGATTGGTCGTGAGGAGTGTCACGAGGAATTGAATCTGTTTCCATGTGACCGGGAATTCGGGAATCGATACCGGAAGAAAAACAGCAGCACCATCAAATTCCTCGCGCGGAGGCGCGTAGAGGAAGCCTCCTTCATCACTCAGCCCTCCGAAGAGTCCATTCACGTCCGACAACTGCATGCTCACGATATTCTGTCGGTCGACCTTCTTTCCGATATCGGCAAAGCCGAGCAGTTCGCGAACCTGGAACGTCGTTTCCATGTTCTTGGAGATGATGTTCATGACATCGCTGACCTTGCGAGGACTTCTGAGGAGTCCCAAGTCCTTCGCTTTTTCCGATGCGGCGACGATGATCTGCTGTTGCCTCGCTGAGCGGGAGAAGTCACTCGTCGAGTGCCTGCTCCTTGCGTACTTGAGGGCGGTCGCTCCATCGAGATGTTGCAGACCTTTGCCGATGCGGAATTCTTCGTAGGTGTAGTTCGGTCCCGGGTACTCGGGATCGACAAGATCTTCAGGAACATCGATATCGATGCCGCCGATTGCGTCGATCGTTTGGACGAAGCCCGAAAAATTCAGTTTGATCGTGCCATGGACCTCAAGCCCCAGTGCTTTGCCGATTTCGACGGCGAGCTGTCGCATGGACTCGGCCGATGCGGCGCTTCGCTCGGTTCCTTTTCTGATCAGTTGCGCTTTATAATCTCTGTAGAGGCTGTTGACTCGACCTTTCCCCATTTTTTCGGTCGAGAGGAAGTAGAGATCTC
>SICN01000008.1 GCA_009691405.1 Candidatus Peribacteria bacterium | reverse complement strand
AAGAAAAACATCAAGACGCGTTACCTCTCCCCTACCACGGTTGAAACCGTACACGTGCTCGATGCCTTCCTCCCGCCGAAGTACGACGCGAACCTCATCGAGATCCTGCTCGTGAACAAGAATCAGTTCCTCTTCGAGAACGAAGTGCTGATCTTCGGAAATTCGGTCGGCATTGTGTCACTGAATACCGATGAACTGCTCGGACTCATCGTCGAAAGCCCGACCTTTGCGAGGACGATGAAGGCGGTGTTCGACTTAGCTTGGTTAGGCGCCACTGCCTTCGTTGCCAAGTAAATCATGTAAAAGCCATCATCACCCCAAGAACAAAATCCATGATGAACGAAATCCAAGTGATGAGAATCGGTATCCCAAGTGCGCGTTCAAGAACCAGGAGTCCGATCAGAATCATCGGACCGCGATCCATAAAGGTGTCATACGCCTCTGCATACTGATACGGAATAAACGCTTCGAGAATTTTTGATCCATCGAGAGGAGCGATCGGCAGCAAGTTGAATGCCATGAGTCCGAGATTGATGAAGAGAGAATTCGTGAGCAGCTGGGTGAAAAACGCCTGCAGTCTCTCCCCCACTCCATGCGTCATCAGGAGTTCCTCACTCGCGGCAACGTGCATGATCTGCGGCGCGATGAGAAGAAGCAGAACGAATGCGATGATTGTAAGAATCAAATTTGAGAGAGGGCCTGCAAGAGAGACGAGAGCGCTATCACGACGAATATTCCTGAAATTCCTCGGATCAACCGGCACCGGTTTGCCCCAGCCGAAATGCACGAGGAAGAACATCAGTGTCCCGAGCGGATCTAGGTGCGCGATCGGATTGAGGGTAAGGCGTCCCATATCCCGCGCTGTGTGATCCCCGAGCCGATCGGCAACAAACGCATGCGCCCACTCGTGCACCGTGAGTGCGATCAGAATGGAAATGATGAACGGCGGGTTGAGGATCTCCTGCATGGAAACAGTGTACCGAAGCATTGACGACAGCTCGAGCTCCTTGTAAAGTCCTTTGGCTCATGTCCAGAATGTGTTCCATGACTGGCAAGAAAGGCTCTACGGGTAATAACCGAAGCCACTCGAAGCGTGCAACGCGCCGCACGTATCGCGCGAACATTCAGAAGAAGCGCATTCTCGATCGAAAGACCGGCAAGTACGTGACGATGAAAGTTTCGACTGCGTATCTTCGAACGCTCGCCAAACAGTTACAAGCCGCCTAAGCGCATCGAATGCCACGAGGATGCATTCTGTGTTTGCATTGCTTTCACCTATGGTAGAATGCCGTTTAATCTATCTCTTCCTCCTCACTTTCTATGAACCTTCTCGTGAAACCCCTCACCGGTATCTTAGGCTTGGTCCTCACCCTCGTGGGTATCGCCGGATTTTTCGTCCCCGGCATGCTTCTGATGTTTGAGGTGAATACGGTCCATAACATCGTCCACCTTGCGACGGGTCTGATTGGACTCTTTGCATTCAATTCGAGCCAATCTGCTTCCCGAACATTCCTGATTATTTTTGGACTCGTCTACGGAGCCGTGACAGTTCTCGGCTTCATGATGGGTGGAGACATTCTCGGTCTCTTCCATGCGAACGTTGCAGACAATTACTTGCACCTCGCGATCTCGGCTCTCTGTCTCCTTGTAGGACTGGGAAGCGGAAAATAGATCACTCCGCGACTACAAAAACCCCGCGCATGCTGTGCTCGGGGTTTTTAAACAGAAGATAGGGATCTTCCGCTACGAAACAATGTCCATGTAAACTGCAGCTCGATGCTTTCTATCGTCATGCCCGCTTTCAACGAAGAACTGAATATCGAACGCACGGTGCGTGAGACGAAGGCATGGCTTGAAACGAAGAAGGAGCCATGGGAAATCGTCGTCGTCAATGACGGTTCGAGGGATGGAACGGGCGGCGTCCTTGAAACACTTGCTCGAGAAATTCCAGAACTCAACATCGTCACGCACGAAAAAAACAGGGGGTATGGCGCGGCCGTTGGCTCGGGCTGCGATGCTGCAAAAGGAGACGTTATCGGATACATGGATAGCGACGGACAATTCAAGGCGAAAGATTTCGATCTGCTGCTCCCGAAACTTTCCGAAGCGTCGTTTATCACGGGTCGCAGGCGAAAGCGCGCCGATCCATTCATTCGGAAATTGAACGCAAAACTGTTCGGACTTCTCAGCTGGGTGGTCCTTGGAATTTGGGTGAGAGACATCAACTGTGCAATGAAGGTCTTCACGAAAGAGGTTTGGAAGCAGACCCGCCCGACGCATTCCACAGGCGCTCTCATCAATGCCGAAATGTTCACCAGAGCACAGAAAGCCGGTATTCCTTGGATCGTTGTCGATGTTCCGCATGCGAAGAGAGAATTCGGAACGCAGACGGGTGCAAATCTCGGTGTGATTCTCCGAATGTTTCGGGAACTGTGGGCGCTCAAGAATGTACAATAGAAACCATGTACACTGCAGAACGTTCATGCCGATTCTTCCGATACAAAAAACACTGCGCATGAGTTCTCAGGAACATCAGGGAGGATGGTGGGCTGTTCTCGTAGTCTCCGTCATCGCCTTTGTGGCGATGGGAGTGAGACTTTGGATCTCTCCAAGTGAGGGATATGGCTTCGACGTCGGAACGAATAAAGGATGGTCCTACAGTGCCGTGCTCCTCGGACCCGGAAAATCCTACACGCAACAACTGAAAGGTAGCATGCTCCCGAACTATCCGCCGGTCGGCATCCTCTCATTCTACGGAGCCGGATGGATCTATCAGCACACGCTCTCGCCGTCACTCGATATCGAAGCGCCGATCTTCCAAACGATCATCAAGTTGCCTGCGATCATCGCGGATCTCCTGACTGCTCTCCTTCTTGGAGTGCTGATCGGAGCCTGGAAAAGAAATCTCTGGTGGGGGATCACCGCGGGCGCCCTCTACGCACTGCATCCTGCAACGTTTCACTTGAGCGCACACTGGGGACAAACCGACAGCATCTATTCGATGTTTCTCGTCGGTGCCTTTGGTGCATTTGCATACGGTTTCCCGATGCTCTCCGGTTTCAGCATGGCTCTCGCCCTCCTCACAAAGCTCCAGGCTGCCGCCTGTCTTCCGCTCTTCGTCATCCTCGCGCTCAAGAACGGCTGGAGAAACGCCTTGAAAATTTTTCTCGGAGGATGCATAGCCACCGTGCTGGTCCTGATTCCGTTCTGGTGGCAAGGAACGTTAAAAGACATCTTCAACATCTATGCGACAAGCGTGGGGTTCTATAACAGCGTCTCGAGTGCTGCGTACAATTTTTGGTGGTCGATGTACGGAGATGCTGCAGGGAACATGCACGACACCGACATACTTTTTGGTCTTGGATCCTACCGAACGATCGGTTTGAACTTGTGGCTCCTCAGCTGTATCTACGGAATTATTCTCTTCTGGCGCTTCCTGAAGCCCTCACCGAAAACGAGAGAAACGCTGCCGGCGATCTTCTTCACTGCTGCGTTCAGCATTTATGGATTTTTTCTCTGGAACACGCAGATGCACGAACGTTATGACTTCGCACTTCTCCCGCTCGGCTTCGTTGTTGCTTTCTTCAACGCACGATCGGCAAGACTCTACGTGCTGATTTCCTCCTTCGTGTACTTCAATTTCCTCGGATGGTTCCACGCGGGATGGATCGACCGCGCGATCTTCGACCAATTCCCGATGCTTGATGTCTTCATTGCATCCGGCATTGTAATTTTCTTCTTCCTATACGCGGGACTCGGGTGGCAAATAAAAAAAGATCTTCTTACCGCTCCAGCCGCTCCGTCGAAGATCGGAAGAATCCGGCAATTCATGGTGAGGTTTTCACTCAGAAAATAGTTCTATTTTTCTTTTGTGTGGCGGAGAGGGGGAGATTCGAACTCCCGAGACCCTTTCAGGTCTACTCGCTTTCCAAGCGAGCGCACTAGGCCACTATGCGACCTCTCCTTAAAGAAATTTTCGTGTACGACCAATGGACAGTCGACACGGAGACCCAGTGTCAATTGTCCACGATCAATAGTCAACTGTTCTTTATTTGCACACCTCACAGCTGCCGCTCATGCAGCAAGACATCTTCTTGCCCCATGCCATGACCGCAACGACAAAGGCGATGATCGAGAGCGATCCCGATGTGGAGCCGAACTGAATGGCAAATCGTGCCGGATCGGTGCCGACGATCACATGCGTCTGGTACACGCCGACGAGCGCTGCGAGAGCAACGAAAAGAAGGAGCAGACACACGACCCACTTGGAGGCGCTGCAGCCCGTGGAACATCCCGCATGCTTCTTACTGAGAATAGCCATAGAACGAGGAGAGAAAAGAAGTAAGTGGAAGATAGTGTAACAGAGGTCTAGAAAGGCAGGAATGGCAGAAAGGACAGAAACGTTTTACATTCCTGCCCTTTCTGCCTTTTCTCGCTTTTCTGCCGTCTCGTGAGTACTCTATTCATATGAAAATCTCCCGCAACTGGTTAGGCGACTTCATCGACTGGATCGAAACGGATCCTCTGGTGATCGCGGATCGCATGACATGCAGCATGGGCGAAGTGGATGAGGTGAGTGAACAAGGAGCCCTGATGGAACGATGCGTCGTGGCAAAAATTCTGACACTTGGGAAGCACCCGAACGCCGACAAGCTCTCCGTGTGCACGCTTGAAACCGATCAAGGAGTGAAACACGTCGTCTGCGGAGGAACAAATCTACGGCAGGGAATGCTCATTGCTTTCGCACATGTCGACGCAACCGTCAAAGCCGGCGGGAAAGAACTTGTAACACTGCAGAAAGTGAAGATCCGCGGCGAAGAAAGCGAAGGCATGATCTGCGCCGCAGAAGAAGTGGAAATCGAGGCGTTGTTCCCTTCGAAACCCGAAGAAGGGAGCAGACCGATCGCCGATCTCTCGAAAGGCGAATATAAGGTCGGCACGCCGCTCCGTGAGGCGCTCGGGCTCACCGATGTCATTTTTCATATCGATAATCATGCAATCACCAATCGTCCGGATCTTTTCTCCGTGATCGGTGTCGCAAGAGAACTTGTCGCTATGGGGCTCGCGAGATGGAAGAAAGAACCCACGATGCCGAAATGCACATTCCCGAAAACGGAAGCTCCCTTCACGCTGAAAAACGATGTGGGAGACTTGATCCCGTACTACAACGGTTGTCTCATGACTCTGAAAGCCATCGGACCATCGCCCGAGTGGATGAAGAAGAGACTGGTCGCATGTGGCTGGAGACCGATCAATCTCGTCGTCGACATCACGAATTACGTTCTCCTCGAGACCGGTATGCCGCTGCATGCGTTCGATGCGGAGGATTTCAAAGGAACACTGCGAATCAGAACGAGTAAGAAAGGGGAAAGAATGACAACTCTCGACAAAGCCGAGAGGGCTCTCCCCGAGGGAACCGTGGTCATCAGCGACGACGCAGGGATTTTCGATCTCTTCGGCGTCATGGGGGGACTCAGGACATCGACGAAGAATACGACGCGCAGCATCTTCGTGCAGGCTGGCATCATCGATCCGGTATCCGTGCGAAAAACCGTGATTGCCATGGGACACAGAACTGATGCCGCGACCGTCTACGAGAAAGGTGTGATGCCATGCACCGCCGACAGAGGTCTACGACGTGCGGTTGAATTGTTCCTCGAACTTTCCGAGGGATCGTGCGTGAGCTCGAAGCTTGTCAGTTGGGGGAAGCAGGAAAAACCCAAGACGATGAAGGTCAACATGAAGAAACTGCAGGAATTCATCGGTACCGATATTCCTGCAGCAAAGATGAAAATGATTCTTACGAATCTCGGCTGCACAGTGAAAAAATCCGCAAAAGACTCTCTTGCCGTCACCACTCCTGTCTGGCGCAGGGATCTGATGCACGTCCAAGACATCGCGGAGGAAGTGGCGCGCGTCTACGGATACGCCAATATCAAACCCGTTATGCCGGAAGCCTCGATCGAGCCGCCGGTTCGTAGCACCAGGCTCCATACAATCCGCGATTCTCTCTCCGAAGCCGGAGCAATAGAGATGTTGCATCTCGCATTCACCAGTCCCGCACAAATGAAGAAATGGAATTTAGATCCAGGGGAAGCGGTGAGAGTGGAGAATCCGATCGGTGAGGAACTCTCGCTGATGCGAACAAGCCTTATCCCTTCACTTATCGAAACTGCTGCGGGTGAACTCAGAAAGAGTGGCGCGACGCTCCTTAAGGTCTATGAAACCGGTTCGGTATTCCGAAGGAATGATGAACATGCAGGACTGACATTCGCCGTCCTTTCCCGAGGCAAGACAACAATACAAGATTCTCCCCTCCTCATTGCGAAAGCGGATATTCTGCGTGCCCTCGCCGATGCCGGATACACTGCGACGGTGCGCAAAGGATCAGTACCGATGAGTGGAATCGCACACAGCGGGCGGAGTGCGGAGATTGTGGTTTGTAGTACGCTTGTGGGTCACCTCTTCGAACTGCATCCGCTGCTTATCAGTGCTCTGGGACTCCCCGAGAGAACCGCCGCCGTCACACTCGGCTTGCATCGCCTCTTCCCACTCCCGGCAAGTGTCACGATCGCAAAACCGATCCCCGTCTTCCCGGCGATCGTCTTCGACGAGACGATGCCTCTCTCAGGGAAGCGCAGTTACGAAGCGATTGTGAAGGCGCTCAAGACTCTTGACCCCCTTCTCGTCAAGATCGAGACCGTGCACCTCTACGAAAAAGATACGCTGAAAACTCTGACGCTGCGTTTCACGTATAGGTCGCCTGAAAGAACGCTCACGCAAGAAGAGGTGGAGAAGATCCATGGAAAGGTTGTTACTGAATTGAACACCGCGGCTCAGTAGAGCCTCTCTGAATTCTTTTTTATGAAAATCTACACTCGCACCGGCGATAAGGGGAAGACTGGGCTCTTTGGGGGACAACGCGTGCCGAAATCTGCTCTCAGACTGCATGCCTACGGCTCTCTCGACGAACTGAATGCCTGTCTCGGTGTGGTCACGAGCGAGGACAATCTTCCGAAACCTCTCTCGAAGCAAATCGAAGAGATTCAGTCGCTTCTGTTTCAGATCGGCGCCGACCTTGCCACTCCTCTCGAGAGTTCGGCGAACATTCTGCGTATGACCGAAGCACCCGCGATGCAGATGGAACAGTGGATCGATGAAATGGAACTCTCACTGTCTCCCCTCACAAGATTCATTCTCCCGGGAGGAAGCAGAGCCGGAGCGGAGCTGCACTTCGCACGAACGATCTGCCGCCGTGCAGAACGATTGATCGTCGAATTGGATGAAAAAGAGAAGATTACGAAAACGATCATCGTCATCATCAACCGCTTGAGCGACTATCTCTTCGTCGCTGCGAGGTACGCGAATAAGAAGTTGAGTGCGGAAGAAAAAGGAGTGGAGATACCGAGGGGGTGAAGATCACACCGCCGCAAACGGCATCGCGAAGTTGATCCATGCGAAGAATACGAATGCGATGAGAAGCGGAGTGAAAACAACAAGTGCGAGAGGCACCGATGTTTTCTCGCGGCTGAGGCTTGAAACAAGCGTGCTTCCTCCGAAGAGCATGCCCGCAAAGAGAAGCGGCAGGTCGACGATGTTCAGAAAGACCCCGAGCGGACTCACAAACATTCCGCGGTTTACCAGCACAATCGCAACGATCGTCAGCGCTCCGAGAAGATAGAAGATTGCAGCCGAAGCTTTTCTGAGGGAAACCACAAACGGAGTATACAGGAAGTGATGATTGGATCGGAGAGGAATCAGGAATTAAGAATCAGGAAAATCTGCTACACAGAAACCCGCATTCCTTGATTCCTGATTCTTGCTTCTTGATTCACATCAAAAGAACCAGTAACTCACAAAACCGTAACTCTATTTAAGCTTTTTCTGCACCGAAATCCTCTTTCGTCCCTGAGCACGACGCTTTCTGAGCACTCTGCGACCGTTCTTTGTTGCAGAACGTTTGAGGTACCCGTGCACTCTGAGACGCCGACGCCAACGTAACTTACCAAGCATAAAGCCAAGAGAGGGTACAGAACACTCCCTGTAAGCGTCAAGGCTATTCCCCCCTCCCTCTTTCCCCTACACTCCCCTCCGCAATGTTCTCTCTCTCCCGTCTCGGCTCGGGTCTTCCTGTGCTCACAGCGCCCACAAGCGGTACAGATAGTGTCACCGTCCTCGTCTTTGCCGGAGCGGGCTCCCGGTACGAAGTGCAAAAAACCAGGGGCATCAGCCACTTTCTCGAGCACATGTTCTTTAAGGGCGGAAAGAAGTATAAGACGGCGGCAGAAGTCAGTATGGCGATCGATGCCGTCGGAGGCAGCTTCAACGCATTCACGGGAAAAGAGTACGCGGGCTACTACGTGAAGATCGCAGCTCCGAAAGTAGAGCTCGCCTGCTCGGTACTCTCGGATATGCTCCTGCATGCACGATTCCCGGAGGAAGAAATCGAAAAGGAGCGTGGGGTGATTATCGAGGAGTACCGAATGTACCAAGACACTCCGATGTACCAAGCGGGTTGGGATTTTGAAACACTTGTGTACGGCGACCAGCCTCTCGGATGGGACACGATCGGAACGGAAGAGCTGATCCGATCCGTAAAACAGGCGGATTTCCAGAAACACAAAGATGAGCTCTATACACCGGATAATCTTGTTGCAACATTTTCCGGGAATATTGATGAGAAGAAGGCAATGCAACTCGGACAGGAATATTTCGGTGCGATCGGCGGCAAGAAGAAGCAGGATTTTGTCGCAGTGACACCGCATGCAGGGAAGCGCATTGCGCTGACAAACAAGCAGACGGAGCAAGCACACCTCGTACTCGGGGTAGAAGCTGTCTCCTCTCTCGATAGTGATCACTTCGCACTCAAACTTCTCTCCGTGATCCTCGGCGGTTCGATGAGCTCCCGCATGTTCCTGAATATCCGCGAAGCAAGAGGACTCTGCTACTACATCTCGACCTCTACCGACAATTATCTCGATACAGGTCTCCTCTCAACACGCGCGGGAGTAGATCAGTCGAGACTGCATGAAGCGATCTCGGCGATTCGACATGAATATGATGTGTGTGCAAAAGACGGCATCACGAAAGAAGAATTGCGCCGCGCAAAAGATTTTCTGAAGGGAAAGATCACGCTCTCGATGGAAGACAGTGAGGAACGCGCGCATTTCTTCGGGAAGCAGCAACTTCTCTACCCGCATACCAGGGATCTTCCGGAATATTTTGAAGAAATCGAGAACGTGACTCTGGATCAGGTGAACAAACTCGGCAAGAACCTGCTGCAAACCGACCGCCTGCGTCTCGTCGTCATTGGGAAGGAGAAAGACGAGAGGAAACTGGAGGAGTTGATTTCGTAATTCGGTCGCAGCGGAAGATCCATCTCTTCCGCGGACGCAAGCGTCATAGAGTTGTCAAAACCTCTTCACTCGTGTTAACTGTATCCAACCTTTCTTGCCCCTTGTAGCTCCCTCAGGAGTGAATTGGGGTCCACCACCCCTTATGGAACGTACTCTTATCCTCTTAAAACCCGACGCTGTCTCCGGTAAATTCTGCGGCAAAGTGATTTCTCGCTTCGAAGAAGCCGGATTCACGATCAGAGGATGCAAGATGATGCAACTCACCAACGCAATCCTCAGAGAGCACTATGCACACGTTGCCGATAAGCCGTTTTACCCCGAAATCGAGAAATTCATGAGCTCGATCCCGGTGATCGCGCTCGTCCTCGAAGGCGACGACATCGTGAACGTGATGCGGGATATGCTCGGTGTCACCGATAGTCGCAAAGCTGCCCCAGGCACACTCCGGGCAACCTTCGGGAAAGACGTAATGATCAATGTCGCACACGCGAGTGATAGTAAAGAGACTGCGGAGGTTGAAGTGAAAAGATTCTTCAAAAATGAAGAGTTGTTCAAGTACTAATCCTTACCTATACCCCCTGGGAAACCTCCGTCATCAATTACCTGTTGAATGTACTTTAAAATATTCTCTTCATCTTCAGGAACAAGTTGTGTGCCTGAAAGAAATTTGAATGCATATCTGCGCAAACCAGCTTCTATATCGGCTGGGACTCTCCCTAAACGACATTGTTTCGTAACAGCATCGGCATAATCAAGCCCCCATCTTTCTCTTTCAGAGAGAACTGGTAATTCGATCATCAAAGAGTCTTTTTCCATAAAGGAGAGAAATTCTAGCGACAAATCACACTCATGCAAGTCCGCGGATTGCCCCGATCTTACTTCACGCTCCCCGTAGCCGTTTTTTTACCTCCCGACACATCTTCATGTTCGGTGAGCCACACCTCTGCGGCAAGAAGCTGAGGGTCGTACCCCGACTGATACTGCTCAACCGTGCGGTCGACGACGATATCCGGTGTCACGCCTTTCTTCCCGAGATCCTGCCCGGCAGGAGTGAGCCAATGAGCAACGGTCACGCGAAGACTGCTGCCACCCGGAAGTTCGATGATCTCCTGCACTGTGCCTTTCCCGAAGCTCTGGGTGCCGATAATCTTCGCTCGCTTGTGGTCTTGGAGCGCTCCCGCTGCAATCTCTGAAGCGCTTGCAGATCCGCCGTTGATAAGAACAACCAGAGGCATGTCAGGCAGAATCGACGACCCGGTCACCCGATGAATTTCGGGTTCGTTCTCCCTGTGTTCGACGGTGACGACATCCCCCACTTCCAGAAACATCGACACAAGATCAACCGCCCCCTCAAGATACCCGCCACCATTGAACCGTAGGTCGAGTACGACTCCTTTCAGACCTTCTTTCGGAAAACTTGATATCGCCTTCTTCAGTTCCGCGACAGAATCATCGCCAAATTGATTGAGTGCAACGTATCCGATGGATCCGGTCGCGGTCGCAATCACCTTCGATTCCACACTCGGAATATGAATGGCATCGCGCACGACGGTGATTGTGATCATCGCTACAGTCGATGCTCGCTTCACCTCGAGAGTGACGAAGGTGCCTTTGGGACCACGAATCATACTCACGACATTCTCGAGTGCCATTCCTTCAACGGATTTTCCATCCACGCTGACAATCAAATCCTTCGGTTGGAGTCCCGCTTTCTCCGCAGGAGAACCCTTGATCGGAGCGACAACGAGCACCTGCCTATCCTTCAGATCGAGCTGTGCGCCGATCCCTTCGAGTGTGCCGCTCAAAGCACTTTCGAAAATCTTCGTGTCCTGCGGCGTCATAAAAAGCGTGTACGGATCGCCGATAGCGGACACCATCCCGCTGACCGCACCGAAGACCATCGATTTCGTTTCGAGTTTCTCAGGTTCGATGTAATGCTTCGAAAGCAGTCTCCATACGCTCCAAAAAAGCGTGATATCCACCTCTTTCTCCGGATCCGTCTTCACAGTCTGTCCGCTCCCGCTCGAGATGCTGAATAATTCAACAATCCTCTGCTGCTCACCGGTGAGGTGCTTCATTTGGTAACTTGCACCAAGATGCCACCCGAGCGCGAGTGCGATCAGCGGCAGAAAAATGAGAGGGGGGGTGCGCAAGATTTTCATGGCACACCAGTATAGACTGAACCCATGCCACGCACACGACAATCGAAGGACGCTGCCAAGTCTTTTCGTCCGAGAGTGGATCAGGATATGAATGTGATGGACGTCATCGCACTGCACCCGAAAGCAGCGGATATTCTGGCTGCCTATGGGCTCCACTGCTTCCAATGCGCGTTCAATACGATGGACACTCTCCGCTCGGGAGCGAAAAGCCACGGACTCTCGGACGTCGACGTCGAAAATCTCGTTGTCGACATCCAAGAATTGATCGATGCAACGCCCGCTCGCACGGAAACGCTGACGCTCACGAAGGCGGCGGCGAAAGCACTTCAATCGATTGCAAAAAGAGAGAGACAGAAGACGGCCTGCCTGCGTGTGACGACGGACAGCAGCGGCGGTTTTTGTCTGGAATTTACAGGAAAACCGATGAGCAGCGACCGAGTGTTCCGCTGCAAGGGGGCGGGAGGGGTTTCCCTTATCGCCTCTCCGGACATGCTCTGGAGAATCGGAGGATCGACGGTGGATTTCAGGGAAGGAAAGTTTAAATTAGATGTTGAAGAAGAGTGTGGGTGTGTGGGGAAGGGGTGTACGTGCGAAGAATCACCAAACGCTTCTTAGGCTATACTTCCACCATGGTTCGCCTCCCTCTCTCTCTCCAGAAAAAACTCGCGGCGGTCTTCCCGGACACGCACGAGCAGGCAGAATTTGTCGCGGAAGCGGTGAAGAAGGCACTCGATACACATGTGCCAAGCGATACGGCGCAGCCATCGGCAATCGGCGGCACATTGCACCTCTTCACCGACGGCGGTTCCCGCGGAAATCCTGGACAAGCAGCGGTTGGATGCGTGCTGTATGACCCGCTCAAGAATGAAGTGATCCGCGAGTACGGCGAATGCATCGGCGTTGAAACAAATAATATCGCCGAATACAGCGCACTAATCACGGGGCTCAAAATCGCATCGGAATTTCATCCCAATCATCTCATCTGTCACCTCGATTCCGAGCTGGTCGTGAAGCAGCTGAACGGCGAATACCGGGTGAAGATGGCGACGTTCACTCCGCTCATTCAGGAAATCAATGCTCTCAAGAGCGGGTTCCCTCACGTGTCGTTCGTGTATGTTCCCAGGGAGAAGAACACGCGAGCCGATCTCCTCGTGAACAGGGCACTCGATGAAATGCTGGGTGTGCGAAGGAATTAAAGTACACTTCACGCATGCGCAGATTGGGGTTCATCCTCTTCACGGCAAGCATTGTCGCGACAATGCCCGTCGCCGTACACGCTGCTCCATCCGCAATCACCTTCACGTACGGTCATCATCTGTTCACGATATCCGTGAGTGCGCATCCCGAGTGGCGTACTCCAAGTGAACGCTGGTTCTACAGAGGTCTCGAAGCGACTCCTCCCGCGCGTTTTCGAAGTTGCGGGAAAGAGGTGCCGATCGAAAACGACTGGAGGAAAGAGTTATCCGTCGAATGGAACACGGGGAACATTCAGCGAACGATCGATCGCACCATCGGATCCGTCCTCAGCCGTGAAGCGGGTTCCGTGACGATCGACAGGTCCGCCTCGGGGGAGATACTGTTCCAAGGTGTCGGACTCACGGGCAGAGACATCGATCTTCCGCTTGCCGCTTCACTCACAAAAACAGCACTGGAACAGGATATTGCTTTCGTCGAGTTGCCTGTCATCGAAACGCAACCTGCAATTACAGTGAACGATCCTGAGCTGAAAAATCTCGGCATCAAAGAAGTGGTGACGATCGGCGAGTCGGTCTTTGCGAAATCCCCGGTCAACAGACGCCACAATATCGCGGTCGGCGTTTCGAAATTCAAGGGTCATCTGATCCCGAAAGGATCGGTCTTCTCCTTCAACCAAATCTTAGGACCTGTGAGTGACCGAACCGGATACTGGAAAGAACTCGTGATTCAAGGAGATGCAACAATCCCTGATTACGGTGGAGGACTCTGCCAGGTGAGCACAACCGCTTACCGCGGTCCGTGGGAATACGGTATGCCGATCGTCCAGAGGAAAAACCACAGCTACGCGGTAAGCTACTACAGTCCGCAAGGAACCGATGCGACAATCTACCCGCCGAACGTCGACATGAAATTCAAAAACGACACGCCGGGGGCGCTCCTCATTCAGACGCTGACCGACAAGCATGATCGTGCATTCTTCATCTATTACGGCACACGGGATAACCGAAAAACGAACATCGTCGGTCCATATGTCACGGACAGGGTCAGTGCACCCACGAACGAATTCATCTCCTATACGACAGAAATTCCTGTCGGGGAAAAGCGAAAAGCAGGCGAAAAGCACGACGGAATGAAAGCGATGTGGTACCGCGAAATAAGCACACAGGGGTCTGGCACCGTCTTGCAGTACTTCTACTCGTTCTACGAGGCGAGGCCGATCACCTTTCAGATAGGAGTCACAGCCGAGGACATGGAGCGCCGCACGCAAGGAACCTTCAGCGATACTCCGAGCTGGCTCCCAAGCAAGCCCTGAACAAAGCGGAGAAGTTCATCAAGAAAGATGTCGGAGAATGCAGGAATATCGACAAAAGGAAGCTCTGCGCAATGCCGTAACACATGAGCGAGAGGCATTGATAGACGAATGCCTGTCGGATCATCGCCAAGGGTTGTCAGCCCCCCGAACCTC
This sequence comes from Candidatus Peribacteria bacterium, assembly GCA_009691405.1. Lineage (GTDB taxonomy): Bacteria > Patescibacteriota > Gracilibacteria > Peribacterales > Peribacteraceae > SICN01. Next base: position 30,729 of record SICN01000008.1, on the reverse strand, counting down.
CTGGAAAGCACAATCTGTTCGTGAGGACTGAACGGTCTGTGATCCGCCGAAGAGTGCGTGAGAGACGGGCAGAGCCCAAGGATGGAGAGCAGTTTCAGTGTGAAGATGGGTGGAAAAGATTGCACCTGCGCGAACGAACATGCGGTGAGGAAATCCGATGTCAGTCGGTAGACGTTCGGCATCGGCGGACCTTCTTCCGTCAGTTGCAGGATGAGTTCAATGCCCTGCTCGGCGCAGGCAAACGCAGCCGGATTTTTCCAGATTTGCGTATGTGCATCGAGACACGATGCGGAGACAGCCGTGCAACCGAACGAATGCAATTCACACACGACCGCCACACGATGCAACGGAAGCAGTCCGCTTCCCCTGCGACTGAGGAGCCGACGAACCCCATTAGCACGAGCGGCAATGCGTCCGTATTTCTCCGTCAACAATAGACAGAAACGATCTGTTTCCCCGACATTGTAGGTGCGCAGTACGATCGCCTCATCTGTCCAGGATTTCGGCACGGCTTACGACGGAAGAAGGGGTAGTAGCTGCATCGACGTCTCAGTGCGGAGCGCAAGAATCGTACCAATGATCGCAAGAATGAAAACGCCTGCGAGTTCGAGTGGCAATAACCACACAAGCGATGAGAGAAGTTCGCTCATCGTCGCGGTGGACCACACGCTGAAGAGGCCGCCACTCCCGAGCACAGGCAGAAAAAAAGGCAGAAGCCACACCACCACTGCTGTAAGAAATGCCGAGAGGAGAAGCGCAACCCCGAGTAAGCAAACAATTTCGGTGCAGAAGGGAATCATGATTGTTGTTCTGTCCGCACCAACGAGTTGTTCCACGAAGAGCTCTTCACGTTTGCAGAGTACGCGCCTCCGTACGAGTTCGGTGACCACAAAGAGCATCGCAACGAGAAGCAGTGCCACAACGAAGAGGAGAACATACTGTCCGCTCCGTACCGCTTCGATCAATCGATACACCTGCTGTTGTTGATCGGTGGTCTGAGACAAAAATTCCGGATTCACGACCTTGGTGAACACCGGCTGACGCAGGAACTGAACGAATGCTCCGTAATCGGTGAGATGACCGAGCCGCACGCCGATGGTTTCCGGGAAGGGATTCTCTATGCCGAATTTCTCAAGGAAAGTGATGAGCTCGGGGTCACGCGCCTTCTGACGCTCGTACGCCTGTTCACGCGTGATATAGACAACCTCTGAGACAATCGGAAGTTGCCGTATATTTTGAAATAAATCCTGAATCTGGCTGTCGCTTGCCGTCTCGAGAATTTGAAGTCGAAGATCCGTCTGCGCTTCCAGAAGCCGAAGTCCTCCCTGAACACCGAACACGAGCAACAGAAGAATTTGTCCGAGGAAGAGCACGCCGAAGAGAGATGCGAGAGATGTCCCCCACCCATGCTCACGCACAATATTCTTCGTCCCCCGAGCGATTCCCCTGCGCAGAAAAAGTGGTAACTTCATGCTGGTCGGCATGGATGAAAGCATAGCATACTTCGAGACGCATTCGCTGATGCGAACGCTCCTCAGTATGACAAACTCAAGCAGTATCATGGTGAGGAGCTCCGCAGAGCGTCTCGAACCATGACTATGCGACGTGTTTCTCGATGCGTCGAACCATCTCGAGACATTCCTTCACGCGACTGTTCGCCGGATCGATGTCGAGCGCGCGACTGAGGAGCGCCTTCGACTTTCCGAATTCATTCGATCGCAGACAGGCAACTCCGAGATCGCAAAGAATGAGGGGGTTTTGCTCCTCAAGATTCAGCGCGCGCTCGAGTGTCACCATGCCTTCGATTTTCTTTCCCGAAGAAAACAACGACCAACCGAGACAGCGAAGAATCTCCGGGTTGTTTTGTTCGAGGGAATTCGCGATCTTCAGTTCCGTAATCGAAGTCGGCCAATCCTCTGCATGTGATGCGATGAACCCAAGAATGTAGTGCGCGGTGTAACTGTCATGATCGAGACGCAATGCATGGAGGGCTGCAAGCTTGGCTCTCTCGTAACGACCGAGACTCAGTTCATTGTCGGCAAGTTCCTCGAGAGCGGTGACATTATCGGGGTCCATCACCAAGAGTTCCTCGAGAAGCGCGAGTGCTTCTGCGTACTTCCCATCAAACTTGAGCTGCTCAGCCTTGGTGAGCATCTGCTCGATGGAATCGTGAGAAGGCAAGGACATGTTCAGAGTGAAATGAAGTAGATCACCGTGCTTAAGAGCAACCATGAAGCGAGAATCAGCGCGAAGCCGATGAGCGCAGCCTTCATGATCTTCTTTCCGGCGGAGAGGAATGCCTCCTCACCTCCTGACCCGACCATGAGAATACTCCCAAGTAAGAAAAGACCCGTTGCGGCAAGACCACTCCAGCTTAAGAGAACATTCACGATGCCCTGGAGAATCGTGGGAACGCTGCTATCCACCCCTGTATTGACAACGAGCGGTGCTGCCTCAGTAAAGAATGGGAAGAGGACGAGAACTGCAATGGAAAGCAGGCGTGTACGCATCGATGCAGTATAGCATACATCAGTGGAAATCGTCTACAATACGTGCTCATGAATGACCTAGGATTTTCGAAACGATCCATTGGCGAAGGAGGGGGGAAGGAGCGAAGAAAGCAATGGAAGGCAGTCATGCCGAATGTCTTGGGGATCCGAAAGCGCCTTCGAACCATGTTCGCAACAATGAAGGTATGGATACGAACACCGAGACGGAAGCAAGAGTGGAGAATGGTTGCACTCAAGGCATTCGGAGGACTTCTCGGCGTCGGCATCCTCACGCTCGTCATCCTTTGGTTCACGCTCCCCAATATCGACGATCCTGCGACAATGTTTCCATCGCAGAGCACGGTCATCCTGGACAGAAACGGCGTCGAACTTTACAGGCTCTTTTCCGAGCAAGACCGAACGTACGTGCAGGGTGATCAGATCAACCCCATGGCAAAGAAAGCTGCGATCGCCATCGAAGATGAAAGATTTTTCTCGAGGAGCGGATGTCTCGATGTCGTGGGATTCGTTCGCGCCGCCATGAGCCAGATCGCTCCCGGTTTCTTCATACGTTCAGGCGGCTCTACGCTCACGCAGCAATTTGCCAAAAATGCACTGGTCGGTCGTCAGCGCAGTATCCTTCGAAAAATGAGAGAGCTCATGCTCGCATGCCAGCTGGAACAGAGGTACAACAAAGATCAGCTTCTGGAGCTGTACTTGAACTGGATCCCATTCGGTCATAATGCGTACGGCATCGAGCAGGCAGCCCGCAACTACTTCGGCATCGGGGCAAAAGACCTAAGCCTAGCGCAGTCGGCGGTGCTTGCAGGCTTGCTGCAGAGACCGAGTTATTTCAATCCTTACGGTTCGCATCGCTTCACCGAGGTAACTCCCGAAATCAGAAGGAAAATAGATATCGGCGACATCACGTCGGCAACGCAGATCCAAGACTCTCAAGTGAAAATCGGTCTCCTCGGTCGAGCAGTCGGCAGCGGAACCGTAAAAGTCTACATCGGAGGAAGAACGGATCAGGTGCTTCGGAATATGATGGATCAGAAAATGATCGGCTTGGATGAATTCAACAAAGCCTTCAGTGACATCAAGACGATGACGTTTTCGCCCGACCGTCAGAACATACGCGCCGCACACTTCGTCCTCGGAATCCAGAAACAAGTCCAGGAACTCCTTGGCATCGACGACCGCATCTTGGAGCAGGGAGGACTTCGAATCACCACCACCATCGATTGGAAGCTCCAGCAAGCAGCCGAGAAAGTCGTCGCTGCTCATCGAGACGATATTCGAAAACGTTTCGGCGCCAATAACATTGCGCTTGTCTCGTTGTCGCCTGTGACTCGCGAAATCCTGTCGTACGTGGGGAACACGGATTACTCCGATGAAGACCATGAAGGAAAAATCGATATGGCCGCATCGCCAAGACAACCGGGATCGAGCTTTAAAGTGTTCACCTATCTGAATGCGTTCGCAGCCGGATTCGGTCCGGGTTCGGTCATCTGGGACATCCCCACAAAATTCGGAGGCGACGAGCCGAGTAACTTCGACGGTACGTTCTGGGGGCTCACGACCATGAGAAAAGCGCTCGGAGGATCAAGAAATATTCCGGCGATCAAAGCGTTTTTTCTTGGAGGTGGCGAAGAGCCGCTCCTCGGTCTCGCAAGCCGTATGGGAATGCCGACACCTGCAAACCAAAAGAGCGTGACGAGAGCAGGAAACCCGAACTACGACTACGGATGGCCGCTCTCAATCGGTGCCGCCGAGGTGCCGCTTACGGAGATGGTCCAAGGATATGCGACGATCGCAGACGGTGGAGTGTTTCGTCCGATGAATGCGCTCCTCAAGATCACGGATAAGGATGGGAATATTTTGTACCTTCCGAAGCAGGAGTTATCGCGTCAGGTTGTCGATGCTCGCCTGACCGCCGAGGTCACCTCGATCATCAGTGACGTATCTGCAAGACCGAACGAGTACTGGCAGAGCATCCTCTCGGTACCGGGTTACTCCGCTGCCGCGAAAACCGGCACCAGCAACAAATGTCTCGAGCGTGATACGAAGAAGACATGCACGCTTCGGCGTCCGGAGAGCACATGGACAATCGGTTACACGCCAAATCTGATCACCGGCGTGTGGGTCGGCAATGCCACGAGCCAATCGCTCTTCGAGAAAGCGGATGGCTTAACGACGGCGGCACCGATCTGGCATGACTTCATGGTGGAGGCGCATCGGAAACTTGAGAATACAAAGACAAGTTTTGTTCTGCCCGAGAACCTGACGAATCCGCTTCTCTCGAGACTCTCCGGCAAACTCGCATCCGCCTGCACTCCGCCTGAGCTCCAGGGTTCCGATCTCTTTCTCGCAGAACAAACTCCCTCCGAGCAAGATCCCGCGTGCGTCGTCCTGAAGGTCGACAAGGTGACAGGGCTTCTGAGTTCTCCTGCGTGTCCGCAGGATGCGATCGAAGAACGTTCCTTCTTCCTTCCGAAGAGTGAATTGCCGACTCGTTGGCCGACATGGGAAACGGATCTCCAGAACTGGACGACGAAACAGATGGAACTCTGGAATGCGCGTCCCGATCACTCGGGATCTCTTCTCCCTCTGCCACTTGCACCAACAACAGAATGCGACCCAGCTCTCACACCGGGACGCGGAGAGAAGCCTTCCATCGAAATCTCTTCGCCGAGCAACGGCGGAGTCGTGACGTACCCTGCATTTCTCCCTGTTGTCTCCGTACGCTCCGCAAGTCCCGTGACATCGGTGCAGTTTTACGTCGATGATAAGCCGCTCCGGAGTTTTGACGCCCCACCGTACGAAGGGAGCGTACGTGTACCACGTGCGATCGAACGCGTAGGAACGCACACATTCAAGGCTATCGTCACTGATACATACTTCAACACGGCGGAAGCCAGTGTAACATTTACTTTTGAATGAAATTTTATTTCCTCAACCGCGGTCCCACCTCCGTCGGTGTTCCCTGATCGACAATTGTCCCCGATTCGAAGACATACACGTAATCGAAGAGCGGAAGGAGATAGCGTTTATGCAGTGCAGAAACGATGCAGCGATCGGAGAATCGTCGAATCATGTTTTCGTAGATGTGACGCTCATTCACGGGGTCGACGGAGCTCGTCGGTTCGTCGAGAAGAATGATCGAACTCCGTTTCGCCGCGAAGAATCCGCGGGCGAGAGCCAACCTCTGCTTTTCGCCGCCGCTCAAGTTCACGCCTTTCTCGGCGGTGTTGGTCTTGAGTCCTTGCGGAAGCCTCGCAACCACCGAGGCGAATCGCGAGAGCTCGACGTCCTCCAGAAGCTCGCTCGCCTCCTGATCGGTGTCGAGCGTGATGTTGTACTCGATCGTATTCTCAAAAATTTCCGGCTCCTGCGGAATCAGCGTGACGGTGGAGCCGACGTCTTTAAGACCGTGCGCCAAAATTTTCCCGTCGCATACGATCTCTCCCGAGTCCGCCTCGTGCAAACCGCGAATCAAAGACATCAACGTCGATTTTCCGCTCCCGCTCTCACCGACGAACGCAATTCTCTTCCCTCTCTGCAAGGTCACCGAAATGTTTTTCAGATGATGCAGAGGACGCTCTTCATCTTTGTACGTGAAGCTGAGATTCTTGATCTCGATCGTTTCCCACTCGGGATCGATCGAACAATGCAGATGCTTTTCTGCTTGGTCCGCCTCAAGAATCGGATCGACGGATTTGAGGTCGGCATACTGCGCTACAACCTGGCTGTACTTCCAGGCGAACATGTAGAACGCACCACCGATGCGCTGCAAATATTCGTAGAGCATGAAGAACGTGCCCACAAGCGGCACCGCACCCGCTTTCAGTTGCGTGACCGCGTAACCGCCGAGAATCAACGCGGTCGTGATGGAAATCGCCATCGTCGCGATGAACCATTTCCCTTCGTTCAAGCGACACTCACGTCGGTACACCGGAAAATAATTCGTCATGCGTTTATACAATTCCGATTGCGTGAGCTTCTCGAGACGCAGCGTAATGACGGTGGTGATGTTCGTGATGTAATCGTGCAGCGCCGACGCCACGAAGTGATCTTTCTCATTGAGTCGGTCATAGAGCGGCAAGAGAATGCGATCGAAAAAGAACACGATCCCGCACGCCGCCGACATCGAAACGATCGCGACGAACGCAGCGACAGGAAAGAGAATCGTAAGCGCAACGAGCGCACCGAGCGGTCGCACGATCATTTCGATCAGCTGATAACCGTCCTGTGTAAAATTGAAGAGAGCGCTCGTCGCCTTAGAAATTCTGTTGATGGTCTGTCCGGAATGATGATTCTTGTGCCACTGCAGCGGCAGATCCGTGATCACCGAAAACAGATGCTGCTTGAACGCTCTGCGCACGAGAAAAGCATTGGTGCGCTCCAGAATGCGCGCAGGCCCGTGAAAAAGCCAGAAACCCGCGGAGAGACTCACGAGCATCGCAAGCGACCGAAGAATCGAAGACACCGCGCTCGGATTTTCCCCGGACTCTTGCACCGCGTTCAAAATTTTTCCGATGACATAGGGTTCAAAAAGCCATACGGTGTTCCCGCACGCGAAGAGCACGATGTACAGAATGACAACCTTCCGGTTACCATCGGCGTATCGCCACAGAGCCGAGAGGAGGGCTTGAAAAGCACGCATGAGAAAAGTCAGTGTAGACGCGGAGGAAATGATCCGTCCAGAGTTACGACAACAAAATCCGGCGTTCAGCTGTTGATGCGCGTGAGTTCTATCCCTTTTTCTCTGAAAAACTTTCGCAAGACAGAGAGTGCCTCCTGCGGTGACTCCGCTCTGCGCATGTTCGTGAGAACCTCCCGGTTTCTGAAAAGTTGCGCGTTCTCTGCAATTCCTCCTTCTTCATCGGCGGGATGAACATCTCGAAATTGCAACGTATACCCTCTCTCCGCATCGGCTCTGCTGACCGCAAGGTATTTCGGAAACTTCAGCATCTCATTCGGAGACGAAAGTTCAAGCAAAAATTGATTCCGCCTGCGAAAAAGCTTGGTTTCGGCTTCTACCGTGCTCGTTTTCGCATCAGCCGCACCCGTCACAGATTCCGCCGATTCGTGAAACTCCGGCTGAAAATCAGCCTGCCATGCATTTTCATCGATGGGGAGAAAATCTTGGCTCATATCGCTGTGTCTGGAAGGGGGTAGAGGGTGTTTGCCCTGCAGATGTTCGCTTCGACCCGAGAGTATAGATTCATGCTTCATTGTCTTCTATTATTATATATTATTTATATAGAATTGCAAGTAACCGTGTACCTGCATCATCTACTGCGAAACCGCATTCGTGTGCACTTCAGACACATCGTCATCCCCTTCCAGAGCTTCGATGAGCGTCTCGACTTTCGTCATGGCATCGGAGTCGACCGGAGCTGTCTGCTTTGCGATGTACTCAAGCCCTGCAGATTCGACTACGGCACCTTTTGCGGTGAGCACATCACGCACGGCACTCCACTTGGTGCCGTCGCTCAGAACCCTGATATGTCCTTCGCTTTCCCGAATGTCATCGGCACCTGCGTCGATGAGGAGAAGTTCGAGTTCTTTGGGAAGCCCGCTCGTACCATCTGAAAGTTTTGCAAGAACGACACCTTTCCTTTCAAACATCCACATCACCGAACCGCTTCCTGCAAATCGACCCGCGTTCTTGCTGAGAATTTCTTTCACGTTACTGAGCGTCCTGTTCTTATTGTCCGTGAGGCACTCGATGATAAAGGCACTGCCACTCGGACCGTACGCTTCGTACGTCACCTCCTCCATCGCATCTCCCTTGAGCGCACCAGTACCCTTCTGGATCGCGCGATCGATATTCACATTCGGCACGCTCTCAGTTTTTGCCGAATCGATGAGTGTGCGAAGTCGCACGTTGCTCGACGGATCCCCACCTCCCTCGTGTGCGGCGATCTCGATCAAGCGCGCGTACTTCGTGTACGTCTTTCCTCTCTTGGCATCGGTCGCCATCTTCTTTCCCTTGATGTTATGCCATTTGGAGTGTCCCGACATGAGTGAAAGGAAACAAAAGAAATAAAGGATTCAAAAGAGTACGGCGATTATATTTGAAGACATGAAAAACGTCACATCCTTTGATTCTTTTCATTCCTTTGCTTCCTTTACTTCCTGTACGAAAGCATCCCGAGAAACCTCGCCCTCTCGATCGCGTTCTTGAGCATCTTCTGGTGCTTGAGACACACACCCGTGTAGTAACGGTTCCGGATGTTCCCGAAATAATCGATGTACTGCTTCAATGTCGGATAATCTTTGTAATCGAAATATGCGACACCGTCTCGATCGAATACGCAGCCTTTCTTGATGTCGTGCTTGGTCTTCTGTTGTACGGCCATATGCGAGGGGGAAGTGGACCCCACTCCGCTCCTGATGGAGCTACGCGGGGCAAAGAAGTGAAAAGTAAATTAAAGTTTCAAGTCGCTATCTGCAATCAGTTTGTCGAGCTGCGAGTCTAAGTCCTGCATCTTGAGGACCGGCTTCGCGATGTCCTTGGCCTTCGTCTCGAGACGCTTCGTGGCTCGTTTTGCCTGGTCGACAACCGTTTTTTGCGTCTTCTCCTCGCGCTTTCGGGCTCTGACGTCTTCGATCGTTTCGCGATTTTTAAGCCAGTCCTGATACTTCGCCTCAAAACTCACCGCCTCGTATCCTTTCGGCGGAATCAGCATGAGGTGCCTGAGTACTCCCTTCTGGAGACGGAGCTGACGATCGAGCTCGCGAATGGATGCGGGAGGAAGTTCGTAGTAGTAGATGACAAACTTCGCCTCATCGTGCCCTGCGATTCTGTACGCAAGACCGCGGCGGCTCCATGGATCCTTGAAGAGGAGCTTTCCCTGCGCCTCGGCGAAGTGACCTTCGATCTCACTGAGGAGAGTCGACTCGGCTTTCTGGTCGAGATCAGGCTTATACATCACAGCAAATTCGTAGACACGGACGTCTTCGTTGCTTGGAACAAGAGTAGGCATGGAGATTCGTGGGTAAAACCTGCCTCGCGAACGCGGGGGAGGGAATCAGCTGGCGGACTGTACGTGAGGAGAGGAGAACTCGTCAAGTTTCTTTTGCTCTGAAGACAGCCACCTCCCTGCTCCCTGAAACATCGATCATCTTTAAGTCCTTCTCGAGCTTTGTGATGATCGTCTCATGTCGTCCTCGAAAAAACACCAGGTAGTCCGAAGGATACAGCGCAAGAATTTCTTTGAGCCACGCACGCACTTCCTCTTCGGTTGGAGACGACTGAAACTTCGGCGTAGTGAGTGAGGCGAAAAGTCCAAGTGCTTTCGGAGAATCGAGATAGGTATAGGAAGGATCAATGCCGGTCGCGTACCTCAGATCTGGTCGAACGAGAACCGCAGGCATAAAGAAGTGCCAATCGACATTCAGCACCATGGCACCCTGGGGGACAAATCGCAGTGCCTGCGTATATGTTTCAAGCGATCGATCTCCGTCGCTGGCTCGAAGCGTGCGATGCATCGAGAACACGACGGAAGCGAGAAGTAGCAGTAAGATGTAAAAACCCATCCGCCGATTCCCGGACAATTTCTTCGGCAGAATTGCAATCATCGTTCTCGAAAAAATCCCCGGAGACACAGATAGGAGCAGCGTAAGGAGGAGGATCAGAGTCGGCCAAAGAAAATCGACGGCGCGCGCCCAGAGAAGAAAGAATGTAATGAAAAGAAGCGTAAGAAATATAAGAAAAGAGAGTCCGCATTCGCCGTACTGTCGGAGTGTGATGCCTTCTTTAAAGAGAACACTGTGAAGGAGAGTCACGATGCCGACGATCACGAGGAGGCGGGAACCGAGCCGGAATCCCGACTGCATTTCAAGCCCGAGCTCGATGCCCGGAAGCAGAGGAATTCTGAGAAATGTGTCCCGAATATAGAATGCATACTGCAGGGAATCGGGGTGCAGAAAAAACCCGGCGAAGAGTCCGAGGAAAACCCAGGTGAGAAGCATCCTTGCTTCTTTCCACTCACAGAGACTCAAACGCCACAGCACCGCAGTGAAAGCGATGAGAAGAGGAAAAATAAAAATCTGAGACAGAAGAACGCAAAGCATGAGAGAAAGCCCGATCAGAAACGGTCGCTTCGAAATCGCCGCGATGATGATGAGCACCGCAAGAGGGGTGATGAGCTCGTACGGTCTCCCGAGCAGCAGCCGGTAGAAAAACGATGGATCAAAAAACAGAAGCAGACCGACAGAGACTGCAGAGACGATCGGTGGCGTACGAAAGACGAAGCATGCATACAGAAACACAACGAGAAGGAGGAGAATTAAAAACAGTGCGAAAAGTTTTAAGCCCAGAATCGGACCAAGCGGAAGAAAAGGTATGAATGCAACGTTCGAGAGGAACCACGGATCGACGGTGTGATGTGCGAAGTATCCGTGTGAAAAGAAACGGCTCCAATCGGCAGCTGCAATTCCCTGCTCACTCATGAGCCTCGCCATTGCGAAGTGCCGAAGCCCATCGTCGAGTGAGACGGGATTTTGGAGACTGAAAAGAAGAATCGCGATCAGGCACAGGGAAAGCGCTCCGACGATATGCGGGAGAGCACGCTTGAAAAATGTCAATTCGGAGGGCACGAAATACATGGTAACAGAAAGTGAGAGAACCCTCTTGACGCCCCCTTTCGCCACTCCTAAGATGGCTCGGCTGTGACTAAGCCAATGTATTCGTAATGGCTTGAAGGACGTCTCTTCGAAAGAGGAGCTCGGACCGCTCACACGCGTCAGCTCCTTCACAGCATCGTGTAGTAGAGAAAAAGAAGTCCACAACTATTTTCTTTGAAAATAAAGAGGATGCATCGCCCTCTAAAAAAAATCGATGCGCTAGTTATTAAGAGCTATTTCGATACGTTCATTCGTGGACGTATCGGAGCAAATCTCTTTTCGAAGAGTTTGATCCTGGCTCAGAGTGAACGCTAGCGGCGCGCCTAACACATGCAAGTCGAGTGGGTTTAGACCCACGGCAAACGGCTGCGTAACACGTTGGAACCTGCCCCGAACTCAGGGATATCCCTCCGAAAGGAGGAGTAATACCGGATGCCCTCGAAAGAGGAAAGATTTATCGGTTCGGGAGGGGCCTGCGGCCTATCAGCTAGTTGGTGAGGTAACGGCTCACCAAGGCAATGACGGGTAGCTGATCTGAGAGGATGATCAGCCAGAATGGAACTGCGACACGGTCCATACTCCTACGGGAGGCAGCAGTGAGGAATCTTCCGCAATGGACGAAAGTCTGACGGAGCGACGCCGCGTGGTGGATGAAGGCCTTTACTGGTCGTAAACACCTGTTCTGAGGGACGAAATTTTTGACGGTACCTCAGGAGAAAGTATCGGCAAACCCTGTGCCAGCAGCCGCGGTAATACAGGGGATACAAGCGTTACTCGGAATTACTGGGCGTAAAGCGTCTGTAGGTTCTTATGAAAGTCTGGGGTAAAAACTCAGTGCTTAACACTGAGATCGTCCCGGAAACTCCATAGGTTGAGCAGTGGAGAGGCATCTGGAATGCCGCATGTAGGAGTAAAATCCGTAGATATGCGGTAGAACGCCAAAAGCGAAGGCAGGATGCTAGCCACTTGCTGACACTGAGAGACGAAAGCGTGGGGAGCAAAGGGGATTAGATACCCCCGTAGTCCACGCCCTAAACGATGCGAGCTCGATGTGGGAGGTTCTCAATTGCCTTCCGTGTCCAAGCTAACGCGGTAAGCTCGCCGCCTGGGAAGTACGGTCGCAAGACTAAAACTCAAAGGAATAGACGGGGACCCACACAAGCGGTGGAGCATGGGGTTTAATTCGATAGTAAGCGAAGAACCTCACCTAGGCTTGACATCTAGCGAACCTCCCAGAAACGGGAGGGTGCCGCAAGGAACGCTAAGACAGGCGCTGCACGGTTGTCGTCAGCTCGTGCCTTGAGGTGTACTGTTAAGTCAGCGAACGAGCGCAACCCTCATCCTGTGTTGTTTTTTCACGGGAGACTGCCGCCTCCAAGGCGGAGGAAGGTGGGGATGACGTCAAATCAGCGTGGCCCTTATGCCTAGGGCAACACCCGTGCTACAATGGCCGGTACAGACCGTAGCAAACCCGCGAGGGGGAGCCAATCGGAAAAAGCCGGCCTCAGTTCGGATTGAAGTCTGCAACTCGACTTCATGAAGTTGGAATCGCTAGTAACCGTGAATCAGCTACGTCACGGTGAATATGTTCCTGGGTCTTGTACTCACCGCCCGTCAAGTCATGAAAGGTAGAAGCACTTGAAGCACCTTTACTCGCAAGAGGAGGTACCACGGTGAAACTACTGATTGGGACTAAGTCGTAACAAGGTATCCGTAGGAGAACCTGCGGATGGAACATCTCCTTACCAGGGAGTTAATCCTTGGCGAATGCTCTGGCCAGTGTCGAGTGCCATCATTCATTTATGCCAATTGTCCGAGGACACCCTCCTCGCTTTCAGTCTTCAGCCTCCCTGCCGGCCATAGCTCCTTTTGGAGCGACGGCTGGTCTAGGATGCTGGAAACTGCGAAGCGTGCGAGGCTCGGAAGGATCTTCTCTTCTCTACTACACGATGGGGTGAATTTTGCTTTTTTCATGAACAAGAAATAATGGACAAAATTTCAAAAAAGTAATAAATACTCTCTATGATCGATTTTAATTATTTGGGCTTTGAATCCTCAGCAAGCACTGGAAGCCAATGGCTTCCACGCGTCTCTTTTGAACAGCCTCTATTAAAAACAAGAACACTCCAAGGAGATACTTGGAGGAAAGTCAGTCAACGTTTTATGAACGCCACAACGAACCGCGCATGGGAAGAAAATGAAATGCAGAAAAAAATAAACATGGAAGACAAAGAAAAGATCCATCAGCGTCAACGAGAACGACTTCTTGAGCTCTTCATAAAAAGCAATGGCAGTAGCGAGATACAACATGAAGATCGTGTACTTGCAAAAAAGAAACGCGCACGTCGAAGAGAGAAAAATCTCGAGTGTAAAGCCCGCGGACGGGAGTGAGGCTGGTAATTCGGTGACGTCACCGCTGTTGCCGAATAATCGCCTCGGCAACTTTTGCCCGTATCTCTCTGTCCGCAATCCTCTCCGTGAGCGCTCCGAGAAATCCTTCCACGAACATCTGCCTTGCCTTCGTTTCGTTTATTCCGCGTGACTGCAGATAGAAGAGATTCTCGGCCGTGACACGCGAGACCGTTGCACTGTGACTCGCTTTCACATCGTTTGTGCGTATTTCTAGCGCTGGAATGGCCTCGACATGGGCTGTCGCATCGAGCATCAGGACGTCTTCCGTAAGATAGGTATTTGTCCCTCTCCCCTGCTCTGTAATTTCAATCATCCCGTTGCAGGTCACGAATGCTTTTTCTTCTGCAATGCCCTTCAGTGTGATTTCACCTTTTCCTTCCGGAGCATCAAAAATATTCCGGACTGAAACCGACTGTTTCTGCTTTCCTGTTGCAGAGAAAATCCAATCGACCGTGCTTTCGGCTTTCGGGCCGATACACGTCGAGATCAGCTCATGAGAGTCACCACTCCCGCCAATCGTCGTGCAGTGCCAATGAATCTTCGCACCCTGACCGACGGTCGACGTGAGCTTTCGAGCGGAAGCATTGCTGAGAGAAACGTACGTAAGCGTGCTCTCGGCTGCCAAAGTAACCTTCACAGAATGTGCAGCTGATGTGCTGCAATCGAAGATCGTCGCTTTCGCACCGCGCTCGACCACAATCTCGACGGAGGATTGTTTGCCGCTCTCGATGATCTCCAGATATTCGGCTCCTTGCCGTCCGGCTTCGATGACAATCTGCCGCGCTTTCAGGGACTTCGTCATGGAATGAGTATGGAAGAAATCGTCAAAAAATGGTATACTGATCCAATGCATTTACTATCGAGAATCGCATCATGGGCAATGGCGCCAATCGCACGCATCGCACGATCATCGGATCGTAAGCCCGATAGACAGAAACCCCCTACGCCAACAGATGAAGAGTTGATGCGCGTCCGAAACAGGGAATTGTTCCGCGCGATCATCGGCGACTACGTGTACACGACGACGACCGTTCGGGATTCGCGTGATCGATTGCTTGCGAGGACCGAAGAGGAGTTCACATTGCTTCGTAGCGACACGCAATTCGACGAGCGAGACCACAGTGAAATAGAAAGAATGCATGATCGCTGGAATATGCTTTGGGAAGCACAGACGAAAATGATAAGTATTCTGCAGGGGGATAGTACGAACTCGTCGACAGCGGAGAAACCCGTACCGAAACGCGTCGATCAGGTTGGATAAAAGACGAAACGTGCCATTTTACCCAACGGAGCCCTCCAACCTTCGCAGAAGGTTACCCGCCGTAGCTTCAACGAAGGTGATCATTGTACAAAATACACAGAATCCTTCTGCTATGGTCGGCAAGCCATCTCATCCAACAGAACCTTCCATTTCCATCTCAATCAACCGATTCATCTCGACCGCATATTCAAGCGGCAGGAGCCGCACAATCGGTTCGATGAATCCGGAAACGATCATCGCCTTCGCTGCTTCTTCGGTGATCCCCCGAGACATTAGGTAAAACACATCTTCCTCGGAAAGTTTTCCGACCGTTGCCTCGTGCGCAATCGTCACGTCGTTATTGCGCACCTGAATATCCGGAATCGTATCGGTTCTGCTTGCCTCATCGAGGAGAAGCGCATCACATTCGATGCTGCTCGTGCAATCGTGTGCATGCGGCGCGATCTTTAGTAAACCTCGATACACGCAGCAGCCGCCGTCTTTGCTCACGGACTTGCTCACAACGTTGCTACTCGTATGCGGAGCCAAATGCAGCACTTTGGCACCCGTGTCCTGCCACTGCTTCGTATTCGCAAATGCAAGCGCCATATGATCGCAGTGCGCACCCTCACCGACGAGCACGCTGCACGGGTACAGCATCGTCACGCCGCTACCCATATTGCCGCCAATCCATTCCATGACTCCGTCTTTCTGCACAATCGCGCGTTTCGTATTCAAGTTATACGTATCACGACTCCAGTTCTCGACCGATGAGTAACGACACTTGGCACCGTCCTTCACAAAAATTTCGACAAGTCCCGCATGGAGTCCCTGCGATCCGTACTTCGGCGCACTGCATCCTTCGATGTAGTGCGCCTCGGCACCGTCTTCAATAATGATCAGCGTGTGCTCGAACTGTCCCATGTTTTTGGCATTCATGCGGAAGTATGCCTGCAAAGGCTCGCGTACGGTTACGCCCTTCGGAACATACAAAAACGTCCCCCCACTCCAGACAGCCCCATGCAGAGCTGCAAACTTATGATCGGTTGCCGGCACGCACTTCATAAAGTATTCGCGTACAAGCTCCGGGTACTCCTGCACGGCATTGTCCATATCAAGGAAAATCACTCCAAGCGCACTCCACTCTTCTTTCAGACGGTGATAAATCATCTCGCTCTCGTACTGCGCACCGACCCCCGCAAGCATTTTCCTCTCCGCCTCGGGGATACCGAGTCGATCGTAGACTTTTCTGATCTCATCCGGCACCTCTTCCCAGTTATCCGTCTCTGCTGCACCGTGACGCGCGTAGTAAATGATATTGTCGAGATCTAGTTTGCTTAAATCCGCACCCCACGTCGGCATCGGCTTCTCCTTGAAAATCTTCAACGACTGCAATCTCGATTCGAGCATCCACTCGGGCTCGTTCTTGTCTTTACTGATCTGACGCACAAGCGCCTCCGACACGCCTTTCTTTACGTTATCGGTGTATGGCGAAGGGTTGTGGGAGTCGAAGACATCACGATCAAGGCCGGCAAAGATTGGCTTAGGCATAATCGAAGGCTATTTTAGCAGATGTCGGAAATAGCCCTCATGCCCGACCCTTATTTGCACACTCCCCACCGTCCGCGCCTCCCGTCGCGCGCAATTCGTTCGAGCCTGTCGTACTCGCTGCACTTCGGGTGCGGAAATGCAAAACAGAGACTGCGCGCATATCCTTCGTAGAGAAGCATGGCACCGATGTCTCTGCCCTCGAGAAACACGTACCGAAGCAAGCGTCCGTAGTCATCTCTGTCTTCATCTGGCTTTTGTTCCAGTGATACGGATGCTCCGGTCAGCAATGCTTTCATACGGGCACTCGATTCGGGACCGTAACACTGAATCTTCTTTCGATCGTCGACTGTTTCCGGGGTATCGATGCCGATGAAACGAATGCGTTCTGTTTTTCCATCGATCGATACGTCGATTGTGTCTCCGTCGATCACACGATCGACCGGGTACAAGATCTGCTCGGAACCCGAACCAGATACAAAAGAGCCGGGCATGCGCTCCGATGTCGAACGAGAAGACCGCAAAAGAAAAATGATGCCGATCGCGAGAAGCGCGAAGAGAAGGACGCCGAGGATCGCTCGCCTGTTTTTGCTCATACGCACACTATGCAAGCGTGTTTGTGCTCGGAAAGAAAGGTATTTTCTTGACAGGGTTGCACGAAAGTGGATATTGATGTCAATTACTTTTTCACCCAAACTTTTATGTCCAACCAATTCGAAATCCTCGACAACAAGTTCGACAAGGCTCCGGCTGCTCCAGTCGAAGCTGCAAACCCGATCGACGAGCAGACTGACTCCGAGGCTGCGATGATCGCAAAGAACCTCAAGAAAGTTTCGACCCCTGACACGACGATCGCACAATAATACGAAATTGTAGGAAAAGGGAAACCTCCCCTCGGGGAGGTTTTTTTAATGCCTGAATGCGCGCACCCCAGTGGTCACCATCGCAATCCCGAGCTCATCAGCCTTTGCAAATACTTCACTGTCTTTGATCGACCCTCCCGGCTGGATGACGGCGACAATCCCATGCTTTGCCGCCTCTTCGATGGAATCCGGGAACGGAAAGAACGCATCGCTTGCAAGCACTGATTCTTTCGCTTTGTCTCCGGCACGTTTGAGTGCGATCCACGTTGAATCCACGCGACTGGTTTGACCGCAACCGATACCCACGGTCGTCGAATCCTTTGCGAGGACAATCGCATTCGATTTCGCGTGCTTCACGACTTTCCATGCAAAGAGCAGATCTCTGACCTGCTGCTTCGTCGGCTTCACCTTCGTCACGCATGTGAGATCGGCTTCTGTGATTTCTTTTGTATCATCATTCTGCGAAAGCACACCTCCGAAAGCACTGCGATAGAGAATGTTGTCAGAGAAGCGAACTGAGCCCATAGAAAGAAGTCTGATATTCGGCTTACTCTTGAGTATCCCGAGCGCACCCGCTTCGTACTCCGGTGCAAGAATGACTTCGACGAAAATCTTCTGATCGAGGATTTTCTTCGCAATCTCTTCGCTACACGGTCGGTTCAAGCTGATGATCACGCCGAATGCCGAGAGGCGGTCACTGTCGTACGCGCTCTGAAAAGCGTCTTCAATGATCGTAGCCGAAGCAATGCCGCTCGGGTTCGCATGCTTCACCATCACGCATGTCGGTGCATCGAATTCTGAAACCATGCGCCAGCACGCATCGGCATCGAGAATATTGAGGTAACTCAGTTCTTTGCCCTGCAGTTGTTTCCAGGCGATGCTCTTGTCTCCGATCATAAAAAACTTCCCCCACTGGTGAGGATTCTCGCCATAACGAAGCTTGCGTCCATTCGTGAGAGCAATCGAAAGATTCTCTCCGTGAGAGAGGTACTCCGCGATCATTCCATCGTACACTGCCGTATGGGCGAATACTTTTGCGGCAAGCTTTGCGCGAAGCTCCGGAGTTGTCGTGCCGTTTTTTTGAATCTGAGTGGCGACTTCTACGTAATCAGCCGTATCGCACACCACCGTGACAGCAGCATGATTTTTTGCCGCGCTCCGAAGCAATGTCGGTCCTCCGATGTCAATCTGTTCGATGGCTTCGGGAGAGATTTCGGATGACGCACCGAGTTTTGTGACGGTATCGGCGAACGGATACAGGTTCACGACGACGAGATCGATCGGTTGAATCTTCAGCTTTTCCGCCTGTTCCCTGTGTTCCTGGATATCGCGATTGAAGAGAATGCCTCCCATAATGAGAGGATGCATCGTCTTCACGCGACCGCCGAAGCACTCGGGAAATCCGGTAACCTCTTCAGCTGAAATCACTGTGATCTTCTCCTTCTCCAGTTCCCTGAACGTTCCTCCTGTTGAAATGATTTCATACCCCGCTTCGGAAAGAATGCGTGCAAATTGAACCAATCCCGTTTTATCGGAGACGGAAAGAAGTGCGCGTTTCTTGGTCATGAGGACTGGAGGGAAAACCGGAAAAGATTCTAACAGGCTGAGCCCCTCTTGTGAATGCACCTCGCTCTGGGCACCCGATTCGGTGGAAGCTGGCCGAAGACCATGAGCGAGTCCTGCAAACGAAGTGAACAGCGTGAATCGAGTAGCGGAGAAAACACCGATTCGATACAGTATCGTCGTCCTTCCCCTCTTTCCCAATGAATCTCCGTTCGATGCAGCGAGGCTTCACCCTCATTGAGCTCTTACTCGTCATTGGAATCATCGCGATTCTTGCAGCCATTGTCATCGTTGCGATCAACCCGACGAAACAGCTGAGTGACGCTCGCAACGCACAGAGGAGAGCAGATGTGAATACGATTCTGAATGCCGTCACCCAGTACTCCATCGATCACACGGGTATGCTTCCGGAAACGATCACGACAACCGCTACCGAAATCTGCAGAAGCGGAGTCAACATTGACTGCATGGGGCTCATCAATCTGAACGTCCTGACCGGTTCCTATATTTTGGCGCTCCCGAACGATCCGGAGACCGGAACAGAGACAAGCACCAAGTACGTGATCTCGAAAGACGGAAAGAGCATCACGGTCGCCGCTCCAGATGCGGAAGCAGGTTTGACGATCTCGGTGAAACATTAGGAAATTAATCTAACGTTTCACGCAGCATGAGTTTTAATGCACGTTTGCCTGATGTTGTTTTGAGATACAACTCTCGTCGTAAGGCATCACCCTTGCTGCTATAGCATTCGAGAAAAATTGGCTTCCATGGACGATAGGCTTTTGTTGAAATTACTTTGCCTGCATTGTGTGTTTCAAGACGCTGTTTGAAATCTTCGGTAAATCCTACATACAGTTGCCGATTCAAGGTGCTGCGAATGACATAGACAACAAACATGATTGCAGTATGCCCCAGTAGCAGATGCTCCCGAAGTAGATGTTATGAAAAAACAACGCATCGCTACAGGGCACTTCGTACACGTCGAAAACGATTCCTTCGGAGTAAGTGGCTGTGCCATGTAGTCACGGAGCGAAGCGACGTGTACTACGTGGAGCCGCTTCGGGGATTTGAACCCCGGACCTACTCATTACAAGTGAGTTGCTCTACCACTGAGCTAAAGCGGCATTGATGTGCGAAGAATGCAGTCTACCACTGCCTGCCCGCCGAAGCCCTGAGCTTGTCGAAGGGCGTAGGTGGGAGCTAAAGCGGCATCGGATGCAGGATGAGTATAGAGGTTGACGAGTGGAATGAAAATTCGCACTTCTTTCCTTGCGCCTGATGCTCAAACAAGCGACAATCGTCGTTCCCGCTCTTTGACGATCGCCCCGCTTCGCGGGGAGGAACGTCCGGACAGCACCGGAACGCCCAGTGGGTAACGCCCACCCGTGCAGTGCATATCCGGTAAGACTGCATGCGGAACAGTGCCACAGTGACGATGCTTCGTACTCCTCAGGGAATGCGAAGAGTGAAACGTCCCCGCTTCGCGGGGTTGGCCCCCGGCAACCGGGGGTATCACGGTAAACTCTGGGTGCTGCAAGGAGGAATTGGGTTGTCGGAGTTCATGACGGTTCCATCGTGCCGATGACCCCTCCGCTACTCCCCGCGAAGCTCGCAAGAGCGAAGTGGGGTAGAGTCACCGAGCAATCGGTGACCAAGATAGATGATCGTCCTCGACAAAATCCGGCGTATGGGAGCGGGAAACGAAGCAGACCGACAATGTCGGTCTTTTTCGTAAAGCCCTCATCCCCTGACCCCTTCTCCGGAATCCGGAGAAGGGGGAGCCCGCATTTTCCCTAACTACAGGCTTCCTCTCTCCAACATTTGGAGAGAGGTGGCTCCGCAGAGCCGGAGTGAGGACTGTTTCCGCTATACTCCCTCTGTCATGAAACGCTCTGAGATCCTCTTCGGCATCATCAGAATACCGCTGGATGGACTGTCGGCATTCGCCGCACTCCTGCTGGCGTACACCCTGCGTGCGGCAAACATCGATCTCATTCCGAATCTGCAATTGCTGCCACTCCAGAGCAATCTGCCGACACCAGAATATTACCTTCTGCATTTCGCTCTCCCGGCAACGCTCGCATACGTTCTTGTCGCCGCTGCACTCCGACTCTACGCACTCAAAACGACGCTTGGACCATGGCGGGAAATGAATCGCATCATTATGGTATCGGCACTCTGGGTCGTGCTCATCATGGCGTGGTACTTCCTCGTGCAAAAACAATTGTTCTTCTCCCGAATCCTCCTGGTGCACGCGACGATCTTCGTCACGATGTTCGCTCTTGTCCTCCGAAGCTGCGTGTTTCTACTCCAGCGTCATCTGCTGCGCCGCGGTATCGGAATACGCACGGTCGTCTCCTGCGGCAGCAGAGAACTCCCGATGTCGATGATTGCCGAACTCGAGCATGACGTGCGATATCGATACCTCGGTCATGAAACGGCAAACACAGGAGTGGCTGCGAAGCACTGCAGTGAACACATCGATCTCGTGCTGCACTCCGACCCAAATCCTACAAGCGTGTCCACCATTGAACTCATTGATTACTGCCGCAGCCATCAAATCGGCTATGCGTTCGTTCCACCGGTCTTTACCGATGTGCCGCATCAACTCTCGATCGGACACCTGGGGCTCGTGCCGATCCTGCGCTTCGAACCGACGCCATTGGATGGTTGGGGGCGCGTGATCAAGCGCCTCCTCGATCTGATCTTCGGCATGTTCCTGATCATCATCCTGAGCCCTCTCCTGCTCCTCGTCGCGCTTTTGATTGCACTCACGTGCGGCTTCCCGGTCCTCTATGTCAGCACCCGTGTCTCGCAGCACGGACGGACGACGATCCCTCTCCTCAAGTTTCGAACGATGTGCAAAGATGCCGACGAAAAGAAGAAGTATCTGATACATCTCAGCCACCGAAGCGATGGGCCACTCTTCAAAATCAAGCACGATCCGCGCGTCACGTCCCTTGGAAGAATCCTTAGGCGTTTCAGCATCGACGAACTCCCACAACTCCTTAATGTGATTGCCGGTCACCTTTCGCTTGTCGGTCCGAGACCGCATCTCACTGAAGAGGTCGCCAAGTACACGCAGTCGCAGCGTCGCGTCTTCACGGTACGCCCGGGTATTACGGGGCTCGCGCAAATTTCCGGCAGATCCAATTTGCCGTTTAATGAAGAAGTGACGCTCGATATGCGGTACATCGAAGATTGGTCGCTCACGCTCGATCTGTGGATTTTGTGGAGGACTTTTTTTGTTGTGCTTTTCGGGAGAGGAGCGGATTAGAGAAGCTTCATCTGCCCCGTCGCGGCCAAGGATGGCCGCACTGTTGGTGCAGGTGCCAGATTCTGCAAATACTCCGAAACGCGCTTTCCGTAGGGCTTCGTGCGCAGGCGATCGTCGAGAATCATGAACGAACTTCCGGCTTTCATGTGCCGAACGAACGTGCGGATCAACCGGAAGAGGCGATGCTTGAGGCGAGGGAGCGAATATTCCGAGAACGGATCGCCATAGCGAAGTGCTCTGCGGCTGAAGATCGCGTGCGACGGATGATCGAACGGCAATGTTTGGAGCACGAGCCTGCCAATCGTGCCTCTCGGCAACTCCATGGTTTCATACGTCCACGGAGTCGTGACGAGAATTGCAGGCTCTTTCGCGAGAACAAATTCCGCTTGCATCCGGCTCTGTCCTCCGCTGAAGCCCTGACAGAGAAACGTCGTCCCTGCCGCCTCGCATTTTTCGGCGTGCTTGAGATAGAGCTCCTCGATAGCACGCTTGCTCGAGAGCAGCAAGACCGTTTTTCCTTTGGCTTCGACAATCGACGCATCGAGAGCGACCCCGATCGGGAGGAGAACCGAGAAATCCGGAATCGGAAGCATCGGCACGGGACCGTCGACGGTTTTCATCATGAGCGGAAGAACCGAACCGCACTCTTTCCATGCCGCCTGCGGGATCAGTAGTGTGACCTCAGATTGATCGTAGAGAATACGTCCGAGCACTTCGTTTATTTTTTCCGGCACGGATTTGATCGCTTTATTACCGTCGAGGAATGACTCGACCCATGTGATCCGACCGTCCAGATTCCTCTCTTGAAAAATCAGGAGCAAATCCGAAAGGGCTTTCTCCGCCGCATGCGGGAGTTCGGTCTTGAGCAAACCTTCGATCATCACCGTCAGATGCTCGATCTCGGGTGCGCCGAGATCGGACGGAGCGATGTACCGGAGATCCATCCCGTTTCTGAGCTTCTCGACCCAGAGTTCGATGAGATCCGTACATTTCGTCAGCGCAGCATTACATGCTGCGGCAGCCCGCAACGTCGGCACGAAGCATGTCCAGCCAAGAGCGCCGGTTGCCGTATCCTCAAGCATTGACGCGTCATCGATCACGATGCGAGCGCCTTTCAGGATCGCGGATTCTTCTCCGTTCGCAATTGAAATGAGCTCGTGGTGCCCAAGGAGTACGACATCTTTCTTCAGTGCTTTTCTGCGCGCCAGATACTCTGGGCTTTCTGCGCTTGCGGCGATTTTCGCGTTCCAGATGGCGGTTTCTTCTCCGTGAATCGGCAAATCGATCTTGAGTTTCGGACTGTAAAGAACCAGCTTCATCGCAAGCGTCATTTCATCGGCCGTAAAACTCTTCTGCTCCAGAAATTTCTCCGCTGCCTCGCCCGAAAGCAGCATCTGTGGCTCCGGAAGAACGACAACCGATGCCGGGATCTCGACTCGGCGCACGGCGGCATCGAGATTTTTGACGGCGATCATACTTCCCTTCTTCGCACCTGCAAGAATCGATTCCAGCGTCGAAGGACAGAGCGATTCTTGCATCAATTCAATCGCATTCTTCGTAAGACCCTTCAACATTGTCGCAGGGATCGATTTGTCGCTTGCATCAGGGCTCCTATGCTTACTGAGAGAGAGCCATGCCGGACGTTTTTTCTTCGCTACAGACGTGAGAGAAGCAAAAAGTCTTCGGTAACTCTCGGGGCCTCTCTCGGCGAGAGCTTTGAGGACATCGAGATCGCTTCCGGGCAAACTCTGGAGTCTCTCGACACACAATTCAAGGAGTTGATACGTTGCGCGCACATCACCAAGCGCTCGATGTTTCGGCGTATGCATGAGATGAAGAGCTTCGCTCATGTACCCGAGCGAATAACTCTTCAGTTCCGGATACACGATCGATGCCAGCATCGCGGTGTCGATCCACGGGTGCTCGCTTATGTCCCATCCTTCTCCCTTGAGCATACCGATATCGAACTTCACGTTCTGCCCGACGACGATCGTCTCGGGGGTGAGCATCGCTTTGATGGTGGGCAGCATCTCCTGGAATGTCGGCTTTCCCAGAAGATCCTTCTGACGAATCTGTGTGAGCACCTGTACGACCCCCGGGATTTCATGACCTTCCGGCAGTGACAGCAGCTGTTCGTACTCCATCTCAATCTTCCCGTTCTTCAATGCCACGCACGCATACTCCATCACACGGTGTGTCTTTGGGACAAAACCGGTGGTTTCCGTGTCGAGGATGAGGAAAGGGAGGTTCGGAAGTTTCATTGAAGACACGATACAGGAAAATTTGAAGCAAGGGTCGCATAAAAGACGCCCCACACGGGACGTCTCTACAAACAATAATTGAGGTGTTTCCTACTCCGCCTTCTTCTCTTCCTGTGCAACTTCCACTGATGCAGGAGCAGCTTCCTCGCCTTCCACAGCGGGTGCAAGCATCACCACCTCGACCTCTTCGCCCTTCAACTCCGCGAGTTTTGCTTTGAAGGCGGGAAGTTCTTCGTAGTTGTACATGTCGAGCTCGAAATTCGTGAGCTGAGTCGCAAGACGGATGTTCTGGCCCTTCTTGCCAATCGCCATCGGGCGCTGTGCTTCCTCGACGAACACGGCTGCGCGCTTCTTCACGATGCGACCCTCCTCATCGAGGTGCTGCTCACCGTTCACGATGATCACGGCTGAAATCGATGCTGGCTGCAACGCAGTCGAAATCAAGCGGATCGGATCCTCCGACCATTCGATCATATCGACTCTTTCGCCGTTGATCTCCTCCATCACGGATTGAATGCGCACACCTTTCTGACCGACGCACGCACCGATCGGATCGATTCTCGGATCCGTGCTCTTCACCGCAACTTTGCTTCGCATGCCGGCATCGCGGGCAATCGCCATAATCTGCACGTCGCCGTTTCTGATTTCGGGGATCTCGAGTTCGAGAAGTTTCTTCACAAGGCTCGGATGCGTGCGAGAGATCCGGAGTTGCGGACCCTTGCCGGTGAGCTCCACTTTGTCGAGGTACACACGGATGCGCTTTCCCGTGTAGTAGTGCTCGCCCGGGATCTGCTCCTTCCATGGGAGCGAGACAGCCATGCCCTCGACTTCGAGCGTCACCCAGTTCGGCTCGACCTTGGTCACCGTCACGGAGAGAAGTTCGTTCTCGCGGTCTTTGAACATGGCGAACAAACTCTGTTTCTCGGATTCCTGCAGTTTCTGGATGATGACCTGCTTCGCCGCCTGCGCTGCGATGCGACCGTAACCGACGGGCGTCGCGTCGATTTCTATTTCGTCACCGACTTCGCTGTCCGGTTTCACTCGTTGCGCATCTTTCAAGCTGATTTCGAAGTTTTCATTCAGCACTTCCTCGACCACCTCCTTAATCAGAAGCACCGACGGCATATCCTGATCCTCCCGAAGCACGACTCTGATCTCCTGTTCCTTGTTGCCGAAATCTTTGCGGTACGCCGTTGCAATCGCCTGCCTCACGGCTTCGAGTACATCATCGGCTTTCACACTTCTTTCGGAACAGAGCTGGTTAATGGCTGCGATGAATGATGCGCGCATAGGGAAGGGGGAAATACGGGAGCAGGCTTTCTGCCTGCGAGGAAGATCCAAAAAAGCGACCATCTCAATGAAAATGAGATAGTCAAACTAGAAGTAGATTCTGTTACGTCATCATACCACGGAAAGTGGGTTCATGACAATTGACATAAGATAATATTATATTTTAATACTAATCTTTTCCATGACACTTTTTATATTTTTTCCCACTTCCACACGGACAAGGGTCGTTGCGACCCACACGCGAAGCACTGGGGCTTTGAGCTTTGAGCTTTGAGCTTTGAGACCCTGCTTTTCTTCCCAGTTCGTTTAAGTTGATATTCGCAGAGCCGGCCGTAAGTTGTCCTTCGATCTCCGATTCATTCGTCTGCAGGTTCTCCGGTTCGTTCTGCATCGACGGCTGTTGCACACCAAACTGCGCGAAGTCGATCTGCATCAACGTGCGAATCGTCGTCTGTGCGATCGTGGAAAGCAAACGCTGAAACATCCGGAAACTCTGATCCTGATATTCGATTAGAGGATCTCTCTGCGCGTATCCGGAGAAGGCAACTTGCTCGCGAAGGTGCGCCATCGCATCGATATGATCCATCCAATGCGTGTCGATCGCCTGCAGCACGACGATCTGTTCCGCGCGCCTCGAGAGATCGAAGCCGAAGTGCACACATTTCTTTTCATAGAACGAGAGTGTAAGAGATTCCACGAGTTCAACCGCTTCCTCGCTGTCCGCCTGCGACGTGAGATCCGTCTCTCCGATACCTCGCTCGAGTTCCGGGTGCATGGCGCCGAGGGCGGCGCGCAATTCCTTGATCGTCCAATTCTCAGGATCGATGCCAGTCAGGTGCTCTTTCGCAAGCGCCGATACTTCGCGTCGAAGCATCCCCAAGACTTCTTCATGCAGTGAATTCTTCGTGTCCAGCGTCTGCACGCCGTCACGATCGGCGATTTTCCGAAGCAATTTCTGGCGACGCTTGTACATGATCTCACGATGTTTGTTCATGACATCGTCGTACTGCACGACGTGACGACGAATATCGAAGTTCCTGCCCTCCACTTTCTTCTGCGCACTCTCGATGCTGCGACTGACCATGCCATTCTCAAGCGGCACATCCTCCGGGACATTGAGACGTTGCATCATGGACTTCAAGCGATCGCCACCGAAGAGACGCATCAGTTCGTCTTCCATCGACACGAAGAACTGGCTCTCTCCCGGGTCGCCTTGGCGACCGGCTCGACCTCGGAGCTGATTGTCGATTCTACGAGCTTCATGGCGTTCGGTTCCGAGAATCGCAAGACCGCCAACGACCTTCACTCCAACGCCCAGCTTGATGTCCGTACCGCGACCGGCCATATTCGTGGCGATCGTCACGGCACCGTACTGTCCGGCTTTCGCAACAATCTCCGCTTCCTTCTCGTGATGCTTGGCATTGAGCACGGTATGAGGAATCTCCATTTCGGTGAGGAGCATGCTCATCGCTTCGGACTTCTCAATCGATGTCGTGCCGATCAGCACCGGCTGTCCCTTCGCATGTTTCTCTTTCGCAATCTTCGCAACGGCCTTGAACTTGGCGGCAACGCTTGCGTAGACGGCATCCGGCCTGTCATTTCTGACCATCGGCTGATGCGTCGGAATCGTGATGACCGGCAATGTGTAAATCGATTGAAACTCTTCCTCTTCCGTCTTCGCGGTTCCGGTCATGCCCGAGAGCTTCTCGAAAATACGGAAATAATTCTGGAACGTGATCGTCGCAAGCGTTTTGCTCTCGCGCTGCACGGTGACACCTTCCTTCGCCTCGATCGCCTGATGCAAACCATGACTGTACCGTCGGCCCGGCATCAGTCGACCTGTGAATTCGTCGACGATGATCACCTCGTTGTCTTTCACGACGTAATCGACGTCACGCTGGTACATCGCGTGTGCACGGAGCGCCTGCTCGATGTGGTGCACTTCCTCAAAACCTTTCTCGGTATAAATATTCTCAACACCCATCAATTCTTCCATCTTCTTGATCCCCGCTTCGGTGAGAGACGCCGCTTTCTGCTTCTCATCTTTCACAAAATGAACCTGTTCTTGAAGTTCCATGCTGTACTTCGCATAGAGCTGGTACTTGAGGGTCGACTCTTCGGCAGGTTGGCTGATGATGAGCGGCGTCCTCGCCTCGTCGATGAGGATCGAGTCCACTTCATCGACGATGGCATAGTGAAGTCCCCGTTGCACTTGCCTCTCCACGGACGGCGCCATGTTGTCGCGGAGATAATCGAATCCGAATTCGTTGTTGGTGCCGTACGTGATGTCGGCTTCGTACGCTTTTTTTCTCTCGTTGTGATCGAGCCCATGCACGATCACGCCCACGCTCAATCCGAGTGCGGAGTAGAGCATGCCCATCCATGCGCTGTCGCGTCTCGCGAGGTAGTCGTTCACCGTGACGACATGCACACCCTTCCCCGTGATGGCATTGAGGTACGCGGGCATGGTGCAGACAAGTGTTTTTCCTTCTCCCGTGCGCATCTCGGCGATCGCTCCTCTATGGAGAGCGGCTGCACCGATGATCTGCACATCGAAAGGCACCATGTCCCATATAAGAGTCTGGGTACCGATGGCCATCTGCTTCCCAACCAGAAGTTCGCACGCTCGGATGGCAACCGCAAACACTTCGGGGAGAAGTTGATCGAGACTTTCCCCCGCAGCATGGCGATCTCGCAGTGACTGTGTTTTTTGAGGAAGATGTTCAAGTGTCAGTGCGCGAACCTCGGGTTTCTGCCCCATCGCACGCACCAAAGCAACGACAGGTTGAAGCTTTTTCAGTTCTTTCTTATTCGGATCGCCGAGCAGCTTATTGAGAGTGTCGATAATGGTCATGGATGCGGAGTGTAGCAGAAAAGACCGCCTAAACCACGGGGCTCCCCACGGCATTCCTCTCTCTCTACACGTGCCATGGCAGAATCACGGGGCGCTCGTTGGTGTAGTACTTCAGATACGCTTGCCACCGGAATCCGAAGTTGATGAACGCCAGTTGCTTCCGGAAAATAGATTCGCTCCTCTCTCCGAGGAGAAGCATGTAGAAGAAATGAACAAAGCTGAGAAGCCAGAACCATGCGGCATAGATCGCAAGCGGGATGATCACAGGGATGATCCAGAGAAAACGAAAGATGAACCAGCGGGAAATCTTCGGCTGGAAATCGATCTCGAGACGAACTTTGTGCGCGGGCTTCTTCTTCTGGAACATGTGGAAGGGGAAAGTATGAAAATCGTAAAGAAATCGACGAAAACAAACAATGATTTACTGATGCAACGTCACCTATATTCCTCTCCCATACCACGGCAACATCGGAGGATTCCCATACGTCGCTCTCTCGCAAAGTTCTTGCAATACGTCCTCGATGGGCTTCATCTTGTCTGCGGGGAGCAATGTGAAATGCAAACAATGTTCTGGAATCAGTTCGCCGATCATGATCGTGTCTGGAGGGATCCTCTTTCGTGCATCATCCAAAGAAATGAGCGTCGGCTCCGGCCACTCTGTCTTGCATGTTCCAAACCCGCGGATGAAAAGAGATGTTTTCTGTGTGGAATGTAACCAGAGAAAGGACTCAGGGGTGGGGATGGGGGTTAGGGATTTGGATACTCTTGCCGCCCAAACATCCGAGAGATGAATGCCGGCGATCGGAATTCGTAAACCCCAACTGAGTGCATTCCCGAGGCTCATTTCCACGCGCTGGCTCATGAATCCTCCGGGACCGGAAATCGCTGCAATGCGATCGATAGCGGAAGATATGGATCTTCCGCTGCGATTATGGACAGGGATGGATGATAATAAACGCTCAATCGCCGGCATCAAATCCGCTTCGTCCGTGTGATCCGAAATCTCCGCAAGCGCCAAGGTTTTTCCTTGATCGACGCATGCGATGATCTTCCGGTGGCTGCAGAGATCGATGAAAAGAGTGAGAGAAGACATAGAGACAGGAGTATCGTACATCGTGTGCCGAAACTTTCCGTCATCATTCCAACGTACAGGCGAGCGGACATCCTGCGTCGGTGCTTGGAGCATCTCGAAAAGCAGACTGCCGCGTCCGATCTTGAAGTGATCGTCGTAAGTGATGGGAAAGACCGGAGCACTGCGGCACTTTTTGAACTTTCCTCTTGGCGCATTCCCGTCAAGTTTTTCGAGATTGAGAAAAGCCAGCAAGGTTCGGCGCGAAACGAGGGGCTGCGACATGCGGAGGGAATGTATGTCCTCTTCATCGGCGATGATATTTTTCTGGAACCCGATGCGTGCGAGAAGCATCTCAAGACACATGAGAGCTGTGAGCTATCAGCTGTGAGCTATGAGAAACAGGCTCCACTCAAAGCTCAAAGCTCAAAGCTCAAAGCTGTTCTTGGTTTCACCACCTGGGACCCAGCGGTCGGCATCACTCCGGTGATGAAGTGGCTCGAGAAGAGCGGGTGGCAGTTCGGATACCAAGCACTCGACAAGATGCGCAGAATCGACTGCGATTCGTTCATCCCGAGAAATTTCCAGCATCGGTACACCTACACCAGTCACATCAGTTTACCGCTTTCTATAGCCAAAAAAAAACTCTTCCGCACAGACATCCACCTCTACGGATGGGAAGATATCGAGTGGGGTATGCGCCTCAGAGACAGTGGTGTACGTCTGTTGTATGCACCCGACGCGAAGGCACTGCACCATCACCGGATGACACTCGAAGAATCTCTCAGGCGGATGGAAACACTTGGCCATTCGGCAGTTGAGATACAGAAAAAAGTTCCGGAGTTTGATCGCGTGCCGAAGGGATGGAAACTTTTTACCTATCGATTACTTGCTCTTCTCCCGACGCTTGCCGGGAAACATAGAAAAGCATTCCTGTCGGGTCTCTCTGAAAAGAGGTAAGATGGCAGACCATGCCCTCTCTCCCCGACCGGATCATCGGCCACGAAAAAATATGCGGTGAACTTCTGGCGGACATCGCGCATGACAATGTCAGCCACGCATACTTGTTCACGGGGCCGAAGCACCTTGGCAAATTCACGGTCGCACGCTGGTTCGCCCTCCGCATTCTCGCCGACGGGAAACCTCCGGAAGAATTGGAACACATCAAAGACCAAGTGGAGAGACTCATCCACCCCGATCTCCTCTGTCTCGATAAACTCTGGATC
>SICN01000034.1 GCA_009691405.1 Candidatus Peribacteria bacterium | reverse complement strand
AAGGCGATTGTAAGCGGAGGTCCGGCTGAGATCGAGGCGGCAGGAGAGGTTGCGTAGACTATGCTGCCAACATCGCTTCTTTCTCCGTTGTCACAGGCGCTGCAGGAGTTTCGTCCTTAGCGACGAAGGCATCGTGAGAATGCTGCATACTGTGTGCCGTGACGTTCTTCAGATTCATCGCTCTGATTTTCTGCTCCGCTTCCGTTGTGAGGTCGACAAGGTGCAGCATTGCATTTCTTTGATTGAGCTTTGCCGCTTGTGTTCTCACCGTAGCGTAATCCGCCACCGTGAATTTCCTTCCATCTAATTTGAGGGTAATGTCACTGCCTGCCGCTACTTGGGTATCTTTCGCTTGCTTGAACGCTACGTTCTGCGTGAACAGGGTCTCTAACGTTTCCTCTGCTCCACCCACCGCTTTCGATCGAACATTATTCGCTGTCATGGCGCTATTTCTATGCGTTTCGTTGGCCACTTCAAGAACGACAGCATCAACCGGCTTTTGAGCTTCCGAGATTTCAATGTTTTCAGCTGGTACTTCGTTTCTCATACGTCGTGAGGGGAAGAACGTGTCTATTCTACTGACTATCTCCAGTAAGTCAATATTTCTTTACTTGGTGGCTCTGCCAAGTTTCATTGGCATTTGCAGCCGCTTCTTTGCTATTCTCCGATCGTCAAATTCCCCCTCCTCCCTCTATGCGTACGTCCTCTCTTCAGTTTCTCAGTGCGAGTCTTGCACTTTCGTTTCTCAGTGTTTCATCGGTTGTTGCGGCAAGTATGTCACCCAAGTTGGAGCCTTTGAGTGTTTTCATGAAAGGAGGGGATCTCGAGTGGTCTTCCATGCATGCCTACGGCAAGGCTTCCGCTGACGATCATCGCGAGTACCACAAAAATGCCGAAGCGGAGCGCGTTCTGTGGTCCAAAGAGAATGCGTTGCACATGGGTTCATCGGAGTATAGCCATGCGTTTCGTGCCTTCGTGCAGAAGAGAAATCTCATGCACAGGCAGTGGCACCTCGAGAAGTCGGATTGGGTGCAGCCCGATGCGGTCATGCAGGATGCATCGATGAAATTTTTCGATGCGGAATTGACGATCTCACTGCCGGAGTCGTCGGTCGACATTGTCGATCGCGAGTACGACGGAGTGCGTGTCAGCCGACGGTCTCTCGTCAATCAGGTCTTGAAGCAGCAGAAACTGCATTCATTGACGGTCGGACAGTAATCGACTTCGGAGAATTTTCTCAGAGCCACGGCGGAACGAACAGCAGAACGATGCCCAGGATCACGATCGTCTCCGCAAGCAGGACGAGAGCGATGTCTGCAATGGGAAGGTCGGGGATGCGAATTTTTTTCACGGCGATACGATGTTCCGTGATGCCGATTGCGAAGAGGAGTGCCGCAAGCCCGATGAGGTTGCCGGCAATCACGTCACTCAGATAGTGAACACCCAAATAGAGACGGCTCATGTCGAGGAGGAGGATCAGGAGAATCGCGATCAGCAGTCCGATGACTCTTGTGGTTTTCGTTTGCTTCGTGCGGAGAAGAACGTAGGCGAGGAAGCCGAAGAATGCGGCGGCAGTCGTCGCATGACCGCTCGGGAACGAGAATGTCGTTTCGGAGACCGCATGGAAGAGGAGATCGGGTCTCTGGCGACGGAAGAAGATTTTGCCGATCAGCATCGCGCCTTCACCGGTGAGGAGTGTGAGGAAGAGTGTGAGAATGAAGGTGTGCTGATTCCGAACCCAGAGCACGATCGAAAGAAGCATGACTGTTGCAAGAAGCATGCTTGCAGAGCAGAGCAGTGTGATGCCGTAGAAGAACAACAGGAGATGCGGATGTCGAAGAAGGAACAGTAGCATCGCAATTGTTTTGTCCGAGGCGACGAGTGTGTCGATCGGGAACTGATTCTCGATGATCGAGGGCAGGAAGAGAATCACAGCGATCACGCTCAATGTGAGACTCAGGAAGAGGGTATGTTTTTTGGGAGAACGCACGAAGAAAGTGTACAGCAAAGGTTCTTCGTGATCATCTGCAGGAGTCATTGTGAACGACTGTTACTTTCGATGCCGCTGCCGAAGCTTACGCCGTTCAAGTACAGCGCGAGGATCTCGTCTTTCGTGAGCAGATGTTCGAGTTGGCAGGACAGCAATATTTCGTACACTTTTCGCGTGATCGTCCGTTCCCGCGTGAGGGAGAGCATGCGCACGAGTTGTTGGGTGAGTGTCGAGGCACCCTGCTATCCACTCTCGAGCACGTTCACTTTCAGTGCCCGAAGAATCGCGTGCACGTCCAGCCGACGATGGAGGAGAAACGGAGTTTCATGGAAGAGGGGAGGGAAAGATCGAACGCAGCGTAGCAAACAGATCGTATTCCGGAAATTCCATGCAATGATTACAATGCGTCTATGTTCTTCAAACTTTTCTTCATCGCGTTGCCGATTTTCCTCGCACTCGATATGGCGTGGCTTGGCTTTATCGCACGCGATTATTACAGGAGCCAGATAGGATCACTGCTCAAGGATCAGGTGAACTGGGTCGCAGCGCTCGTCTTCTACGCAATTTACATTTCCGGTCTCGTGACATTCGTCCTGCTTCCGGCAGTCACGAAGCACTCGTGGCAGTCGGCACTCCTGATGGGTGCTTTCTTCGGCTTCGTCGCCTACGCGACCTACGATCTCACAAATCTGGCAGTCGCAAAGAACTGGACGCTCTCGGTGACGATCGTCGATCTTGCGTGGGGAACGGTCGTCGCAGGAACCGTTTCCGTGCTCACGTATTGGATTGCTGCTAGAATGGGATAATCATGTACTTTCTGTTTGCTGCTTTCGTCGTCGTTGTCTTTCTCGTCTACGTTTCCCGCAGACCGAGCTCGTTTCGGTACGTTCGATCGATCACGATCTCTGCCCCTGCGTCAGCGGTTTTCCCGCACGTGATCGATTTTCACAAATGGGAAGCATGGTCGCCGTGGGAGAAGGTCGATCCTACAACACGGAAAATCTACAGCGGTTCCGCTCTCGGTGTCGGAGCAAATTACGCATGGCAGGGGAATAGCAAAGTGGGTTCCGGGCACATGACGATCATCGAGAGTCGTCCGAGTGAGTTCATCCGCATCACGATCGAGTTTTTAAAGCCTATGAAGTCGACGAACACCATCGAGTTCACGTTTGCAGAGAGCGGCAATCAGACGGTTGTCACCCACAGCATGTTCGGCTGCAATTCGTTCCTCGGGAAATTGATGGGACTCTTCATGGATATGGAAAAAATGGTTGGCGGTCAGTTTGAGAAAGGACTCGCATCGATCAAACAGATTGCGGAGGGGCGGGCGCGTTCTACTTGATCCGTCTCGCAACCGTGATGACTGCACTCGCCGTGTTGATCGGCGGTTCGTTGGTTTCAAGACCAAGCATGATCCCAAGTTCGCTGTGTCGATTCATTTTCGGGTTCGTTCCATCTCCGATTGCCGTCATCCACGCATTCTCCTCAAGTCGGAAACCGCCGTTCTGCTCAATCGCTCTTCCGAGTCTCCTCCGAAACAGCTCGATAACGTCGACTGCATCCTTTACCGTACCGTATGCGACGGCTTGGTTCGGTTGTGCCGCCGGATCGTCAATGAATGCGTTGATGTAGGGTGCTGGAACGCCGGAGTGTTTCAGTTCCTGGTGCACGATCGTAACGCCGGGGCGAGTGTCTTGAACATGGAGCAAAAGACCGTCCATTTTCAGCGCCTGTCTGATCTGCTCCACCGCATGATCGATGTGACCGGTCGCATCCAGTGACGAGAGCCCCGTGATCACAGGAAGGAGGTTTGTTATTCCCTGGTCTGCAAGCTGCAGATACGAACCAGCGAACACTCTTTTACCTGGATTTGCCTCACGATTCAGAGCCACCGCTTTCGGACTCAGTTCCATCTGTACCCAATTGGACTGTGCCTCAGGCGGCAGCAATGTGGATACCATGTATCCGGTTGCTCCTGAGCCGATATCGAGTCCTTTTTTTTTCGGGATATTGTGCCTCCTGAATGCATCTCGTACGAGTGCTTGAAATTCTTGGACGACTGGCACTCTCGGTCGAATAAGCGTTGCAGATCCTATCTGCGGATCGAGTCTTGAAAGCCCCACTTCCTCTTCGGCAATCGGTCGAGGATCGAAGTGTCTGATATTTCCGAATCGCAGTTTTCTCATTTCTTTCAAGGCATCGATCACTGTTTCCACATACAATGACTTCGTCGTTCCGGGGTGCATTTCGTGTTTTCCGAACATGTGGCTCATGAAATTATTATGACTGAAAATGATATTTTGTCAACGTCCTCTATTCCTTCCACTCCAATACCGCTCCTATCTTCCGTTCCATCGCATCCGCACGTCGTAACGTTTTGATTTGAGCCTTCGAAACGACAGGGTAGTGCCGCACCTGATCGATGTACTCCGGAATGTAATGCAGCTCTTCTTCAGAAGTTATCCAGCCGCACAAATCGAATCTCGAGAGATCGACGACGCCGGAATACGACCGGAGAATCTTGTCACCGTTTGGTGCCGTGTACTCATGAAAATACGACATCGCGAGTTCCCGAAGTGTTTTGTACACCGGATCCCGAAAGCGCACCGTTCCGTGGTTCGTCTTACTGATCGCACCGTAGCAGCCGAATTGTCTGAAGATCGCAACGACGTGATCATCATCCGCATCCGTCACTTTCAGATCCATGACCAGAGGCCTCTGTCCCGTAATCCTGAGTGCGAGAGCTGCGAGCATCGCGCCTTCCATACAGTGTGTCGTACGCTCGCGGAGCACACGCCTCGGTGACATGTATGTCTCGCCGTTCTTCTCAAAATTCATTGGAAGCGAATCGAGAAAATCCTGGATCTTCTCGGGAGTACTGAGTTTTTTGAGAATCCTCAGTTCCTGTGGGTGCAAACTGAACATGCAGAAAGTATAGCGCGCGGAGTGCCGAAGCTCTCAGTGCAGTTCGCGGCTACAGTATTCCCGCAAGTTTCAGAAGCATCACGCGAGCATTGCAATTGCTGCAATGCCAATGTGGTAGCCAAGATTCACAGGCACTGCATCTCTCCCTATTTCAGCCCCCAGCCTCTTGCAGCAGTTCTTGAATCACTTTGTCCATTGTTTCGTACTCACCTTCGCCGAAGTGTTCGTAGCGGATGTTTCCCTGTTTATCGATCATATAAAACGCCGGCCAGTATCGATTGCCAAAGGCATTCCAGGTTGCGAA
Organism: Candidatus Peribacteria bacterium; assembly: GCA_009691405.1. Classification (GTDB taxonomy): domain Bacteria; phylum Patescibacteriota; class Gracilibacteria; order Peribacterales; family Peribacteraceae; genus SICN01. The sequence continues at coordinate 4,437 of SICN01000034.1, read as the reverse complement.
GTCATTATCCTGCACGACAGGGTAGGTGAGCCCGTGTTCTTTTAGTGCTTTGGCAACGTTTTTTTCACTTTTCTCAAAGGTGAACTCTGGTGTGTGTACTCCTACCAGCATAAACGGCTGTGTTTTAAATTTTTCCCAGTAGCCTTGTACAGTAGGCAATGTGTGCACGCAGTTAATGCAGGTGTACGTCCAAAAATGGATCAGCGTTACTTTTCCTCGTAGCGAGGCAATGGTGAGCGGTTCGCTTTGGAACCATGTGCCGAGTCCTGCAAACTCCGGTGCTTTTCTCAGGATGGGAAGCAGAGATTTTACAGTCGCAGATTGAAAAGATGCGCTGGATGAAGCGCTGCTTTGAAACAGGCTAGCATACACGGCCTTGCGTACGGCAAGCGGGCAACGGGTCCACCAACTTTTCTTGATCAAATTTGTGGTGTCCAATCCCTTCTTTTGTTTCTGTTGGTACACGGTGTGCAGAGAAATCTCGGTACACGAGGATGGTGCTGCTCTGGCAAAACCTGCTGGCACCAATGTACAGATCAGTGCCAGCAGGAGGAGGGATCGCTTCATCAAGGTTTTGCTTCGTAAGAGATTAGGACTGGAGGAGTGCTTTCAACACTTCGTCGCTCGGGCCTTCTTTCTTCTCGATCATGTTGCCCTTGCCGTCGACTTTCACAAAAGTGTGCTGGTAGGGAACACCGTACTTCTGTTTGAGCGCCTTCTCTTCGTCATAGTTGAGTTTATAGACCGTGACCATGCCCTTACCACCGCCTGCATACCACGATGTAAGTGTCTGATTACCCTTCTTGCATGTTGGACACCATGCAGCGAAGAAATAAAGCACCTTGGTCGTACCGTCGGTCAAGACAGAGGCTGGCAAGTTGCTGGCAGTAGCATCTTTGTACATACCATCAGATATTACAGTGCCCTCTTTTTTCATCATGGCATCTTCGTTTTTCTCCATCATGTCATCCTTTTTCATCATTGCCTCATCGCGTTCCCTGTCCTCGGCGGTGCCTTCTTCCATCATCTCTTCTTTCTCCATCGCTGCAGATGACGATGTATTGGTGTCTGATGACGGAGGCACTGTTGGCAGACAGCCACCAAGAAGAAGCAGCGGCACTGTGGCAAAAGCTAAGAAGTAGTGTTTCATACGCGTATGGGGTGAGAAAATACTATGTTTCATTCTACCATATGGCATTCCGCCATCTTCTGTTTATCATAGAGAAAATACACTGGTTCATGCCAATGTGTTTTTTCATTCTGTAGCAGTTTTTTTGGTGGACATGCTGGAGAAAAGTTTACACCGCCTTGAGGAGTTGATTATGGGGTGGTTCGAGCAAATATCGAGCCTTTCTGCTCTGGTATAGAAGTAAAAGAGCCAGAATGATCGTCAGAATCCAAGTCCGTGCTTATACGTAAAAGATAAAGAGTAAGTGTTGCTTCGCATGTCATCAGCTCAACTCCCATTTGTCAGGAATGCCAACAGATAAGTCACATCTTCGTGTAAAATAGGTGCAATGACTCCATCACACACTTTCTCTATCTACCAAAAGATCGCTTCATTTATTGTTATCTTTGGTACTTTCCTTCTTATTTCCTTCTGGCCAACTCAGAAGGGAAGTCAGCCCAGTGAACAAGAGGGTGTACCAATCGTTTCTCCGACGTCATCATCTGAGCAAAATATTACCTCCACTTCTTCGTCGGTGAATTCTTCTGAATCAATCGACATGGCATCATCGAGCTCATCGGTGGGCGTGATCAATCCACATTTGAAGCAGAACTATAAAAACAACGAGACAGGTGTCTTCTTTTGGTATGGAGAGAATATGACTGTCACTGCTCCAACGAGTTTTGTACTTAGCAAAGGGGCAATCGGATATCAGATCAACGATCCTCTCAATTATGGTGAAATATGGTTGGAATTCAGCCCAGATATCACAGAAAAATCAGAAGGGGTAGTTCACGTGGAAGAGATCTATTCCCCTTCAGGGGGCAATCTCTCAAAGAACTATGTGCTTTTCACAGGAAAATATCGCGTGTCAGTCTACGCCCATTACGATGTATTCGGGCTCTACGAAGACGAACTGAAGCCAGGAAGCCAAACGTCTCTTACAGAGCTTGTGGTACGGGATCTAGGCGGAGATGCATATGTCGATGTACAAAATCCTATTGAACGTCTTATGGCAGTGCACCTCAAGGAGAGAACGTTGATGTATTTCTTCAACAATGCGGATGCAATTGTTGCATCGATAGGCATGAAAGAATGATTGTGATCGATGATGTCGTACAAAACATTTTTTATCCACTACCATCAGACAGCATGCAAATACCTTTTATCCTCATAGGAATTGTATTTTTTGGGGTCTGGATTATCATTCCATTTTTAGTGTTTGGACTAATGTCACGCGTACGTCGACTAGAAGAACTCGTGAAGAGGGAAACTGTACAAGCTGCCAAGATTCCAACGATGGAAACTGCCAAGGCAACTGCAACTATGTCGCAGGAGACTTTGCAACCACACAAAATAAAACCCAATGCATCCGATATGCTCGTCGCTTGGGTCAAAGAAGATTGGCTTCTCAAGATGGGTGGACTATTTCTTCTGCTCGGATTTGGCTGGTTAACGACGTATGCGTTTATTAATAACTGGATAGGTTCAATGGGGCGCATCAGTCTCGGCATTCTGATGGGAACATTCATTCTCATACTCGGAACGTGGAGAATACGGGCTCGCGTTCACCAGGGGTCGGTGTTCATCGTTGTTGGCTCTACAACGATCTTGCTCACAGTTTTTGCCGCACGTGAGTACTATGGATTCTTTACTCCGTCGACCTCACTTGGCGTTATGTTTCTTACGTGTGCGTACGTCGCACTTGTCAGCGTCAAGTTCAACAATAATGCACTGTCACTTGCGAGCATTATTCTCTCTGGAGTTGCGCCTCTCCTCACCAATTCCCCGACATCAGATTTTACTGCTCTCTTCGCATATCTTCTCATCGTCGTTCTTGGAACAGTATGGATCGTTTCTGTTACGAACCAACGAGAAATTACGCCTGCCGCACTTATTCTTGTGACATTGTACAGTTTGCCGCAAGTAACAAGTAATGCTCCGGCAGATACATTGCTGCTCTTTGCCTACGCATTTTCCGCCATCTTCTTCGTCACGAATACGATAGGAATCGTACGACTTAGGGAGAAAAATCTGGTGCCTGACATGTTGACTGCGGCGGGCAATGGCATCTTTCTTCTGGTGTGGATCCTGATAAAGGCTCCGAAAGATTGGCAAAGTCTTATTATCTCCGGCTGGATGCTCGCATTCATCATTGGCGCATTCATTGTCTTTAAGATGACGAACAAGCGTGAGCCATTCTATGTCTATGCCGGCGTAGGTATTGCCATGCTTGCTGCAGCAACGGCTGTCGAACTCAATGGTGCAGCTCTCGTGATCGCTCTGACTATTGAGGTCGCAATGGCGTCATGGATCTCCTATCAGCTTATTCATGATAGGGGCGTTGCGGAACGTCTGTGCTTGCTGTTTATTGGCCCCGTGCTTCTCTCATTGGAAAGTCTAACGTACTCGTCTTGGTACAATGGCGTGTTGCAAGAACATTTTTTTGTTCTCCTCGTCCTCGCCGCAACGCTGATGGGACTTGGGCTGCTATTTCTTTTCTCTTCGAGTACGCAAAAGCCTCATGCGACAAATATTACTTCCGCATTGTTCATCGTCGGCTCATTCTACGGCTTTGCTCTTCTTTGGCTTTCTCTCTATGCGGCGATCAGTTCACATAACCTCGCCGTGATGATTTCACTCTTCGTTTACACTCTTATCGGGCTCATCGCATATTTCTTTGGAAGAGTTCATGCAATGAAAGGTCTTGGTCTGTACGGCGGCACATTACTTGGTTTGGTGATTGCTAGATTACTATTGGTTGACGTATGGCATATGCCGCTCTCCAGTCGCTTTATCACTTTCTTTGTTATCGGTACTCTCCTTATGAGTACTGCTTTCTTTCAACGAAGAAAAACTTTTTCCACCCAGTAACTATGATGCGTCGTTTCTCTACTATCGGTTTTGCTTCGTTGCTATCCTTGGTCGCTTTCCTTGTTCAGGCACAGGAATTACCTTCTGAGTTATCGAATGCTACTCATGCGTATAGGAAGCTCATGAATATTGGGACGATTCATATTTTGGTACCAACTGTTGTTTCTGTGCCAGTACAAGACACGAATATAGAACGTCGCAATTTTGCTGTTTTGGATAAAACTGCAGGGAAATTCGAGCCATATGTTCTAGAAAATATGCAGAAGTCGACAGTGTCTGTTCGGGCGGAAGGCATGGGTCAAAATCTTAATCGAATGACAGATAATGACAGCACTACATTTACCGAATTTGCTTTGCCGGAAGATGTAAAAGGAGAAGCTCGCATCATTCTCACT
>SICN01000033.1 GCA_009691405.1 Candidatus Peribacteria bacterium | reverse complement strand
TGTCGCGGCAAAGCCCGATGAGAATCGTATTGATGCGGACGTACACATGCGAGAGCTCGGCAAGATCGTCATGAGGATTGATCTGCGTCGCGTTTTCGAGAGGCAAAAGTCCCAGAGACTTTACGAATCTCTTTCCAAAATTCCTCCAGTTCACGTTCGGATACGCGCTCTCGTGCGCGAAGTAATTACCGACAGCACCGCCAAACTTGCCCTGCATGCGAAAGGCACTCAGATGATCTCGCTGATGTGTGATCCTTTCGACAAAGACTTCGATCTCTTTTCCGAGTGTTGTCGGTGTTGCCGGTTGCCCGTGCGTGAGGCTCAGCATCCTGCGACTCTTCTGGGATGCCCCGAGAGCGTGCAGCATTGCGATGAGAGCCGTGAGTTCGGGGCGAAGCACAGCTTTGATCGCATCGTGAATCAGAATGCCGTAGGCAAGATTATTGACGTCCTCACTCGTCAGTGCGAAGTGGAGAAACTCCGTCTTGAACTTGGCACCCCCGATACGCGTCAACTCGTTTCGAAGATAGTACTCGATCGCTTTCACATCATGATTTGTCTTCTTCTCGATCTCTCTGACTTTCGCCGCCTCTGCTTCATCGAAATCGTCGACAATCTGCTGGACCAATTTCTTCTGGCGACTCGTGAGAGCCTTGAGCTCCGGTATCCCCTTCTCGTCTGCAAGAGCGGCGAAATAACTGAGCTCGACAAAGATCCGCGCGCGCATAAGCGCCTCTTCGGTGAAGAACGGCCTGAGCGCCTCGACCTGCTTACTGTACCGGCCGTCGAGAGGAGAGAGAGGCTGCATAAACACAATGTACAATTGAAAATTGAAAATTGAAAATGAATTATAAAACAAAAGGAGCATGATGCTTCGTTCAGTTTGCTACAATCTTTTCATGATCATCCCTCCAAAACTTAAGCCCGGCGATGAGGTGCGTATCATCGCGCCATCGTGCACGCTTCCTTCGCTCGGGTGGATGGATGAGGCATTTCTGGAACGCGCCAAGGATTATTTCCGATCGCGTGGATGCACGGTGAGCGAAAGCAAGCATCTGCGAGAGCGAAACGTCTTCGATTCCACGAGCATCCAGCACCGAATCGAGGATCTGCATGAAGCATTTCGAGATCCAAAGGTCACGCTGATGTGCACGATCAGAGGAGGATGGAACTGCAATCAGCTGCTTCCCCATCTCGATTACACAATCATCAAAAACAATCCGAAAATTTTCTGCGGGTTCTCGGACATCACCGCACTCGCAAACGGGATCCATGCAAAGACCGGGCTTGTCACGTACTCCGGCGCGAACTTCTACCACTTCGGTTTCGGCTCGCAGATGCAATACACGTACGATGCGTTCGACCGCTGCGTGATGCAGGAAGAACCGTTTGAGATTGTGCCTTCGACACACTGGACATCCGACCGCTATGAACCCGCACACCCGGAACTCACGTTTAAGCAAAGTGAAGGTTTCTGGATCCTGCAGGAAGGAAAAGCCGAAGGAGTGTCGCTTGGCGCTAACCTCTGCACATTGCAGCTGCTGCACGGAACGGAGTTCATGCCGGATATTCGGGAAAGCATTCTGTTTCTGGAAGACGATTACGAATCGCACCCGAGAACGTTCGATCGTGATTTTGAATCACTCACGAAGCAACCGGGATTTGATCAAATAAGAGGAATTCTCATTGGACGTTTTGAGCCGTGCACGGCAAATGGCATCACGCCGATGGACAGGGTGCAACTTGAGCAAATCGTCGCATCAAAATCACTCCCGAAAGGCATCCCCGTCATCGCCAATGTCGACTTTGGTCACACGAATCCCATCATCACCTTCCCGATCGGGGGAACAGTGAGAATGGAGGCAGGGAAAGGGACAGCGAGGATTGAGATTTTGGTGCACTGACGGTCCTCACTCCGGCGCTGATGCGCCACCTCTCTCCATCGGCTGGAGAGAGGAATGTCCGTAATCAAAGAAAACATGGGCTCCCCCTTCTCCCCAACGCAGTGGGAGAAGGGGCTAGGGGATGAGGACCGCGCGCGATCACGCTTTCTTCCCCTCACTCTTCTCCCCTTCAAAAATTTCAAGGAAATCATTGAGACTCATCGTCTCAACGACCAGAAGTTTCATAGCAATCTCTTCCATCTTGCTTCTGTACACGGTGAGAAATCCTTTCGCGCGGACATACTGACCGGCAATCGTGCGCTGCACGAACGCATCGATCTTCTTTGCTGCATCTTCGGAGTAATTCCGTGACATCCCAAGATCCACGCCGAGTGCCGCCGAACCCTGACGTTCTCCGTAACTCACGATGCCAAGCTCATCGGCATCCATGCCATACCGCATCGCCATGGAACGAGCGATAGACGAAGCCCTCTCGATATCGTTACTCGCTCCGGTCGTAATCTCTCCGAACACGATCTCTTCCGCGGCACGTCCTCCAAGAAGTCCGCAAATTTCATCGAGGAACTTCTGCTTCGTCGTCGTGTACTGATCTTCCTTCGGCAGGAACCACGTGACACCAAGGGCAAACCCTCGGGAAATGATCGAGATTTTATGCAGAGGATCGGATTCCTCGCAGAGGTGCCCGACAATCGCATGACCGACTTCGTGGTACGCCGTGATCTTCTTTTCCTTCTCGTTGATCTTCCTGCTGCGCTTCTCGCTTCCGAGCGTCACTTTCTCGACCGCCTCGACGATGTCACCCTGCGTGATCGTCTTCATCCCGTTCCTCGCGGCAAAAATCGCCGCCTCGTTCATGATGTTCTCAAGATCCGCTCCGGCAAGACCGACTGTCTGCTTCGCGATCACCTCCAGCTCGATACCTTTCGCCATCTTCTTGTTCCTGGCATGAACCTCCAGAATGAGTTTCCTTGCGACAAGATCGGGCTTGTCGATGAAGACTCTGCGATCGAAACGACCGGGACGCAGAAGAGCGACGTCCAGCACATCCGGTCGGTTCGTCGCCGCCATCACGATCACGTTTGTGTCTTTGTCGAAACCGTCCATCTCGGTGAGGATCTGGTTTAAGGTTTGCTCTCGTTCGTCATGCCCTCCGCCGAAACCGGCTCCTCCTCGCTGACGACCAACGGCATCGATCTCATCGATGAAGATGATGCATGGAGCATTGCGCTTCGCCTTGAGGAAAAGATCACGAACACGACTCGCGCCAACTCCCACGAACATCTCCACAAACTCGGACCCGGAGATCGAGAAGAACGGCACGCCCGCTTCGCCTGCAACGGCGCGTGCAAGGAGCGTTTTTCCCGTTCCCGGTGCACCGATGAGGAGCGCGCCCCGCGGGATTTTTGCGCCGATCGTCGTGTACTTCTTTGGACTCTTTAAGAAATCGACGATTTCCTTGAGATCATTCTTTGCCTCATCGCAACCCGCCACATCCTTGAATGTCGTTTTTCCCTGACGACCGTCGGCGACTCTGGCTCGAGACTTTCCGAATGAGAGTGCTGTCGACTGGCTTCTGGCAATAGACCGAAAGACCCACACGCCGAGTGCGATCATCAGAACGAAGAAGAGGAGATCGCCGAGGTGCGCCTTGAAGAAATTTTTGAGCTCGATGTCATCGACTCGAACGGCGGTCGCATTCTTGGCATCGTTCCAGCCGAGCGTACCGATGCTGTCACCGAGTTCTTTGTAGGACTGGACATAGCTTCCTGAAAGCAACTTCGCGTACACGTTGCTTCCGCGCACGATGATCTCGGTGAGTTTCCTTCCTTCGTAATCACGCGTGATCTGACTTAACGGGACTTCTCTTGCGGTCGTCAATTTCTCATCGTCGTTCCTCTCGGGTGCGGTCATGTAGTAGACCGAACTGAGGATCAGGAAGATGAGAAGCAGACCGGAAAAAACCTGATTCTGACGACTGCGGGGAGGGAGGAGACCGGGGGAAGCCATAGCGGAGAGAGTGTAGCGTGTACGAGTGCAAAAGCCAAAAAACATACTTCGAGACGCACTTGCTGATGCAAGCACTCCTCAGTATGACAAAAAATGTCACGGTGAGGAGCCTCGCAAGGCGTCTCGAACCGTGACAGTTGGAATTTGGAATTCGACCTTCCTATTTCTTCATCATCGCGGATGATGAACTCGATCCCTGAGGAGTCAGCTGCACTGGCACGACATCGAGAATGATGTCTCGATCCGGATCGTAGAGAATCGCGCGGGTCGGAGTGACGACGAGATTGTCGCCGTTCTTCGCGCCCTTATAGAACTCGTTTCGAGCCTTCAGCGTGTCAACATCGACGATCGTTGCAACCGTCGGATCGATCTCCGTGGAAATAATGATGTGCTTGCGTACCTTGTCGACGATCGCCTTCGCAGCTTCGACATTTTGCGGACTGTTTCCGGTCTGCAGCTGTTCCATCTGCACGGACAATTTCTTGAGATCGGTCGCAAGCTGCACACGCTTCGTGTAGTTGACGTACGCCAAGATGGCGAGAGCGACAATAAGAGCGAAACTCAGGAGTTTTCTGGAACCTCCGGAAGAACTGATGGCATTCATAGAAGCTGTGGGAATGGACGGAAATAGAAGTTGATCCTGATTGTAAGAGAACCAGGACGTGTTTGCAAATGACACAGAGGAGAAAGCGCTCTTTACTATTCATTCACGATGCTCCCTGTCTCCGTTTCAGGAATCACGGGAGGATCGCTCTCGACAGGAGTTTTTGCAGGCTCACTCGGCGCACTTTCAGATGAGGAACTTTCACTCGAAGCACTCTCGCTTAAAGATGTTGTTTCGACTTCAGGCACTGTCACAGGTTCTTGGCTCTGCGTGAGCACCTCGTACCCCTCCGGAATCGTCAAGATCGCAGGATCGTGAGAAGCATTGAAGATAAAACTGATCTTGAGATCCGGATGATCCCACATCGAATCCGAATGGTAGCGACTGCAACTGAACGGTACGCCGTCGCTATCGGCAAGCAGACGACCGGAGATGCAACCGTTCCACACCGGATCGGAGGAAACAGGATATCCCGCTGCGTTCACGAAGAATGGAATAAGCGCAACACTCGCCCCTGTCGCCGACGTTCTCTGAGGAGCAACCGACGAGAGAGCAAGCCATGTGAAGGTCGTATCGAGGTCTGCAGGATCCTTGAGCTCAATCGTAAACCCTGTCAGGGAACGGCGTCGAAGCCGCCATGCACCGAAGTTATCGGATGTTGCCGTCACAATCGGCGTATGCACGAATGCTCCGGAGAACGTCACCGAGACACCCGTACCGTTCTTTGCAATTGCTGCAATGCCGGCTTGCTTGGTGCTGACCGAAAGCTCCCCTTTGATCTCAACATTACCAAGGAACGTCGCAAGACCTTCTACTGTGATCGGTCCTATCACCTTCAGCGATCCCGTTGCCATCAGTGACCCGATTGCAACACTCGAACCCGAAATGCTGATCGGACCGAGCACCGCCCTCGCAGCGGAGAGAATGAGCGTGCCTTCGATCCTGAGATTTCCTCGAATCGTCGCACCGCTCTCGATGTCGAGTGCCGCGGCATGCAGAGTTTTTCCGGAACCGAAGGTAAGCATGGAACCCAAGAACCTTCGATCGATCGCCGCACCGATTCTGCTCTCGATGCTGAAAGCACCGAGCTGCTCCGAGACCGCCGATGCGATCGAACCGGAGAGATTCAATTGCTGCGTCGATGCAGTGATCATGCGCTTCACCTCATCCCCGATCTCCATCGATGCAATCGTATCGAGAACTTTCTGAGAAACTGCATCGACCGTCATGGAAGAATTTCTGCGAGAGATAAGTACATTAATCGTGCGCACACGATTACCCTGAGCCGCGTCGAAGGGTGATGAACCGTCGAAGGCTTCAAGTGCAACACCGACGGTCGACTCCCCTGCTCGCGCCTTACGAATGAAACCGGCATCGGAAGCCGACGTCAGTGCATCACCCGAACGAATGTCTCCTCCTTCGAGCGTGGCTCGTGCAGGAACCTGACCAATAAGACCAATCAAATAATAACCCAAACGATTGATCGAAGTATTGGACAAGCCTTCCGTTCCCGGAATCGTATTGCCGATAAACGCGGGACGAGTGGAGACGATACCCATGACATTCGAATCCGCCGTGTTCTCGCAACGCTTCACCGTATTGTCCGCAAGCGTGTCGATACAGACGACTTCGCCTGCCCGAAGTTTGTTTGCCGACTTGAACCACTCAGCATAGTCGGCGCCTTGGCTGTTGAACGTGCCGGCTGTAAAGACGGAACCTGAGGCATTGATACGGAAGACCGTCTGCGATCCCGAGCTGACATTCGACTTCACCTCGAAGACTGTCTTCGAGCCATCCGTGTATTTGGTATCCAGAAGAATTCCAGAACCGAATGTGCCGATGGTCGCTACCCTTAGGGCTCCTGAGCTCGTCATCAGATCTCTTGCATGGAGCACCGTACCTGCATCGTTCGTGATGCCAAGGAGACGAGCATCGAGCGCTTGGACAGCTTTGGTAAGCACTGCAGTAAGCTGCATGTACTTCACACCTTGGATCTCTCCTGCATTATTGTAAGTTGCAAGCATAGGATCGATGGCAGCGACTTCCTCGGCGATGAAACCGATATCACGCTGATCACGACCCTTCCATTTGAAGTTCACTGGACGCATCTCTCGAAGTGTTGTGAGCCCGATCGAAAGGTCCTGCACATCTTCTTTGTAGCGGAGACTCGAACTGCACAGTGCAAGCATACCGGTCGAGGTGTAGCAGATCGCATCTGCAGTCGCTCCGGCAAATTTTTGCACTGCAAGATACTGATCAATGGTCAGACTGCCCGAAAGTGCGAGCACTCCGGTACTCGTGCGCTGCATACTGACATCGAAACTGCCACGATATCCAAACATGATCGCAGGAGAAAGCCATGTCTGACGAACGCTGTCGAGGACAAGTAATGGATGGATGGATCCCGTATGCGACATGCGAAGATAGGCACCGGTGGAATTTGCAAGCTGATTCAGGACAAATGCACCGGATCCCTGTGACAGACGCTGCGTGACCATCAAAAGACCCGAACTTGTAAGGCTCTTCTCTGCATGAATAATATTTCCCGAAGCCGTATTCAGGATCTTCAAACCAAGAGAGCCGGAGGTAAGGTTGATCGTGAGTGCTCCCGTCATGGTGTCACCGGACGTATTCACATACCGTGCATCGCCGAGTCTCAGTGTTGCTCCCGAGAAAGAAGAAGTGCCGACTTCGGGAGCCCCTGAACCCTGATCCGCCTCGCAGAGGAACTTCTTGGTGGAGGCGTTGTAGGTGATCTTGTTCGCGGTTCCCTGGCATCCGTAAAGACCAAAGCCTTGGATCGTCGCTCCTGTGAGGAGAGAGTTTGCGTTGATCGTAGTACCTGAGAGTGTGCCCCTGACGGTGGAATTTCCAACAACCATTAAGGTTCCCGAGAACGAACCGTTCTTGCTGATGACAAGAGTGTTTCCGGAAATCGTTCCGGTGACATCGAGTTTTGCTTTAGGTGAAGTCGTGCCGATGCCGAGAGTGCCCTGAATGTAATTGGTACTGCCTGCCATGATCTGGAGAGCAGCGCCTGAGATTGTTCCAACGACATTGAGATTGGATTTGAGTCTCGCAGCTCCAACAACCGTGAGGGTTCCTGAAGATGTGAGAGTTTTCTCTGCATGAAGGATGTTTCCGGAAAGCGTGGCACGGAATTTGGAATTACCAAGAACAACCAGTGTTCCGGAGGATGTCAGGGTCTTTTCTGCATGGAGGATGTTTCCGGAGAGTGTTCCTCGAATCGTGGTGTCAGAGACGACGATAAGAGCACCGGAGACTGCGGCGTTTCCGGAGATGATCAGTCTGGAGCCAGAGAGGTTGGCTTTGACGAGGAGAGCACCTGTCATGGTGTCGCCACTGGTGTTGACGTAACGAGCGTCACCGAGCCTAAGGACTGCTCCGGTGAAAGAGGTGGTGCCGACTTCGGGGGCTCCTGATCCGCTGTTTTGGTCAGTGCCACAAGAGAATCTTCCGGTGGAGCTGTCCCAGAGAAGTTTGCTCGTAGCTGCAACGTCACAGTCAGCAAGCCCTGCTCCGTTGATGGAAGTTGCAACGTAGAGCGTAGATCCTGAGGCTGCTCCTTCGAAGGTGAGAGAGCCACTGGAGGTGAGAGTTTTCTCTGCGTGGAGGATGTTTCCGGACGTGGTGCCTCGGAGGGTGGTGGTGCCGAGGACGACGAGTGTTCCTGAGGAGGTGAGGGTTTTCTCCGCATGGAGAACATTGCCGGAAAGTGTTCCGTAGATTTTGAGAGAGGTGCCGGAGAAGGCGGAAGCGAGGGAGAAGGTAGTGCCGTTTAATGAGAGTCCTTGTCCTGCGGTGTAGGTGGTGTCGCTGTCGGTGCCGCAGGAGAAGCGTCCGGCACTGCTGTCCCAATTCAGAGTTTGCGTTGCGACATCACAATCCGTGAGTCCTGCTCCGTTGATGCTGGTGGCAACGTAGAGAGTGGAACCGGAGGCTGCTCCTTCGAAGGTGAGGGTTCCACTGGAGGTGAGAGTTTTCTCGGCATGAAGAATCTTTCCTGAAAGAGTTCCTCTGATGATGGTATTACCGACAACGATGAGAGCTCCCGAGACCGCTGCGTTTCCGGAGATGATCAGTCTGCTTCCGCTGAGGTTCGCTTTGACGAGAAGGGCACCTGTCATCGTGTCGCCGGATTGGTTCACGTAGCGGGCGTCACCAAGGGTGAGAACATTGCCGGTGCCGAAAGCGCTCGAGCCTCCCGTATTCAGATCAGTGCCACAACTGAACTTTCCAGTAGCGACGTCATAAAGGAGCTTCTGTGTGGAACCCGTGCAGGAACCAAGACCGGCACCGTAAAAGGTCGCACCCGAGAGAGAACCTTTGCTCGTGATGCTGGTTTTGACAAGTAGTGTTCCGGAGATCGATGCAGAACGTGTGATAGTAATGTTACTGCCGGAGAAATTCGCTTGTGTCGTAATATCTCCTTCCGCGGTAATGTACCCAGAACTCGTGAGATTCTTTTCTGCGTGAATGACATTACCGGACAAAGTGCCGCGAATCGTGGTATTTCCTACGACGATAAGAGCTCCGGAGACTGCAGCATTGCCGGAGATGATGAGGCGGGAACCGGAGAGGTTGGCTTTGACGAGGAGTGCTCCGGTCATGGTGTCGCCTGATTGATTGACGTACCGAAGATCGAAGGATGTTTGGAGAGAACCGGTGTTACTCCAGTTTCCCGAACCTCCTGCTGTCTGATCTGCTTCGCAGAGGAATTTCTTGGTGGAGGCGTTGTAGGTGATCTTGTTCGCTGTTCCTTGGCAACCATAGAGACCGAAGCCCTGAATCGTAGATCCTGTGAGGAGGGAGTTTGCGTTGATGGTAGTTCCGGAGAGGGTGCCTCTGACTGTGGAATTGCCAACAACCATGAGGGTTCCCGAGAACGAACCGTTCTTGCTGATGACAAGAGTGTTTCCGGAAATCGTTCCGGTGACATCGAGTTTTGCTTTAGGTGAAGTCGTGCCGATGCCGAGAGTGCCCTGAATGTAATTGGTACTGCCTGCCATGATCTGAAGAGCAGCGCCTGAGATTGTTCCAACGACATTGAGATTGGATTTGAGTCTCGCAGCTCCAACAACCGTGAGGGTTCCTGAAGATGTGAGAGTTTTCTCTGCGTGAAGGATGTTTCCGGAGGTAGTGCCTCGGAGGGTGGTGGTGCCGAGAACGATGAGAGTTCCGGATGAGGTGAGAGTTTTTTCTGCATGGAGAATGTTTCCGGAGAGTGTTCCGTAGATTTTGAGAGAGGTGCCGGAGAAGGCTGAGGCAAG
>SICN01000032.1 GCA_009691405.1 Candidatus Peribacteria bacterium | reverse complement strand
ATGCCATCAAAAACCTTAAGAAAGCTGGCTTTAAAGAAGTGATTGTGACTGACAGCATGCCGGTCGACCCGAAGGAGTTCTCCGGACTCAAAGTGCTCACCATCGCCCCAATGCTTTCAACAGTTATTCACCACATCGAAAGCGGTGAGAGCGTAACGGAGATCTACGGAAAATGATCACCACGTCGAGAGGAATGCGCCAAGATAGAAAAGAGCCGTTACGAGCACGTACACCAGCACGATGACTTCGAAGAACATGCGAAGAAACTTCCACCGGAAGCCGTAGACACCCTCAATCACGCATAGTGCGATCGGCAGCGTCGAGATTGCGATGTAGCGAAAGTGCTGGGAAGAGGTGTACGGATAACGAAAACAAAAGATGATGAGACCGAGCATGAGAATGCCGGTCGTGATGACGGGAAGCAATTTCTTCCTTTGAAGCAAACGGAAGGCACCGAAAATACCAACCGGAAGCAGCAGCAGTAAGAACAGCAACGGATAGCGACCGAACGACGCATAGACGGAGGATCCGAACTGGAAGCTCCTCAAGACCGTTTCAAGAAAATACTCCTGCCGGAAAGGACCGGATACATGATGAACGAATGGTTGAAGGAAGAGCGAAACCGGATTGAAGATGAAAAGATTGTACAGTGTGAGATCGATGCGCCCAGCCGAAGAGAGCAGGTGAGCATTCTCGACAATACCGTACGCACGATCGCTCAAAAATCTCCAAAAATAGAATGACGCCCATATCGGAGAAGTGAGCACGAGAAATCCGATGCGCTTCACGCGATCTACGAAAGGAATCGGCGTAAGGAAGAAGAATGCGAGTACGGTCGGAAAAAAGAGCAGGATCGCATTCGCTTTGGTCAGAATGGCGAATGCGAGCCAGAAACAAGCCAATATCCACTGTCTCGATCGCCTGTCAGCAAGGGATCTTTGGAGTGCGGCGTACCAAAGAATGCCGAAAAACATGAGGAGCACGTCATTCGAGATCTGAGAAGAAAGAAATACCAGGGGCGGAGCCGCGGCTAAGAGCGCGACTCCCAAGGCCCGCTGCATTCTCCCCTGAAAAAAAGCATGCACAGCATCGACACCGACAAAAAGAACACCGATCGAAAGAAACAACGAAAAGGACTGAATCGAAAGAAGTGAGAGCTCGCGTGACCAGCCGAGGTGACCGCCAATCCATGGAAAGAACGACGCAAGAACATAGTAGAGAGGTGCCTGATGCGCCTGCCACAGTGCCGTTCCCGCAGGCAACATGCCATGGTTCACAAGGTAAAAAATGTAATCAATGTGCCCCTGAGAATCGTATCCGTAGAAATACCACGGCGTGCCCGAAAGGTAGAGACAGCGGAGCGTGATACCAAGAGCAACGAAGAAAATGATTTCCCATCGAAGGGGAGACCTCCTGATTCTCTGGAACAGAAAAGAGAAGAAAAGAACGATCGAAAGCTGCAGGAACACTTGTACCAACTTTACGAAATTACGGAGCGACGGCAAAAAAGCGACGATGACCCCTGAGAAAGGGTCATTGAAGAAGAGACGCATCGTAACCGTATTCTTCCCGGGTCTCAGTGCGCCACCCATGTCCGGATCCTTCGAAATGATATCCGGATTCACCTTCGCACCGTTCACGATGAGCTCGACGATATTCCCGGTATGCGGCAGCAGAAAGTACGGAGTATGCCGCTTTGGAAGATCAACATTGAAACTGACATTGCCGATGCGAGGAAGGGGTCCGAGCGTGTACCACACTGGCATACTCAGAACCACCGGAGGATTCTCAACGTCCTCGAAACGAAGCGTTGCATCGGAAAAACGGGGAACATACGAGGCGTACCACGCATGCAGCGCTATCAGAAACATCAGTCCTAGTAAGGCGACCGCCACGAGAAGCAGTGTTCGTCTGATCATCAGATGTACTCTAGCAGAGCACAAGACGTATCAGAAAAATGAATTAGGTATCCCTGCAATATCTGGCATCAGATGGTTGATCACCATGAAGAGTGCCGTGCCGGAAAGAACATACTGTTCAACCTCGCGAACCGGAGGTTTATTCTGCTTCATCAAAGTGAAGAGAGAAATGGCAGCAACTGTCAAAAGATACGCAATACCCCAGGAAGCAGAGGCAATATACACGCCTTTATTCGCCAGATACCCGAACAACGGCATCGACCACATATAAGCAACCAGACAGAACACCTGCACGATTGTGCAGGAAAAAATTATCGCGCCGAAACGATGCCAACAATCAGGCTTCAGCCGCTGCAAAAAAACCGCAATGACACCAAAAATACAAAAAACAGCAGCGAAAGAATTATAGAAAACACCCAAAAAAGCCGTGAAGATCGATGCAAATTCCCGGTCATACATGAACCAGAAGGAATTCCAGGTCGGCATGAGGCGCGGAACACTTTCCCGAATTGGAAAAATGTATGAGAGAGAGAAAAGAAACGGATGAGCGTCTCTCCATTCGACTGACATCCGAAAAAGGTCAACCCAGATAAAAAGCCCTGCTGTGCTGAAAAAAAATGTGTGCTCACGAAGATAGAATCGCTCGTATAGAAAGAACAAGGAAAGAAAGAACGGAATCAGTATCGTGACCATTGCCATCAGGAAACGTTTCCATGTGCGATCCTCTGAAAAGAAGAAAACAAGAAAAGGTATAGGTAGCAGGGGAAAGCCCGATGTTTTGAAGAGAGTGGCTAGAAGAAGAGTGCCGATGACTAAGACTGCATGCAAAAACAGAGGGAGCGGCTTCTGTGGCTTCCAGAAAATCTGCACCGAGAAGAAGAGAACCATGCTCATCCCGGAGAGAACGAACACATCGAGACCGACGATGATCGACAGATAGATCTGCATCGGAATCGATGCGCCAAGATAGAGAAAAACAATCCCAGGAACAGTATGCAGTAAGTTCAGAGACCTCAGGGTGAGACGCATGAAGAAAAACGCTCCAAAAGATGCAACACATGCAAGCATTTGGGCGGCGAGAAGCGGCGAGATACCGAACAGTGTGAGCGTGTGAGCAAGGAGGAAGCCAAGCGGTGGATGTACGGCGTAGTAGAGTGTATGCGGGGAAACGAAAGGATGCAGCCAACTGATGGTCGAAACGACCTGCAGATGACCTCGGACATCGTATCCCAGGTACTGACCAAACGTTCGGGCAAGGAGCAAAAGACGCAGTGCGATGAACGCAAAAAGAAATGCACGTTCCGTCATCCGGTAATCAAATGCCTTCTCCTTGGTGTTCATGCAAAGATTCTACTGAAACAGCACGTCATACTCAACGACGATGCATCCGCAGAAAGGGCAGTTCATAGCCGGAAATCCGGATCGCTTCTTCCGTCTCAATATCATAGTGCACAAGGAGTGTCTCGAGAGCTTGCGTAGAATCAAAATTAGGATACTCAACGAAAAGCAATCTCTCAGGAAGTGGCGTAGGCAATGCGTAAGGATTGACGTAGGTCGGAAGAATGCCACCGGTCGCCGTACGCCTAAATGTCACCGGGTCAACCGCACCCGAATTGAAACCACGCCACACATCCGGATCGGTTGCGATCACCGTTTTGGCATCGACGCGAATGTGCCGGAAGAAAGCATCTTGAAGTTTCGAAAGCATTACAAATTCAAGATTGTAGACCAACTGATCGCGTCCATAACCGCAACATTCATGATGAATCGGAGCCATCGCAAGCATTCTGTGATCTCCGATCTGGAATGTTCCGTAGAGAGCATGGGAAAGCGGATCTATGGATCTGAACACGGAGACGAGATTCAAAAAAGCGACGATGCCCAATACCGAAAGCTGCATCATCGGACGCATACGCAGAAAGTGCAGTGAGAAAAAGAGCAAAAATAGAGCGAGAGGGTAGAGCACGACAAAGTACCGAAGATTGTGCGTCGGCAGACAGGTGGAGAGGACGAGAAACGAGAGAACAAAAACAGACAGAATAAAAACAAAAACTCTGCTCTCACTGTCACCGAATCGCGATGCATCCGGTAACCGGAAAAACCAGCGCCGGAGAAAGATCCCACTCGCTGCAACAATGAAGAGCGAAGACACCCAGAGAAAATTCAACAGAAAAATATCTTGCATCATGAGAAAAACATCCTGCACTGACGTGAAATCCGAAGGAAAAACCTGCCGATACGGGTTAAAGATGTACTCCAGAGCGATTCCCCATGAAAAAATCTGATGATGCTGAAAAGAACGAACAATCGCAAAAATCGGAAACAGAGGAACGGGGACAAGAAACGAGAAGCGAGAACGAAGCAGTCGGAGGAATCCGGCAGTCCCCTGCTCCGGTCGAAAGAGCATGATCAGAGCGTGCAGAGTGATGAGAGCCACGTAGAAAAACACACCAATCTCCTTGGTGAGCACGAGGAGTACGCCGCAGAGAATGACTCCTATCTTCTTGTCGCAGAGGAGGAAGTAAAAAAGATAGAGAGAGAAGAAAAGAATGCCGATATCCAAATTGAAGTGAAAGGTGTTACCGAGGACAACGGGATGAAAAGCGAAGACCAATGTCATCAGCATTCGCTCGAGAGCACCTGCTTTCGGGAAAAGCATGCGGACGATGCCTGCGAAAGCAAGAACGGCAAGATTCCCGAGAAAAAAACTGAAACCGTTCTGAAGTGCGACATTGCCGTGATCGAAATACTGAAGCAGACCATAGAGCATCGTGAACGCGGGCGGGTGACCGTAACACACGAATTGCTCGAGTGAGAAACTGCCTTTCGTGGCATCAAGCAAGCACTTCCAGTACAGCAGTCCGTCCCATACCTGCACATAATCGAGGGACGGCAACATGATCAAGTTGTAACACAGGAGAGGCACAATCATTGTCCAGATATTTCTTCTCATACCGGAATTGTACCTTGTAAGAGGCGCCGGAGCCGTACGTCTAATTGTCTGTATCCCTTCCCTCCGTCGTATGCGTTATGCCTACAATCACTTGCACTCAACGGACACAGCAACTGCACTCGCCCTACTTCGCCTCTCAGGCTACGTGGTTCACACTCCGTAGTTTTGCTAGAAACGAATTGTAGCTTGCCACGCAAAGCTCCTCCGCAGTAGAGCGAAGTGTGGTGGAGCATGGAAGCTCCTTTCTGAACTACGGGAAGTGTATCAGTTACTGAAAGAGAGTGAAGTATTGAAGAGCCTGCAGGGACTGAAGTTGGCGTAATTGTTTTCGCATAGAATTAGTATACTGGCTCAAATTCAGGTATTTTTTTCGGTTCATCTTCGAATTCTTCTAACGGTTTTCTTCGAAAAGTTTCTTCTAGATCACCCCTCACGGTTTGACTGAATTGTGACACACTCTCTGAAAGTGCCTTTCTAAGTTGCAGGATATTATCTGCAGGTAACGTATCTTTTGTGTAGAAAAGAGCTTGGAGCTGACTTGTGTTGCCAATAAAGCCTCCTCCTCCCCTGGTTACATGAAGCCGAGTACGCATGGTCGCTTCTCCAAGGACGATGACACCGTCTTCCACACGCATTGATGTCGCTTTGCCGTCTTTACGTAAAGGTATTTTTTCATACTGTCCAGATCCTCCGCTCGAGGAAAGGCATCCGTTGCCAAGGAGAACAAAACTTCCATTGAGAGTTAATGATAGCAGTGCCACTTTGTGCCGATCTTCTGCGGGAATTTCCGCCGTGCTTGTACAAGGTGAAAATCCATATTTTCCTGCTTGCTCTTCCACTCGAGCTTTTTGTTCTAGCCAAGCGCTTGCAAAGATATCCAAGAAATCAGCAAATTTACTCAATCTTGGATTATCAGCAGCGCAGGATATGTGATTTTCTCCAGCGAGCTGCAAAATAGCATCTTGGAGTTTTTCATCGTCCAAATTTGCCCACGATTTATTTGGGTTGTGTTCTACTCCAAACTCATTTTTGCGTTCATGATTCATGTGTGTAATAGAAGTATATTGTATTATACAATATATTTTATATATTGTAAATATGCACTTATGTACGTAAACTTTTGAAAATGAAAAAATGGCTTCTGTAAGCCATAAAGTAAAATTGGTGGGCGATGGCTGATTTGAACAGCCGACCTCGACATTATCAGTGTCGCGCTCTAACCAACTGAGCTAATCGCCCGCAAAGCTCACCTACAATACTGGAGGCAAGAAGCAGACTCAAGACATAGATTGTGCTGACACACAGAATTTCTCTTCGTTTTTCTCCAAAAAAATTCTTGATCACAAATTTTGATCAAAATAAGATTTCGTAACAAATCTTTCCGCTTGTACAAGGGAAGAACTTGCATGGAGGCTGGTCACTTCCACTATACTATGCCCTGTTACTTCTATTTTTTTCCTTCATTCCCATATGTGTCAGAAATCTACCCTGGGCGCGGTTGCCTGTATTCTGGTCACGGTCGGTGCACTCAACTGGGGCCTTGTCGGTCTCGGATGGCTCGCAGGCGGTGCCGACTGGAACGTCGTGCACATGCTCCTTGGTTCATGGATGAAAGTGGAAGCCATTGTCTACGTCCTCGTCGGACTCTCGGGCGTGTATAAGCTCGTAAAGTGCTCGAGCTGCTGCAAAGACGGCACGTGCAAGTAATTGCACAAACAAAGAAAACGAAAGCCCTCGTACACCGAGGGCTTTTTAGTAAAAGAACTGCTGAATCGGCACGGCATTCGGAAGTGCGACACCATTTCGCTTGATGCTTCGTACCATACGTTGCAACGGACACAACGAAAATTCGTAGGGAACGTCCTCAGCGTCCTCCTGCATGAAAATCCCTGATACTTTCACGCAATCGGAGAGAGCATCGTCTGTCTCAAACGTTGTGATGGTTGTAAAGAGTGCGCCTGCATCGAGAAGGAGACCGCGAGCCGATGCAATAAGTTCTGGAGCAGGATACGTGTGTTCTACCCGTGCCACTTCAGACGATTCCCCAAGTGCTGCGATTTTTGTTGAACGTGAAGAGGAACCGTGAAGAGCAGTAGAGACGTCGGAGAGAAACAGATCTCGAGATGGTTCGACGAGAAGTGGGGACAGCATCTCCGAAACCTTACCGATTGCCACTCGCCAACGTTCAGCTTGCTTCGGGTACCCTGCATCGTCATACCGGATCGGGAGATGAGGAATCAGACTATGGAGAGCAGAAGCAGTAGACAGAGGATCTGCCGCAGCAGCGCGAAAGACGTCTTGAACCCAGAGATCCAAAAGCCCCTGGGGCAATGGTCGGAGCGTCCTCAGTGCGAGAATGGGTACTGCAAGCACTCTGTCTTTTGAGAGTGAAGAATCTTCTGCAATTCGCTTCGATACCAGATCCGACGATTCTTGATCGAGCCGGTCTGAGAGAATGGCGAGTCTGAGGGCGGTGAGGGAAGAGAAAGAACTCTCCGGAAGCGCATCCGCAAGTGCGAATGCAGCAGAGACAGACGATGCTGAGATCACTGCATCGGGTTCCTGCAGGTACCCGGCAAGGATCGTTTTCATCGAATCATCATCTGAGGACAGCGGGGTCACCGGAAGCATCTGACTGCCTGCGATCTGTTCTGAAAGCCACGTCTCCGGTACCTCGGACACTTGAGTCGTACCATCGGAACCAACACGGAGCTGATAACCGGGGGAGACGATGCGAAGAGTATCTGCGACCGCCACGATCACGGGGAAGGTCAATGCGGCGACGGTGGCAGAGGCGCTGTCACGCGTGACCAAGAGCGATCCCAAAAGAGCATCTGTATGAAGACCGAATCCCGCATCAATCGATGCAAACCCGGATGCTTTGACAAGTGCTGTTCCAGAGGTCAGCTCGATCGTGTCCTCTTTCGTCACGAGTACGCTCGATGTCGGTTGCAGAAGAACAGTGATGCCTGAAGTAAGCGAAAATTGCTTCTCGAGGTCCCGAGACGCAATCACCAAATCCGACTGCGAATCCGGAACCGACACGGATGCTGACACAAGCTGATTGAATGCACCGACCATGGCGAGCATCAGCACCGTGAGAGGCACGGCGACGAAATGGCGGTGATGGGAACGGGCATGCATGGAAATCCTCTTATTATAGCAGAAAAAAGCGAGGTACACTACCTCCGTGCGTATCCTCGGAGTCGACCCCGGCATGACCAGAACGGGGCTCGGACTTATCGAAACAACAAAGTCAGGAAATGTGCAGGCGATCGAGTGGCTTACGATAGAAACACCTGCCGGTTTGCCGCTGCCCGAACGACTTTCCGAACTGGCGGCGGATCTCAAACAGTATCTGGATGAAACGAAACCGGATCTCGCCGTTGTTGAGAAATTATTTTTTGCAACGAACAAGCGTACGGCGATGGATGTCTCGCATGCTCGCGGGGTAATCATGGCGACACTCAGTAGCCACGGTATCGACATTCTCGAAGCAACGCCGCTGCAACTCAAGACAGCCATCACCGGTGACGGCAGAGCCGACAAAAAACAGATGCAATCGATGGTGAAACGCACGCTCAAACTGAAAGAAATTCCGACACCGGTAGATGCAGCAGACGGTCTGGCCCTTGCGCTCTACGGAGCATTCACGAAGAAGTTTTTCTGACGTTCCCCTCCCCTACTTCCCACACTTCGCACTTCTGCTCCAAGGATACTGAGTGCGTTGTCGTGATGAATACCTGATGCCCTTCCAGTGAGGACAGAAGGGCTTTCTGATGATGACAATCAAGTTCCGAGAGCACATCGTCAAGGAGGATCACAGGTCGCTCGCCACGTACTTCTTTGAACAGCAGCGCACTCGTGAGGAGCAATGCGATAAAAGCCGCGCGCTGCTGCCCGCGTGACGCGAACAAGGAAACGTTATGTCCCAGAGCCTGCAGATGCCAATCGTCACGATGAGGACCGACCGTCGTGCTGCAGAGAACCAAATCGCGGTCACGAGCAGCGAGCAAGAGCTGTCGCATCTCGGCTTCAATTGCAGCGACCTCAGTCTCACGAGTCTTTCGATCGTGCATCATTCGGACATCGTTCCATTCGGTTTCTCCGAGATCTGCGATTGTTTTTTGTAGAGAACGATTGAAGAGAACGATCATCTCGTCCCTAAGAAGAATGAGACCAGCTCCGATTTCGGCAAGTCGACCATCCCACAGCGAGAGATCGTCAAGACCAGCTTCGTGATCGGCAATACGCGAAAGAACCGCATTTCTCTGCTTGAGAACACGTTCGTACTCGATGCGTTTCGCGGCATAATCCGGTTTCAGTTGTGACAGAAGCACATCGAGAAAACTGCGACGCATCGACGGCGAACCAGTAAAAATGTCCAAATCCTGCGGGAGAAAAACAATCGTCGGCAATGCGCCGATGAACTGCAGAAGAGGCGTTCTGACGTCGCGGATGAACATCGCCGACTGTCGCCTCGGACTCTGCTGAAAGACGTATTCAACAGACGATTCCTCGTCCTCGTCGCTCCGTGTTCCTGCCGTCATCCGGAAAAAATCGGTACCCCAACGGAGAGCGTCCTCCGGTTTTGCCCGAAGGCACGAACGTCCAACCGACAGAAACGAGATCGCCTCAACGAGATTCGTCTTCCCAGCTCCATTCTCGCCGACAAAGACCAATCGGTTGGTATCGGAGAAATCGAGAGAAATCCGATCGTACGATCGGAATTGCTCGAGAGAAAGAGAGGTGAGACGCACAACCTCAGTTTACACTTTCCTTACTTCTTCCAGTACCCGCTCGACCACCTCCAGATACTGTTTGCGCTTCACGTAGAGAGAGATTTGTTCAGGAAAAACCCACACGTACTCATCCACCTCATGATGATCGACGTGCACGACCGCATCTGCCGGAGCGCGTGCAACGACAAAACAAAGTGTTTGGCCGTCGTTGACGGGATTGTTGCGAGCAACGAAATCCGGAGGAAAGTCGTAGCAGTACGTTTGCGCGCTTGCATGCATGACACGATCGAGCACGAGCCCGGTCTCTTCCTGCAATTCTCGAAGTGCGGCTGCTTCACAGGTCTCTCCTTCCTCGATGCCTCCCTGCGGCAGCTGCCACGTATCCATCGGTCGCGGCTTCTTGACGAGCAGGATCTGATTAGCAAATCCGCAACCTTT
>SICN01000031.1 GCA_009691405.1 Candidatus Peribacteria bacterium | reverse complement strand
CATAGAGAGAATGGGAAGAAATTAGTTCGTGAGTGCAGCAGTGACTTTCTTCAGGAGCTGAAGTGTCTGCTCGGCTTTCTTTGTCCACGGAATCGATGCGGCTTCGGTGAGGATCTCGTCGAGTCTTTTCTGCTGAGAATCCGTCATCGTCGGCACATTCGAAGCCCAGTACGCACGCCGAGAGTCACTCAGCATCCGGCAGCTTTGGATCTTTGATTGAAGTGTTTTTGTATCCATCGAGACATTATACACTATTTTCTCTTTTTTTGGAAGCACCTTCCTGCCTCTGCCTCTGCTACTCTGTCTCCGCTTTCCTCCCACATTTTCCATGCAAGTGCAGCACTTCGAGAAAGGAATTTCCTACAACGCGGACGAACTGATCCTCCTTGCCAAGAAGATCGGAAAATTAGCGACGTACTGCCGCTTCCTCAAGGACGAGGGTTCGGTGATCCGCATCGAAGCTGAGAAGAGAGACACCAAGAAAGAAAGGGACCAGGTCAAGGTGATGATCACCGTGCATCTCCCGAAGGAGACTCTTCGCGTCGAGTCCAGGAAGAACCAAGTCCTCGAGGCCGTGGACAGTTGTATCAAGAAGCTCACTGAGCAAGTGAAGGCATACAAAGAAATGCACAGTGGAAAAGCGAAAGCGCACATCGCGGCGCGACGCTCGAAGGAATAGATCGGTTCTCGATACGCCCTCGCTGCGGCTCTGGCTACTCGAACTGACACGCGCGTGCGGTTTATCTGTGTCACTTCGAAAGCACACAGCACCGTGTCACTTCGACTCGTACATTTCGAACAAACCGTGTCACTTCGACTCGTACATTTCGAGTAAACCGTGTCACTTCGACTCGTACATTTCGAACAAACCGTGTCACTTCGAGTAGTGCGCTTCGAGCGCACGTATCGAGAAGTCGTTTCTAGAAAGGAATTTACTTCTTCGCCGCCTTGTCCTTTCCTGCACCCTTGTCGTCCGTTTTGCCTGCAGGAGCAGTCGCAGCAGGGGCAGAACCTGGAGCGCCTTCCGCAGCAGGAACAGCCGTACCGTCTGCGGCAACTGCACCCTCGACCGGAGCGGCAACGACTTCGACGACTTCTTCTGCACGCGGCTCTTGGACGGTAAGGATCACCATGTCTGCCGGAGATTTGATGACGACGTCTTTCGGAACCGTGAGAGAAGCAACCGTAATGGAATCGCGGAAGTTATCGAGCTTGGCGATGTTGATCATGAAGAAGGCAGGGATATCGCTCGGGAGACAGGTGACTTCGATCTCGTCGTGCACGGTCACAAGCACACCTCCGAGCGTCTTGACTGCCGGAGACTCGCCTTCCACGCGCACAGGAACATGTGTCGTGACTTTCTTGGTCATATCGACAGCGTAGAAGTCCACATGCTCTTCTTTGTCGGAGACAGGATCGAAACTGATGGCATGGATGAGGCAGGGGATTTTCTTGCCGCCGAGATCGATCTCGACCAAGGTGTTCTCTCCGGCTTTCACATAGACATTGTGCAGTTCCTTCATCGAACACTGGATGCTCGTGTTCTCGGCTTTTCCGCCGTAAATGACGCCGGGCACGGTGCCGACTCTGCGCAAATTCTTCGGACTCACGCCTTTGTCGCGTGCCGAGACAGCCAGTGCGATCACTTCTTTATTCATAGCCGGGATACTGTAGACAGGGTTCGGGGCTTGGTCAAGATGTCGTGGTGAGGAGCTGAGCCTCAGCTGAGCGTCTCGAACCATGCCATTTCCAGAAGTACTTGAGAGCACTTGCGAAGTGAATCCACGTCGTCTTCCTGCGCAGGAGCGAGAGCATGCTGGAGCCGCTCAAGCGGTGCTTGCGGTCGAGAACACGCACATGCGGCAGGTACAGTACTTTCTTTCCAAGGAGGTGAATACGACGGCAGAGATCGATGTCCTCGAAGAAGAGGAAGAACCGGGGGTCGAAGCCGCGAAGTGATCGAAACAGTTCCGTACGCATCAGAAGGCATGCCCCAACGAGCCAGTCAACTTCTACTTCCTGTTGCTTTTCAACGGATCGAACCCACTCCGCGTAGTTCGTTTGCCATGCATCGGGGAAGAGCCTCTTTTGGAGGAGGTCGATCATCTTTGGGAACTGTCTCGCAGATGGTCGTACGGTACCGTCGGGATGCACGAGTGCGGGACCGACGATGCCGGCATCGGGGTGATTCCTCAGTGATAGAAGCATACGTTCCATTCCGTCACTCGGCATCGTGTTGTCCGGATTGATGATCAAGAGAAATTCGCTGTCGACGAATGTCAGTCCGGCATTATTCCCGCATCCGTATCCCGTATTATCGCGTTCTTCGATCATGCGTACATCTGGGGTGTTTTGGTACCGCGACCGGATCCAACCGATCGATTCGTCATCCGAATGATTGTCGATGATCAGAATCTCGAGCTCTGACGCAATTGTCTGCGCCAAGAGTGCTTCGACACATCGAATCGTATCGCGTGGAGAGCGGTAGTTGAGGACAAGTGCGGTGACGAGTGGGCGAGGGTTCGGGTTAGGGACGGGGGTTAGGGACATAGACTATGAGTTTACAATAAAATCCCATCAATGGGAGCGGGTTGCTACCCGCGCTTGGCGCAGGAAGCATCCTGCTCCTTTGAGTGTAGAATTGTCACATGGTGAAACTGAAAAAAGACGATCCTCGTGCAGTGCTTCGGAGACGCGTGGGCAAGGTTCCGAAAGAACCCGGTGTGTATCGCTGGCTCGATCAGCACGGAAAAATCCTCTACATCGGCAAAGCGAAGAATTTGAAGAATCGTATGCAGGGATATGTGCAGGACGGTTTGAAACGTTCCGCGTGGACCGAGATCATGGTCCGTCAGATTGCAGATTTCGAAGTGACGCTTGTCAGAAGCGAAGTCGAAGCGCTGATCCTCGAGAGCAATCTCATCAAGAAGTTTCAGCCGAAGTACAACGTGCTCCTCAAGGACGACAAAGGATACGTCTACGTTCGTATCTCCCTCAAAGATCCGTATCCGCGTGTCTCTGCCGTGCGTCAGCTCCAGAAAGACGGTGCCCGGTACTTCGGACCGTTCCTCGGCGCCAGAGACACCGAACATGCGCTTACGCTTCTCGACAGTATTCTCAGGTACAAAGCATGTCGGAAATCACTCGATGTGCTGAATCGTCCTCATACGGCGATCGGAGAAAAGACGCACCCTGGCACATCGTTCGCGAACGACGTGTCGTGTCTCGAACATCAGATCGGCAAGTGCAACGGTTTGTGTATCGGAGCAGTGTCTCAGGCTGATTACAAACAGCGCATTGATACGATTGTCAGCTTCTTCCGCGGAAATTTCGCATCGGTGAAGCGCATTGCAAAAGAATCGATGGCAGTCGCAGTTTCAGATCGGAAATTCGAAGCGGCAGCACGCCTTCGTGACGCGCTCCGGTTTATCGGGGAACTGGAGGATCGTCAGGCAGTCTCCGATCCAATGGGATCGAATATCGACGTCTTCGGCATCGCGCTGAAGTATGGGAAAATCCAGGTCGTGCTCCTGAGGCAGCGTGACGGAAAATTGATCGAACAGGTCGGTTTCCCCCTCTCCGGAGAAGCAGACAGTGCTGCTCTCGCTCTCGAGCAATTTCTGCCGCAGTACTATGAGCAGACAGACGATTTGCCCGAGATTGTCGTGCTTAGGGATCTCCCGGACGATGCGTCCTCGCTTCAAGCGTGGCTCAAGGAGAAGCACGGAAAAGCAGTATCGATTGTCGTTCCGGAACGCGGGAAGAAATCAAAACTTCTCGAGATGGCCGAGCGGAACGCGGAAGAGAAAGTGCAACAACAATTTGCAGTATTCGAGTCAGAGGCGCGCAAAGTCGAAGAGTCGCTGACAGATCTGCAGACGCTTCTCTCGCTCTCGGGAAAACCGCGTCGCATCGAGTGTTACGACATCTCGCATTCGAGTGGATCCGCGACGGTTGGCAGCATGGTTGTTTTTATCAACGGAAAGCCGAAGAGAGAGCATTACCGGAGCTTCAATATGAAGACGGTTCTGGAAGGTCGTATCGATGATTATGCATCGCTCAAAGAGACGCTTCGGAGAAGATTGAGGTATCTTACAGATGATCTGAAAACTTTGGAGAAGCAGTGGAAAGAGAAAGGAGTGACGTTCGGGAAAGTGAGGAAAGAAGAGCGGGAAAAAGTTCTTGCGCTCATCCATGCAGAGACATTCTCCGAAATTGCCGTAGATTTTGCAGAATGTGTTGTTGCGCGCAAAGAAGACAAGATTATGGCTCTTGGCTACCTCCATACTCACACGAGCGGTCACCTGGAGTTATTTTGCGTGTGGGTCGAAGGAGAATTACGTGGCGAAAGACTCGGCTCAGTGATCAGTCAGATGCTTCTCAAACGCACCGAGAAAAAGAAGGTCTATCTCGGAGCAAAACCCTCGCTCGAAGAATATTACAGCGAGATCGGTTTCCGGCATGTCATCGATCCTTCCGATGAACTTCGTACCGAAATAAACAGAAATGTTCCCGAGTTCGCAGGCGATATCATCATGATGTATGACGGGAAGCAGCATAAAGTCGACGAATCCTTCACCGATCATCCGAATCTTCTCTTGATCGATGGCGGAAAGGGTCAATTGTCTGCCGTGAAAGAGGTGCTCGATGAGTTGAAACTCACGATTCCTCTTGCATCGCTTGCCAAGCGGGAAGAGGAAATTTTTCTGCCGGGGAACCAGGTCTCTCTCTCAGTGCCACAGGATTCCTCCGCACGCTTTCTGCTCCAGAGGCTGCGTGACGAAGCGCATCGGTTCGCCAACTTCAAACGCGAAACGAGACTGGAGCATGCGATGTTTCAGTCGAAGCTGGATGCTATCGCAGGCATTGGACCGAAAACCAGGGACGAGCTGATTTCCCGATTTGGTTCGGCAGATGATGCGATAGGCGCGAGTGATGAGGAACTGAGGACGATGCTGACGGAGGTGCAGGTGAAGGCTTTGAGGGGGAGGTTTCCTCGTAATTTTCCGTGACACACTCCGTCGAAGAGCTGTATGATTCACTTCTCCTTTCCCAATTGATTCTATGAAAAAACTCTCCTTCCTCCTTGGTTCCGTCGGTGGCGCTCTTGCCGGTTATGTCTTCAGCAACAACAAACTTCGTTCCGAAATGATGAAAGCCAAGGATACGACCGCCGCGGCAAAAATCCTCGGCAGTCATCTGGCAAAGGACGGGCAGACGGTCGCGAAGGAGGTACAGCAGCTTGCAGAGCAGCATCATCTCGATCAGCACATTGCACACGGTAAGAAGTACGTGAAGGATTACTACGACACGGCCAAAGACGAGGTGCAGACGTTCCTCTCCGCCAAAGTGAAAGATGCGACGAAGGCCGCAAAGTTTGCGAAGAAAGAGGTGGTAAAGAAGGCGGAGAAGACGACGAAGAAAGTCATGAAGAAGGTGAAGTCGATGACTCGTTGATCCCTTCTCATCAACCGCAGGAAGCCTGTCTGTCGACAGGCAGGAATCCTGCTCCCTTTTGAATCTTATTTTTTCTTGCACTTAGCCCGTTTCTGAGTAGAATTGACAGCGGGCTACGAAATTTAGAGAGTTCCCCCGAGGAATTCTTTTTTTGTTTATGATTCCACACAAGAGAATCACCGAGCCGAAGTTCATCATTGTGACCGGCGGCATCTGCAGCTCGCTCGGAAAGGGGATTGCGACAGCTTCGATCGGCGCTATTTTGAAGGCGTGTGGCTATAAAGTCTTCGTCCAGAAGCTCGATCCGTACCTGAATGTCGACCCAGGAACCATGAGTCCCTTCCAGCATGGCGAAGTGTTCGTGACGGATGACGGAGCCGAGACAGACTTGGATCTCGGCCATTACGAGCGCTTCATCGACGAACCGATGAGCAGGCTCAGCACCGTGACGACCGGAAAAATCTACACCGAGGTCCTCGCCAAAGAACGCAAAGGCGATTTCCTCGGTGGCACGATTCAGGTCGTTCCGCACATCACCAATGCGATCAAAGATTGGATGAAGAATGCGGCCAAGGAGAGCAAAGCCGACATCATGATGATCGAAGTCGGCGGTACGGTCGGTGATATCGAAGGCGAGCCGTTCCTCGAAGCGATTCGTCAGATGCGGTCGGATCTTGGGTCGGACAGAGTATTTCACGTGCATCTCACGCTGTTGCCGTACTTAGCGGGTTCGAAAGAGCTTAAGACCAAGCCCACACAGCTCTCCGTTCGCGAACTCCGTCGCATCGGACTGCAACCCGACATCATCCTCGCGAGAGCGGACTACGACATTCCAACGGAACTGCTCGATAAGATCAGCCGCTTCTGCGATGTGTCTCGTGATGCCGTGATCCCGGCACAGACCGTGAAGTCGATCTACGACGTTCCGCTCAATTTCCAGAAATACGATATCGCGAATGTCATTGGCAGAAAGCTCGGTCTCGGTACGCTCAAACCCGATATGCGCGAGTGGGAAGCAGGCAAGAAGCGACATGAGAAAGCGGTAGAGCCTATTCGCATTGCCCTGGTAGGAAAGTACACGCACCTCGATGATGCGTACTTAAGTCAGATCGAATCGATCAAATCCGCTGCGGCATTTCATGGACGCAAAGCAGAGATCGTCTGGGTTGATAGCGAGAAATTGGAAAAGAAAGATGTGAAAGTTTGGAAAGACCTCAAATCTTGTGCAGGCATCGTCGTTTCGAGTGGATTCGGCAGCCGCGGTATCGAAGGAAAAATTGCTGCAGCACACTACGCACGGACAGAGAGAATCCCATACTTGGGTCTCTGTCTCGGTTCCCAAATTCTCGCGATCGAATTTGCCCGTGCAGCACTCAAAGATCCTCAGATCACGAGTCAGGAATTCGATGAAAAAGAGAAGCTCGGTCACGAGAAGTATGTCGTTCACTTCATGCCCGGTCAGCACAAAGGTCGGAGTATGGGAGGCACACTGAGGCTCGGTGCCTATACGTGCAAGCTCAAGAAAGGCACGAAAGCCTATGAAGCGTATAAAGCAGCAGGACAGCTTTCGAAAGACGATACGATTTCCGAGCGTCATCGTCACCGTTATGAATTCAATCAGTCTTTCCGAAAGCGCTTGGAAGAGAAAGGCTTAGTCTTCTCCGGCGAGTGGGCTGAATCAGGTCTGATGGAAATCGTCGAAATCAAGGATCATCCGTTCATGGTCGGCAGTCAGTTCCATCCCGAATTTAAAAGCAGACCGCACCGCCCGCATCCGCTGTTTGCAGCGTTTATGAAGGAGGCAACGAAACACGATTAATAATGGGATCAGCGCGGCTTTCCAGGGCGCGTCGCAGCCAGGATGGCTGCGCTGGTGAGCGTATGAAGGTGTGCGCATGGGTATAGCGTTCAATTTTCCTGTACAATCACACTTGATGAAGCTGTCGCAGACACTCCTCGGGATAGAATTCGAAAACCCCACAGTGCTAGCGTCGGGTATCTGGGGCATTACAGCGGCGAGTTGGAGACGAGCGGCGAAATGCGGAGTCGGAGCGGTGACGACCAAGTCACTTTGGCTTCATGAACACAAAGGGCACAGAAATCCTACGATCATCTCGACCGAGCACTGGACACTCAACGCCGTCGGCGTTCCGGATGCAGGAGTGGAGAAAGCGCGTGAGGAGATTGGGAACTATAACAAAGATAAGCCTGTACCACTCATCGCGAACATCATCGCAGAGTCGGTTGAGAATTATGTAAAAACTGCAGAAAGTATTCTGCAGCTAAAGCCCGACCTTCTCGAAGTAAACATCAGCTGTCCGAATATCGAGGACGAATTCGGTCGACCGTTCGCGTGCAGTGTTGGCGATGCCTCTGCCGTGACGAAAGCCGTGAAGGCTGTGAGTGGCAAGACGCCTGTGTTCATTAAGCTGTCGCCGAATGTCGACAGTATCGCAGCAATCGCACTGGCTTGCGCCAAAGCAGGAGCCGACGGTTTCACCGTGATCAATACCGCCGGTCCGGGCATGGCGATCGACCTCAAGACTCGCATGCCGATCCTCGCGAACAAAGTCGGTGGCATTTCGGGTCCCGCGATCAAACCTCTCGCCGTTCGCTGCATCGCAGACGTGTACAAAGCAACCGACGGCAAGTTGCCGATCATTGGTACAGGTGGAGTAATGACGGGAGAAGACGCCATCGAATTTTTGCTTGCCGGTGCAAGTCTCATCGGTATCGGCACAGCGCTTGCAGACAGGGGCGAAACGGTCTTCAGGCTCGTGTGCGATGAGATGACAGCGTGGTGCAAAGAGCAGGGCGTGAAGAACCTCAATGAACTGACTGGAGGGATGCATAGAGAAATCCAAAAAAAATCATGAAGCCTATTCCTCTCCAATCCCGGCTTCCAAGAACCTATCCTATTGCCGCTGTTCGCCGTGAGACGGAGATGGTGCAGACATTCACATTTAATGTCTCTCTCGGGGCAAAGCCGGGGCAATTTGTCATGGTCTGGATTCCGGGAGTCGATGAACTACCGATGAGCATCGCAAGCGACAACGGCAAACAACTGAAGGTCACGTTCTTCGCCGTTGGCGATGCAACGCGAGTACTTGCTGGAATGAAGAAAGGCGATCTGGTCGGGCTTCGAGGTCCTTTCGGTACGTTCTACGAGTGGAAGAAAAAGCAGCGCCTGGCACTCGTTGCGGGCGGATACGGTGCTGCGCCTATGTACTTTGCAGCTCTCGAGGCAATCAAAGACGGGTGCTCGCTTGATGTGTTTATCGGCGCGAGAAGCAAAGAACATCTTCTGTACGAGAAAGAACTTGGCACTCTTCCAAGGACAACGCTCCATATCGCAACTGACAACGGTTCGAAAGGATTCAAAGGTTTCAACGTCGCGAACCTTGAAGCGATATTGCAAGAGAAAAAGCACACCAGAACAAAGCCCTTCATCGATCAAATCTTCGCCTGCGGCCCCGAGCGCATGCTTGTCTCTGTCTCCAGCCTGAGTGCTCTTTGGAAGATCCCAAGCCAGCTCTCGCTCGAGCGCTACATGAAGTGCGGGTACGGCTTATGCGGCAATTGTGTTGTCGATCCGCTCGGCATACGCCTCTGCGTCGATGGTCCGGTTGTGAAGAACGATGTTTGTAAAAAAATTGCTGAATTTGGAAAATATCATCGAGATGCAATCGGAAGGAAACATAGTTTTTAAGGCTCCTCGATACGCCCCGCAGCGGCGGAGCTACTCGAAGTGACACAGTTGTGAGAGTTTTATGCATGTGTCAGTTCGAGTAGACCGAGCTTTTGCGAGGACATGTTGAGTGTGTCAGTTCGAGTAGACCGAGCGTTAGCGAGGGCGTATCGAGAACTCCTCTCATGCAATAAAAAAGCCACCTTTTTGAGGTGGCTCTTTTCTATCGTCTTGATTGCGTATTAGGCAGCCATCGCGACTTGGACGTTCTCGGCCTTAGGACCTTTCGGACCCATGCCCATATCGAACGTAACCTCCTGACCGACCTGCAGCGAGTCAAATTGACCGTTGCAAGCGCTCAGATGGAAAAAAACGTCGGGGGAACCCTCGACGGAAATAAAACCGAAACCCTTTTCGGTCTTGGTCTTGATCATACCTGTAGCCATTAGAAATGGTGGTAAGAAGTAGAAAGTAGAAAGCAGTAGCCAAAAGCACCACCATCTGCCCTGAGGGTACTGGACAGGGCTTCGGAAAGCAATGAAGAACCTAAAGATAATCTGTTGTTGTCCTCACCCGACCCCGCTGAGCGGGGCCACCCTCTCCACTGAAGAGGAGAGGGAAAGAGGTCGCATTTTTTTCCTTGACAATTAGTTCAGTACTAAACTATCATGGGGTTGTTTTATTCCTTCCCACATTTCCATGACTGGTGGTTGTGGCTGCAAATAAGCAGCATTCATAAAAAAGGACTCCCTCGGGGGTCCTTTTTTCTTTATACAGGCAGGCATGTGATTATGTATGTCGTAGCGGAGGTTCGTAACCTCCGCGGTACAGGATATGCAAAACCGCGGAAGATGTGGATCTTCCGCTACGGGTTCCTGTACTGTTTCCACTCATGCAAAACGCCTACCCCATCCTCACGCTCAAACCCGGCAGCGAAGTCCACATTCAAAATCGACACCATGCGATCTATCGCACCTCAGTCGCATCGCTTCCCGTCTGCGATAACGGATCGATCGTCGAGGTGAGAAGTGCCGAAGGCGGTTTTCTTTGCTATGCAACGCTCAATAACAGGTCGTACCTCTGTGCGCGTGCGATTGCATTCGAGAAAGGAGATCCGATGCTCACACTTCGGCGTCTCATCAAGCGTGCGATCGAGCTCAGGAATGCGCTTCCGTCTCTTCGGGATACCGATGCGATACGTCTGATCAACGCTGAAGGTGATGCCATCCCCGGGCTGATCGTCGATCAATATGGCGACATTCTGATCGTCCAGCTCACGACGGTCGGTATGGATAAGATCAGGGTCTTTC
>SICN01000030.1 GCA_009691405.1 Candidatus Peribacteria bacterium | reverse complement strand
CTACTTCCCTATCTTCTTTCTCATGAAGGTCGGAACTTCGAGCTCCTCTTCGTTAAGTTGGTGACCTGCAAGTTTGAGTACCGCCTCATCGGGCTTGTCCGCCCTCGCCTGATCCTGCAATTTCTTGAATGCAGGAACCCCCTTGAGCATCGGAGTGGAAGACGAAGACATCGCAGAGTCTTTCTTCTCGTCAAAACCGGTAGCGATCACCGTACACTTGACCTGCCCCGTGTACGCCTCGTCGATAACGGCACCGAAGATGATATTCGCCTCGGGATCCGCAGCCTCGGTGACGATGCGTGCGGCTTCGTCGACTTCGAACATCGACATGTCGTTGCCACCCGTGATATTGAAGAGAATGCCCTTCGCACCGCTGATGCTTAGCTCCAGGAGCGGAGAATCGATGGCTGCTCTGGCAGCCTCTGACGCTCTGCTGTCGCCTGTGCCGTATCCGATACCCATGAGTGCGGAACCCGCATCCTGCATGACAGACCGTACGTCTGCGAAGTCCACGTTCACGAGACCATGAACCGTGATGAGACTCGCGATGCCTTCGATACCGTGCCGGAGGATCTCGTCGACGATCTGGAACGCCTCGGTGAGAGGCGTCGTCTTGTCGATGAGAGAGAGAACTTTGTCATTCGGGATCGTGATGAGCGTGTCGACTTTCCCACGGAGCGCATCGAGTGCCTCATCCGCCTGCTTGCGGCGGCGAAGTCCTTCGAAGCTGAAGGGTCTGGTGACGACACCAACCGTCAGAATGCCCATGCTACGAGCGAGCTCTGCAATGTACGGAGCCGCGCCCGATCCTGTTCCACCTCCAAGTCCTGCGGTGATGAAGATCAGATCCGCACCCTCCATCGCTTTCTTGAGCTCCTCAGAACTCTCCTTTGCCGACTGCAAACCGATATCCGGATTCGCACCCGCTCCAAGTCCCCTTGTCGTTCCACGACCGATGTTCACTTTGGTGGGTGCTGCGTTATGGAAGAGCGCTTGAGCATCCGTGTTGACGGCGATGAATTCGACACCTCCGACTTTGCTGCTGATCATTCTGGAGACTGCATTCGTTCCGCCTCCACCAACACCGATCACGCGGATGATGGCATTCGGAGCGATATCTGGACGCACCTCTTGGTATCCGGTCGACGGGGTACTGCCGGCATCATCGAACCCGGACGAGCTTTTGGGCTGCGAACCGGAGGAAGAATTCTTGGAACCGGAGAAGAGAGAGCGGAGTGTGTCTGACATGGGAAAGGGGGGATAAAAAGTGCGAAAGTGAAAAATTACGGAAGAAGATTTTTGAACCATGAGCCGACCTGACCGAAGGCACGCTTCACATCGAAGTCCGCCATGGAGAAGCTCGCCGAGTGGCGGTGCCCTTCACGCACACCCCAGAGGAGCGTGCCAAGTGCAGTGGCGTACGCAGGATCATCGACTTTCTCGATGACACCTCCAATCTCAACCGGAAAACCCATTTGAACCGGGAGTCCGAGCACTTCGCGCGCAATGTCGAGGACTCCGGGTGCCTTGACGGCAGCTCCCGTCAGGAGCGCACCGGCAGGGAGAAGACCGTCTCGACCGAGCCGCTTCAGTTCCTCTTTCACGAGAGAGAAAATTTCGTAGTACCTCGCCTGCATGATTTCCGCCATGTATTTCTTGCTCACTGTCTGCGTGTCCATCTTGCTGACGGTGGAAAGGTCGATCATCTCGCGCTCCTGGATCTCCGCCGGGAGAACGGAACCGAATTCGATCTTGATCTTCTCGGCCGTGTCGATGGAGGTCCGAAGACCGATGGCGATGTCATTCGTCACGTTCTCTCCGCCGACCGGCAAACAGACCGAGTGAAGAATCGTTCCTTCCTCAAACACGGAAACGCTTGTGGAGCCAGCACCGACGTCGATCGTGACGACACCAAGTTCCTTCTGACGCTTCGTGAGCACCGCCTCAGAAATCGCAATGGTCGCAGGAACCAGAGAGTCGATGTCGACCCCCGCCTGATCCACGCACTTCTCGAGATTCTTCACATGCTGGATTTGCCCGGTGATGATGTGCGCCTCTACCTCGAGACGGATGCCCGTCATGCCCACCGGATTTTTGATGCCGCGCTGCTCGTCCACTGCATAGGACTTCGGTTCGATGTGCAGAATGCGTCTGTTGCTCGGAATGCTGACCGCCTGCGCTGCCTCGAGGACTCTCGCGATGTCCTCCACCGTGATCTCGCTGCCCGAAATCGCGATCACACCGCGGCTGTCGAACGCCTCGATATGACTGCCGCTCATGCCGACGAACACATGGTTGATGGGAACCCCCGCCATGCGCTCGGCGTCTTCGAGTGCGGAGATAATATTGTGGATCGTCTCTTCGATATCGATCACATGACCTTTGCGCATGCCAAGCGACGGCGAGATGCCGACACCGATGACACTCGGGGTGTGACCGCCATCGGCGGAATCCACAACGGCAACGATGATACGGATTTTTGAACTTCCGATATCAAGACTCGAAACAACGCGTTCTTTGGCCATAGAATTGTGGGAGGTGATGAAAGGAAGATCTCGCAAAAAAGAATGAAACACTCTTTCTGCGTAATGGCTCGAAGTCTAGAGAAAGAGTGGAAATGGCTGCAATAGCGGATTGACTACGTTTGGTATTCACGGAGCGAAAAAATGCAGCATAAAGATTTTTATGAATATGAATCGGGAAGAGAAAAATATCGCCTCATTTCACTTTTTTTGTTCATCAAAATTTTGATGAATACATAAAGTATACGATCGCTTTCTCTACAGTAAAGAAAGTTGTGTGCTCTCTTGTATCGCTTTTGAACGAAGTGCTGTCGCAGCGAGCCCTGAAACATGAGTCAAAACCGCATCCTTGCCTTTCCTGAAATGTGCCTGACCAAACGGTGTTTCAAGCAGTGCATTGAACCTCTTCAAAACAAATGTGAATTCAAGCTTGGCAAAGAAAGAATGAACGGCATCCGTGTCGACGTCCAGGAATTGAAGTTCCTGCATGGGCACAGAAAGCGGAATGTCGCACTTGAGGACTGCCATGCGCTGGCAGAAGAATGCCTGCTCCTTCCCTGCTTCAAGCAGTGCCCGCCTGGACCCCTTGATACTCAAAAGATTGTCATAGATCTTCTCGAGAGTTCCGTACTCTTGAAGCAGTGCTTCCGCCGCCTTGGGACCGATGCCTTTCACGCCCGCGAGATTGTCCGAATGGTCACCGACTAAACCTTTGTACGCGGGAATCTGTGCGGGGGTGACTCCGTACTTCTTGAGAATTTCTGCAGGTCCCATGTACTCCGGCATCTGGTACCCCTTATGGGGTATGGACACGCGAATGCTCTCGGACGCGAGCTGGAAGAGGTCGCGATCACCGGTCACGATCGTCACTCGATCACCCGCTTCCTCGGCTCGTCTTGCATAGGTGCAGGCATAGTCATCGGCTTCCATCAGATTCCCCGACACGCTCTTAATGCCGAATGCATCGACAAGCTCCAGAGCCCTCGGCACCTGAGGATAGAAATCATCGGGTGTTTCGGCTCTCCCTCCTTTGTAGTCCTCATACTCCAGATGGCGAAAGGTCTTCTCATCCGCATCGAAACAGAAGAGGAGTGAGTCGGGTTCTTCGGTTCGAAGAATCTGAAGGAGCATGGATGCGAGCCCGAATGTCGTATTCACCTGCTCGCCCTTGGATGTCTTCATCGTGCGAGGAATAGCCCAATACGCTCGGTACAGTAAGTGATGGCCGTCAACAATGACGAGGTGCTTCATGAGTGCAGCTTAAAGGCTTCTCTGCAGAGCTGAAAGCTCTTCCTGAGGAACTATAGCGACAGAACAATATCGCAATTACACAACCTTTGAGACGTGAACCCAAAGCCAAAATGTGCTATCATAAGGAGATGGCTATTCTTTCGCCCGCGTACGACAATAAAATCACGCGCAAATACTCGGCTCGTACCATCGAACACAAGATGGAGAATAAGACGGCTCTCCAAGAAGAGCTCGGATGGGTCGCAGAACCCAAGCAGCCTGTCGTATGCATTTCTACCGGTATGACCGATGTACTCGGTGGAGCACTGATGGAAGGAGTGATGGAGGGGCTTCTCGAACTCCCTGTCTCCATTGTAATTCGCGGACGAGGATCG
Organism: Candidatus Peribacteria bacterium; assembly: GCA_009691405.1. GTDB lineage: Bacteria > Patescibacteriota > Gracilibacteria > Peribacterales > Peribacteraceae > SICN01. Next base: position 6,558 of record SICN01000030.1, on the reverse strand, counting down.
AAGAAGTACGGCGAGTTCTTCGTCGAACTTGCGAAGAAACACAGCCACCGCGTCGCGATCGTACCCGATGACGAGGAACACCTCAGAAGTTTGCTCGCAGGATCGGACATCGCACTGTTCTTCTCAGAATCGGATCCAACCGACATCGAGAATGCCCTGCGGTACGGAACCATCCCTGTCTCACTGCCGAGTGAACTGCTTGCAAATTACAATCCGGTGCAGGAGAGCGGCAATGCATTCGTGTATGAGAACGCAAGTGCTTGGCTCTGCTTCGGCTCACTCGTGCGAGCACTCGAGACCTTCAAGTTCCCTTACGACTGGAGGACGATCCAGAAAAATGCAATCGAGAGCATGGACAGGAAGACCGCTGTCGACCAAAAGGATGGAGAATGAGAAACTCTGCCAGTAAGAACCTCTCAAAAATCGCCTGATGCAAGGAAGCAAGCGAAAATTTTGCGAAACGTACTGAACGCGTACGGTGAGCAAAATTTTCGTGAAGCTGACGAAGCAGCAGGCATTTTTCAGAGGTTCTTAGAGGTCGTCATCGTCATCATCCGCTGCTTCATTGAGGCTTCGAAGCGCCTGATCCTCTTCGTCGAGATCGTCGGCATCGTCTTCGAAATCGGCATCATCGGTTCCATCGAGGCTCACCGCATCGCCGTCATCGTCGTCATCGTCGTCACCGCGACCGCCTCCGGAATAAGCAGAGAATTCAAAATCCAACATACAGAAAGAGGTGAAAGATAGGGGAAACGCGCGAAGTATAATCGCAAGCCCTTTGGACGCAAGATGATTTGACAACTCAAAGCAAGAATAGTCGAGTGACGCTTCTGGCATGCATTTTATGACTTGGTGTAGGCTCCCCGCACTATGAAAATCTCCCCCACCCCGCTGGCTGTCCTCTCGTGCATTCTCCTCGTCGCCTGTGCAAAGAGCAACGGAGGTGACACTACCCTCCCCGATGCATCATCGGGATCAGGTTCAAAGAAAGCAGAATCGAGAGTGTCGATCGAAACGAAAGCGAACAAAGGCGACAGAGAAGCACAGTTCGACCTGGGGGCTCTGTACCACGACGGTGATGGCGTCGTGAAAGATCTGGCACTCGCGAGAAAATGGTTCGAGAAAGCAGCCGCACAAAATGAACCGCATGCACAGTTCAATTTGGGTGTCATGTACTACGTCGGAGAAGGAGTGACTCAAAATTTTGCCAAGGCGCTCACACTCTTCAAACAAGCTTCCGATCTGGGCAACGAGCGTGCGCAGTTCAACCTTGGCGTCATGTACTACCGTGGCGAGGGAGTGATGCAGGACCTCCTCAAAGCACATGGGCTCTTCACGAAGGCTGCTATGCAGAACTTCGGTGAAGCGCAGTTCAACCTCGGCGTGATGGAAGCGAAAGGTGAAGGTATCGAGCCGAATATCGGAAAGGCATACGCATGGTTTTCCGCGGCACGCGCGAGCGGCAATCCGAGATCTGAGGAAGTGATCGACAATATCGAGAAAGAATTGGATAAAGATCAGCTCAAGATCGTGAAGCAGCTTTCGGATGATCTGAAAAAAGAGATCCAAGCATCCGTCGCGTCGAAAGCGGATTCGAAAGCGAAGCTATAGCGTGCGGCAGTGCATGAACGCAAAATGGTGGATCGGGCGGGACTTGAACCCGCGACCAAGAGATTAAGAGTCTCCTGCTCTACCAACTGAGCTACCGATCCGGAGCGAAAAAATCCTAGCAGCAAAACGGCGGTGATTCAATCTTCGGTCCCTTGATTCAAGACGTTGCAACAACCGGAATCTCGCGATACCACTGAAAAGTTACACGCTTGCCGGATGAACATCCCTTTGGGGATACAGAAGCATCCACGCTCATCCTCGACTTGTGTGCATAATACTTCTCTGCAAGTTCTGCAGTCACATGCACTCCCCTCCCCGTGGGATTTCCCAGCATCTCATCGTCGGTTGGTCTTGGAACATCGGCAGGATTGAAGAACATTCCTTCATCGATCGTGTGCATCAAACAAAAGAGTTTACGAACCGCACCATCGATCACTTCCGTCACGACAATCTGCACCTCGATGCGCAATGCAGGATTGAAATCATTGCCATGATGCATGGCATTCATCAACATTTCCTCCGTCAACCAGGTGTGAAAAAAGTTCTGATCCTCTCCAAGCAAGGTATTCAGAAATTGCATGCACTCCGCACGTACCTCTGCCATCGCCTGCAATAATACCGTTGGATAGCTCTGTTGCTTGTGTTCCGACTTTTCAGTGCCCCATTTTTCGGCTGAAATGCCACCGAAACTCCAGGATTTTTCGTACAAAAGCTCAGTCATATAAATATTATTATTCGCTTTTTATATTTCTTGTCAAACTCTCCTAAAGCACCTTCCTCGGTTTCAACATGCCTTCGCTTTTTCTTGATCTTTCGAGGAGTGCGACTGGAAGACCGTCATACCATGCGACAAACGGCTTTTCGGGATCCATGTCCCCATCAATCGGACGACCGTGCTGAATTTCTCCCCACTCGGCACTACTCAGTTCACGTGAAGGAAACCCAGGAAGAATATCTTTGAGCGGTATCACGTCGAGCCAGCGAATCGCATCGGGCGGAAGAGCGTTCTTCAGTCTCCACTCCCCGACTGCCGTACGAACGAGTGATGAAAGGTATCCGCCGCAGCGGAGACTGATCCCAAGATCGTGCGCAAGAGAACGGATGTACGTCCCGCTGTCGCAGTGCACTTCGAGCGTCACAATTGGAAATGAATAACCAATGACTTTGCATGCGCTGATCGTCGTCTCCCGTACTTGCATCTCCACATGCTCGCCGCGCATCGCTTTCTTGTACGCACGTTCGCCACCAACGTGGATCGCCGAGAATGCGGGCGGCACCTGCTGGATCTTTCCGAGAAATCGATCATCGATGAGTGCCTGTATCCTCGACGCATCATCCGGAGGGAGCCAGCCTGCTTTCGGCTTCTGCTCCTGAAGCATTCCTTCGCTGTCATACGTTGTGCTGGTTGTACCGAGAGTGATGCACGCTTCGTACACTTTCGGAAGCTTATTGAAGAGTTCAACTACTTTCAGAGCCTTGCCTCCAACAGCGACAACCATGAGTCCCGTCGCGAGAGGATCGAGTGTACCGAGATGACCCATCTTCTGTTCTCCAAGACTTCGACGAAGTTGTGCCACTGTGTCGTGACTGGTGGGACCGCGAGGTTTATGAACGAGGAGAAATCCGTGACGCATGCGCAGAGTGTACACTGTCACCATGATGTCACTGTCACTGAGCTGGGATCTTTTCATCGTCGTCTTCTTCGCCGTCGTCATGAGTTACTGTTTTCTGATCGGCAAAGACCGAACAATGAAACTCATTGTGGCGGCGTACATCGCAGTGATTACGACACTCGGCATCGGCAACATCCTTCTGCGACTGATCGGCGATGGAGATGCCGTCTTTCGCTCGGTGGGCATTCCGCTCGACATCACACTGATCTCACTCGCAAAGATTTTCGTCTTCGCGATCTGCATGATCATCTTCGTCACGAAGAGCGGCATCGAGCTCACGCACACGAAGGACACCGGCACTCTCCTTTCGATTCTCACAACGGCACTGTTCGGATTTTCGCTGTCCGGTCTCATCGTCTCGACGATCCTCTCGTATGCAGGAGGAGGAAGCATCAACGGGAGCACAGTGATGATCAGCGGAGTCCTGACACCGCTGATCGAAAACAGCATGCTTCTACAACTTCTTACGGTGAATCAGGACATATGGTACACACTTCCCGCCTTCCTGATTGTCGCTACCGGACTCGCACAGAGCGATTGACAAAGAAAAATAAATACACTTGCTAAGGCGAAAATATCCTAGAATACTGACGTTAATTTATTCCTTTTTTCTCTTCCCTTTTCTTTCTATGAAAAAACTTATCAGTATGGCGACGGGCGCCGTCGGCTCATCCATGTTTTACGTGGGTCAGGCTGTCGCTGCTCTCTCCGAGCCGGACTCGATCTCCGGTCTTTCGACCGAAGTTGGCACAAGCGGTGTCCGCAGGGCCATCGTCAAAGTGATCACGACGATCCTCGACTTCATCTTGATCGTTGCCGTTGTGTACGTGATCGTTGCCGGTATCCGTCTCATCGTCTCCGGTGGCGACGAGGGAGAGAAAGACAAGGCGAAGACCACGATCATCTACGTAATCATCGGTATCATCGTCGTCTTGCTCGCTCGCGTCATCGTGACGTTCGTGAACAACTTGGTCTAATCCAAAGGGATTTCAAAAGCCCCTCCACAACTGGAGGGGCTTTTTTGACACTTCCAAAGATCAAAAAATATGCTATTGCAAAAACAGGCATCGGCTCGGATAATCCGTTCAATTGCTATCGACCTTCCACCCTTCCTACCCTTTCCAACTTCCCCCGATGAAGAAACTACTCTCCTTCGCAGCCAGCGCAATCGGCGCATTCACGCTCTTCATAGGTAGTGCACTCGCAGGACTGCCGCAAAGCGGTCTTGGAAGCGTCTCCGGACTCTCCAGTGCTGCAGACATTCAAACCGGCATCGCAAACCTCATCAATGGCATCCTGAACTTCGTTCTCATTGTCGCCGTTGCATTCGTCGTGGTCGCGGGCATCCGTCTCATCGTCTCCGGCGGAGAAGAAGGAGAGAAAGACAAATCGAAGACCACGATCATTTATGTTGCAGCCGGTATCATCGTCGTCCTTCTCGCAAAACTCATCGTCCTCTTCGTCAACAACCTACTCTAATCCGAATTTCAAAGCCCTCCGAAGCTCGGGGGGGGTTTTTGTCTTGCAAAAAAGTCGCTCCGCTCCGATAATCGAGTCGATGATGAAAATATTCCTGACAGGCGCCATACGCTTGCTGAGTAGTGCCTCGATGTTTTTCCCTGCTCGCGCCATGGCGGCAATCGGCAACAGCGGTCTCGGCAGCATCACCGGCCTCAGCACCGCACCGGATATCCAGACCGGCATCGCAAACCTCATCAATGGGGTCCTGAACGTCATTCTGGTGATCGCTGTCGCGTTCATCGTCTTTGCTGGCATTCGTCTCATCGTCTCCGGTGGCGACGAAGGAGAGAAAGACAAATCGAAAACGACGATCATCTACGTCGGTGCCGGTATCATCATCATCCTGCTTGCAAGAGTGATCGTCACATTCGTCAATAATCTTCTATAGTCAAAGAGGATTATGACGACAGAGGTTCCGGAGCAACAAGCAAGCCTGCTGCTGTTTTCGCCTTTTCATCGACACGTTCTTCCCCCGGGCGAAGAGGATTCTTGATCCAGATTGCGTCAACGGTCACTTCGAGAATTTCACTTGCAGGAATTGGCTTCCGAAAGAACAGAAATTTTCGAGGAAAGAGCCATTCAATCGAGAAGTGATGCGTGTCAAATTGCAGATCGACACACTTCCCGAGTGTTCGACCCGTCTCTCGATTGCGTATCGTCTGCCCGAGAAAAGAACGGGGATCATCGAGGATCGATTGAAGACGAACCAGTTCCTCGGGGGGTGAGAGTTTCTCCCTACTCCCGATATGAACTTTCGTGCCGATACTCAGAATGTCCGCAGTCGAGAGAAGCAAGATCCCACTTCCTGCCAGTACATAGAAACCGAGCACTCTCCCCGAATCCGCATCAATAAGAGGATCTCTGAGGAAAGCGACAATCTCCTGGGTCTGATCGTCAATGACAGGCATTCCCGAAATCTGGGACCAGCGAAGGTGCATAATGGAAGTGTACCAGACAGGAAAGCCCAAAACGTGGTATACTGTTATCCGGTATGTACCTCTTCGCAGGATCCTCGCACCCGGCACTCGCTCGGCATCTGGCCAAAGCACTCGGGTGTGCTCTCGGAAAAGTGAAGCTCAAGGCTTTCAGTTGCGGCGAGAGATACGTGCGCTACGAAGAATCGATTCGCGGAAAAGATATCTATATTCTCCAGACAGGCACCAGAAACCTCAATGAGGATCTCCTGGAACTCTTCCTCATGTGTCAGGCTGCAAAGCTCAGCTTTGCACGCACGGTGCATGTGCTTCTGCCTCACTTTCCCTACTCGCGTCAGGACAGAGTCGCAGAGCCCAGAGAACCCATTTCCGCAAAATTGATTGCAACACTTCTGGAACATGCTGGTGCTGACCACGTCGTGACGTTGGATCTCCATTCCGAACAAATCCAAGGCTTCTTCCACGTACCGGTCGACGCACTCGACGGACGACCGATCTTCGCGAAATACTTGAAGTCGAAGAAACTCAAGAATCTTGTCGTAGTCGCTCCGGATGCTGGAGGAGCGAAGAGGGCGAAGAAACTCGCCGACCTAATGGATGCGGACCTCGCCATCATGCACAAGAACCGCACCGCTCACCATCAAGCGGAGATCCTGGAAGTCGTCGGCGATATCGAAGGAAAAACGTGCGTGATCTTCGACGACATCATCGATACGGCCGGAACTCTCCTCAAAGCCAAAGAAGCACTGATCAAACGCGGTGCCAATAAGGATGTCTACGCGGCTGCAACGCACGCGGTGTTCTCGGGTGATGCCATC